>JACDHR010000531.1 GCA_013820915.1 Gemmatimonadota bacterium
CCACCGCGCGGAAGACCACCCGCCCGTCCTCCTCTCGCCGATCGATCAGGCCGAGGGACTCGAGACGGGCGACCTCGCGCTGCAGCGAGTGGATGCCCAGCGCCGTGTGACGCTGGAGCGCCCGGAACTAAACGACCACCGGCTAAAGCCGGTGGGTTTGAAAGCCACTGAAAGTGGCATGTTCGGGCTGAAGCCCGCTGAAAAGCCCCGTGGCTGAAAGCCACCTGAAGCGTGGGACTGAAACTCCCTCAGTCCCCCTGGATCGTGAACTCCTCCGGAGGCGGCTCCTGATCATGCTTCTCGATGTACTCCTTGATCTGCTCCGTGGTCACCTCGCCCACGCTGATGCAGAAGTAGCCCCGCGCCCACAGGTGCTGCCCCCAGTAGCGCTTCTTCAAGTGCGAGAACTCCTGCTGCAGCCGCCGCGAGGAGCGTCCTTTCAGGTACTGCACCACCTTGGCCGGCGAGAGCGTCGGCGGACACGAGAGCAGCAGATGCACCTGGTCCGTCGCCACATGCCCTTTGAGGATCTTGATCTCCCGGCTCATGCAGCTCTGTCGGACCAGCTCCCGCGTGCGCTCAGCCACCTCGCCGCGCAGCACCTGGTAGCGGTACCTCGTCACCCACACCACGTGGTACTGCAGGTTGTAGACGCTGTGCGAGCCCTTTCGGTATTCTGCCATCGCTTCCTCTCCCCACGTTCGGTGCCCGGGGACAGTGTAGCCACGGCATCGTGCTAAAGCTATTCGCCTAAAGGCGAAGGTTTCAGACCAGGTGCATGGAAATGAACTTCACGTAGTCGTCCTGCAGCCATTTCGCTTGCGCTGGCCTGCTCAGCTCGGGAACATTCCTCTTGTAATCCTCGATCAGGCCTCCGATCCAGGTTTTAACTTTCCTACGTTGTTCCTTACCGTCTTTTCTCTTGACCACCACCACCTTCTCGCTTGGGTTGGAGGAGTGTCCGGAGTACAGCGGATTGCCCAAGATCACCAGGATCGGCACCTGCTTCTTGACCTCTCCGGCTAGGCGTGACTCCTGCGAAAGGGACTTCATCCCAGGCAGGTTGGTCTGCTCCAACGCCTCCATCTCAAGTGTGTTGGTCAGATAAAGCCGGAAGCGCTCATCGTCCGGCAAGCGGTGCCCCAGCTCCTCCAGGTAAAAAGACATCTTGAGGTGCCCCACCGCGTATGGCGCCATCATCAGCTCGAAAGCGTAGAAGTTCCGCAGGATGTGCTCGCGGATGAACTGGTCTCGCCCGCCGCTGCCATACTTTTCCTCGAAATCACGCACCGCCTCCTGCGCCGCCCGGGCCACGAAGGTCATGGTGCCCGCCGCGGGATCGAGCAGCGTCACACCATCGGATGCCAGTCCGTCCTTCTTGCCGAACTCCGTCTTGAGCAGCTTGTGCAGCGAACGGACGATGTAGGAGACCACTGGCTCGGGTGTGTAGTAGACGCCGCGCCGCTCGCGCTCGGCGGGGTCGTAGACGGCGAGGAAGGTCTCGTAGAAGTGGACGATCGGGTCCGAGCCCTTCCCCTCGTGGTAGAAGCGGTCGAGGATGCCACCCGCATCGGCCACCGCCAGTACCTGAGCGATGTCGTCCACGATCCATTCGAGCTGCGGCGGCGGATCGCCGAGCGAGATGAACTGGAAAACATCCCGCAACACCCCGATCGTGCGCGGGATGTACTGAAAGGCAGTCCTGCGGCTGAAGTCGTCACCTGCGCGGGTGCGTGCGGCGAAGAGGCCGTAGGCGACCGTCTGCGCGTAAAGGTCGGCGAAGTCGTCGAGCGAGAGCTGCGCGATCAAGTACTTCTGGAAAGCCTCGTAGAACCCGCGCAGCGTGCCATTCCCCCGCGCCCCTTCCTCCTCTATCTCGTGCCGGACCACGTCCCGCAGGAAGCGCGTGCGTTTGGCGAGCTCGGTGGCCAGCTCCTCTGCGGTGAAGACCTGCGGCAGCGAGAACGAGAAGAACTGCCCGAGCAGCTCTAGCAGCTCCGCTTCCTTCTCCACCGGCGGCGCCTGCCCGAGCCGGTTCAGCACGTAGGGCCGCGCCGCCAGCACTTGGCTGATCCGCTCGCCGTTTCGGTAGAGGCGGAACTCACAGAAGTTGGTGAGGATCAGGTTGGGGAAGGTCGAGAGGTAGCGCTGTAGCTGCTCGGAATCCTCGACCGCGTCCAGATTCTCCTCCGTCGGCCGCTTCGCCTCGATGTACCCGATGATCCGGTGCTGCCCATCCCAAACGCGAAAGTCCGGGTTGCCGGCCTCCGTCTTCTTGGGAAGGGTTGTGACGTGCGCCTGCGGGTGACCGTTTGCGGCGGCGAATTGGCGGAGTAGCGCCTCCAGCGAGGAGTAGAAGCTCTCCTCCCGCGCATCGCCACGGGTAGCGGTGGCGGCGAGGGACTTGAAGTACGATTTGAGCATTGAATTGATCATGAATTGTACGGGAGGGGGTTATCGGTGGGCGTCCTCTTCAGTCCACCCGGTTGCGCGCCTTCTCCATCCGCGCCTGGTACAGGTCGTTGATCTCGCCCGCATCGAGTTCCGGATGGGAGATCTCCAGGCCGCGCCGCAGCAAGGCACGTGAAAACTCGGAGAGCTCGAGAGCTTTCTTGAGCCGCCGCTCGGGACCCATCCCGCGGAAAATGGTAATGTAAAGCCGATGATTCGGTTGCTGTTTCATGCGAATGGATTGGCTGCTCCGGAGCCGCGCGCTATTCCCGCGCCCTTGGTTCTGCCGCCAGCCAGCGGTAGATGCCCCGAACGTTGAGCGGGAA
>JACDHR010000532.1 GCA_013820915.1 Gemmatimonadota bacterium
CAGCGCACTCAGCGTATTCACCAGCAGCGCGAAGATCGCGAAGGCGACGGTCCCCAGCGTGATACCGAAGGTGAGGACGTGCGCCGGAGACATGCGCCCACTGGGAATCGGGCGCAGCGCCGTGCGCGTCATTTTCGCGTCGATGTCGCGATCCATATACATATTGATCGCGTTCGCTCCGCCGGCCATCAGGTATCCGCCCACCATTGTCCAAAGCACCGGCCAGCCGCCGGGCCAGCCGCGGACGGCCACGATCATCGGCACCAACGTGGTCACCAGGAGCAGCGAGATGATGCGTGGCTTGGTGAGCGTCACGTAGTCCCGCAACCGCTGGCGGAACCCGGCCGCCCCACCGGCGCGTACGGCGGCCGCGAGCCCGGCCCTCTGGGTCGCGGTCGTCATGGACGGATCCACCGGCCGTTCCGGAAGGTCCACCGTCGGCGGCACGGCGGTCGAGATCTCGGTCATGAAATGCGCAGGTTGAAGCCAGTACGGCCCGCCCCCGGGGACCAGAGGCGCAGGCGAGGGAAATATACTGGAGTCAGCGCATTCCGCCACCCTGCGCCACCTCCCATCGGGTCCGCCCCTACATGCCGGTGGGGAATCTCCCCTCACCCGACCCGGCTCCGCACGTGCCGCCTGCCGCACCGACTGCGCGGATCGCGCAGATTGCTTGCGGCCCTGAACTTGCGACCCCCAGACATCCCGCGGCGGAATCGCTTCTGCGCGAGCGCCAGGCGGTCATCATCCACTCTTTTCGCTCTCATCCAGGAGGTCCAGCGATGGCAACCACGATGCCGCCCCTGTCGGCGAACGCCCCCACGACCACCAAGTCGCTCCCCCGCCCCAAGCAAGCGTCCCAGTCAACGAACGTCAACAGCACCGAACGAGTGGTATCCGTCCTCGGCGGAGGCGCGCTCGCTCTCTACGGCCTGCGGAAGGGCGATTTCGGCGGCATCGCGCTCGCGCTGCTCGGCGGCGCGGTGCTTCAGCGTGGAGTGACGGGGCACTGCCAGGTGTATGCCTCGCTCGGCGTGAGCACCGCGGAGCCCGGTGCATCCGCTTCGGCATCCAACACGGTAGACATGCGAGCCACCGCAACGATCCGCAAGCCGGCCGCGGAGCTCTACAGCACGTGGCGCGACGCTCAGAACCTTCCGCGGTTCATCAGCTTCCTTGAAGGGGTCGAGGTGCTGAGCGATACGCGTGCCCGGTGGACGCTGAACGCTCCGCTCGGCCAGGAGATCGCCTTCGAGGCGCGGATCGTGGAGGACGTGGAAGGCCAGCGTATCGCGTGGCGCTCCGAGGAAGGCGCGATGATCGCCCACACGGGTGAGATCTCGTTCCGGTCCGCACCCGCCGACCGTGGGACGGAGGTGGACCTCCGGCTTCACTTCATGCCGCCTGGCGGCCGGGCCGGCGCCGCTCTGCTCTCGCTTTTCGACGGTGCGGCGGAGGTGAAGCTGCGCGCCGACCTGAAGCGGTTCAAGCAGCTGATGGAGACGGGTGAGATCGCGACCACCGACGGGCAATCGTCCGCCCGCGCGTAGGAAGCAGCAATCTGAAAAGACACTCGGGCCGACGATCGATCTCGGCCGCGCCCGATTAAAGGTGAACACGCACGAGAGAGAGAACGATGAAAGCACTCTGCTGGCATGGCACGAACGACGTTCGGATCGACAACGTTCCGGACCCGAAGATCCTGAACCCGCGTGACGCGATCGTGCGGATCACCTCGACGGCGATCTGCGGGTCGGATCTGCACCTCTACAACGGCTACATTCCCAGCATGCAAGAGGGAGACATCCTTGGCCATGAGTTCATGGGCGAGGTCATCGAGGTCGGCCCCGAGATCCGGAACCTGCAGATTGGGGATCGCGTGGTGGTCCCCTTCCCGATCTCATGCGGCACCTGCTTCTTCTGCGAGCGGACGGAATTCTCGCTCTGCGACAACTCGAACCCGAACGCGGCCGCGGCGGAGAAGCTGTGGGGCCATTCGCCCGCCGGACTATTCGGGTACTCGCACCTCACCGGGGGGTACGCCGGCGGGCAGGCCGAGTACGTGCGAGTGCCCTTCGCCGATGTCGGGCCCTTCAAAATCGAGGACGGCATAAGCGACGATCAGGTTCTCTTCCTCACCGACATCTTCCCGACCGGCTACCAGGCGGCCGAGTTCTGCGAGATCCAGCCCGGCGACACGATCGCGGTCTGGGGGTGCGGACCCGTAGGCCTGTTCTCCATCGCGAGCGCGCTGATGCTGGGTGCGGAGCGCGTGATCGCCATCGACCGCTTCCCCGAACGGCTGCGTCTCGCGGCCGGGATGGACGGGGTGGAGACCGTCAATTACGAGGAGATCGGCAACACCCTCGACATCGTCGACTTGCTCCGCGACATGACCGGCGGCCGGGGGCCCGACGCGTGCATCGATGCGGTGGGGCTGGAGGCGCACGGCGTGGGCATGGAGTGGTGGTACGACAAGGCCAAGCAGTCGGTTCGTTCGCAGACCGGGCGGCCGATCGCGCTCCGGCAGGCGATCATGGCCTGCCGCAAGGGCGGCACGGTATCGATCCCCGGCGTCTACGGCGGTCTGCTCGACAAGATCCCCATGGGTTCCGCGATGAACAAGGCGTTGAAGCTGCGAAGCGGGCAGACGCACGTCCACCGCTACCTCCCGGCGCTCATGGAGCGGATCCGGAACGGTGAAATCGATCCGTCGTTCATCATCACGCACCGGCTCCCGCTAACGGAAGCACCCCACGCGTACGAGC
>JACDHR010000009.1 GCA_013820915.1 Gemmatimonadota bacterium
CGGCCAACCTCTTCGTCCCCTTCTTCACCACCAAGCCGAACGGTTCCGGCATCGGTCTCGCCCTGAGCCGACAGATCGCCGAGGCACACGACGGCACGCTCCTCCTCGAGAATCGCGACGACGGTGGCAGCGGCTGCGTCGCCCGGCTGCTCCTCCCGCGCTGAACCGTCCGTTTCCGGGACGGGGCCGTCCCGGCGCCGGGCACTCCCGCCTCCCCACGCCATCCGGACATTTCGCTCAACTCGTTGTGAGATAACTGGTTACGATTCTCGCACCGCACGGTACGCTCCTTCCCTGTAGGGGGTGTGGCCGAACGGCCCGCAGACGTAACCGATCCACACAGAGGCACCATGTCCCGATTCGACTCCGGCCAGCCGACCGACCGCCCGATGACCTCGCCTGCGCCCGGCGACCGAGCACCGCGCCGTGAGCCGGGCGGGTATGCCGCATCCCGCTCCGCCAGACACCGCCCCACGCTCAGTCTCCATGATTTCCGCACACGGCACAAGGCGCGCTCGCTCCAGCTCGGTTGGGTTGGCCTGCTCCGCTCCCGGGAAGTGTGACATATGCGGCGAGAAGGGGCGCCCTCCTCTTCTGGATGGCGCCCCGTCGTATGCTCCGGCCGCGCTGCGCGAAAGCTGCGATGCCTGCGCCGGCGCCGATCATAAATTCTCTGGCCAGAGGCGCGTGTATGGCGGGCCACTCTGAGGCGCGGAGGGAGGGCGCGGTCCCCCCCTCTCACTCCGCCCGCAGCGCAACCGCCGGATCCACGCGCGCCGCCCGTCGTGCCGGAAGATACGACGCCAGGAGGGCGATGGCGCAAAGCAGTAGCGGCACCCCTACGAAGCTGACCGGATCGGTCGGTGTGACACCGAAGAGAAGACCGCCAAGGAGGCGGGTCGCGGCAAACGCTACGGTGAGCCCGAGGGCCGTGCCGATCATGACGAGCCGGAAGCTGGAGCGCATCACCATCCCCACCACGCTCTCCGCGCGAGCGCCCAGCGCCATGCGGATCCCGATCTCCCGTGTCCTCGCGCCGACCTGGAAGGCAAGGATGCCATAGAGCCCGATCGCGGCCAGGAGCAGGCCAGTCAGCCCGAACACCCCGATCATCACGGCCGCCAGCCGCTGCGGGAAGATGGAGAAGCCGATGAGGGAGGCGAGCGGCATCCCCTGCTCGAGCGCCACATTCGGATCGATGGCCGCCAGCTCCCGCCGCAGGGCAGCCAGCGTGGACGCCGCATCCGAGCGCGAACGAACGTGCAGCGTCACCGACCCGTTGTAGCTCTGCTCCAGTGGCAGGTAGAGGAAGCCCCGTGGGTCCTCCGTGTAGGACTCGTACTTCCCCGTGCCCGTGACTCCGACCACCTCCATCGTCTCGCCGCCCCTCCGAACGCTGCGGCCCAGCGGGTTCTGGCCGGGCCAGAGGCGCTCCGCCAGTCGCTGGTTGATCACCGCCGCGGTGGGCGCGCCTGGTCGGTCGGCAGTGGTGAACCCGCGCCCGGCCACGACCGGGATCCGCAGCGTCTCGAAGTAGCCGCTACCCACCGTGCCGATGTCGGTGGGGATCCCCGGTGCCTCCGAGTCTTCGGGGGCGTCTGCCGACCTCACCGTGGAGCGCGAGACATTCCCTCCCATGGGCGCCCAGACGGCGTAGGCCGCGGCCTCCACTCCCGGAAGCGCCCTGACCCGCTCCATCAGCTCCGCCGTGAAGGCGGCGCCGCGGGTTTCGTCGTAGCCGTGCGGATCGAGGTTGATCCCCCCGACTACCACCCCGTTCGGATCGAAGCCGATATCGGCCGCGAGCGCCTGCTGCAGCGTTCGGACGAAGAGCGCCGCGGTGATCAGGAGGATGAGGGAGAGGGCGAGCTGCAGCACCACGAAGGAGCTGCGCAGCCGTGTGCGGTGCGCGCTCTGCCCGCGCGCGCCGTCCTTGAGGTCGCCGACGAGGTCCGGGCGGGTCGCCTGCAGCGCGGGCGCCAACCCGAAGGCGACTCCAGTGCCGAGCGCGACCACCAGACAGAAGGTGAGCACCCGCCAGTCGACTCCCAGCTCGAGTTCGACCGGCACGGGAACGGGGAGCTGTACCGCGGCGGCCAGACTCACGAGCCAGACGGTCAGGAGCACGGCCGCCGCGCCTCCCAGCGCGAAGAGGAGGATGCTCTCCGTGATGAAGAGCCGTACCAGACGCCCGCGTGAGGCGCCCACCGCGAGCCGCACCGCCACCTCGCGGCGACGCCCCGCGCCGCGCGAGAGCAGCATCCCACCCACGTTCGTGCTTGCGATCGCCAGCACGAGGCCCGCCGTCACGAGCAGCATGGCCATGAACCCGATCAGCGGTGTGCGGAAGTGGCCGGGCACGCCGGTGAGCGGCTGCACCCGCACGCTTACGAGCTCCGCGCCGCGCTCCTGCGGAACCTGGGCCGAGACGACCTGCAGCGCGGCCTGGGTCTGCTGTACGTTCATCTCCGGCCGCATCCGGGCGAACAGAACGACGCGGGCACCGGTGCCCGACTCCCCCGAACCGGCCGCGGCGGGATACCAGACATCCACGGGGAGTCCCGCCACCAGGCCCTTGAAGCTCGCCGGTGCCACACCGATCACCGTGTGCGCACGGCTGTCCAGGCGCACCGTTCGCCCCACCACGGCGGGGTCGCTCGCGAGCTTCGTGCTCCACAGCGCGTGGCTGATGACCACCGCCGGCTCCGACGCGCGGTTCGCGTCCGCCAAGAAGAAGGCACCGAGCGCGGGGTTGATCCCCAGGACCTCGAAGTAATTGGCTGAGGTGGCCACACTGCTCACGACCTCCGCCGGCCCCACGATGCGCAGCGAGCTCTGTCCGTACTCGTGGGCGGCCATCCCCGCCACCGCCCCGACCGCCGCCTCGCGGTACTGCTCGAAGCGTTGGAAGGAGAAGTCGGAGTAACCCATGCTGATGCTCACCGCTCCTCGCCGCTCCTCGTGCAGGGTCACGAGCTCGCCGGGGTCGGATACCGGCAGAGGCCGCAGAAGGAGCGCGCTGGTGAGGCTGAAGATCACGGTCGTCGCGCCGATCCCGATGGCGATGGTCGCCACCGCCACGATCGTGAAGCCGGGACTCTTCGCGAGCGACCGCGCAGCATAGCGGACGTCGTTCAGGAGGGTGTCCATGCTGGGGTCCCCGGGGTCTGGAGGTGGTGGATGCCCGGGAGCGGAGGCGGGCCGCGCGACCAGGCTTCTCGATGAAGAGGAAGTGTCGTGCCGGGTCAGTCCGCGAACGGGATCGCTCGTGCCGACAAGCACTTGGGGATGTAGAACCGCGGCGCGTGCGCGCGGCGTGTGTCCGCTACTGGGACGGGTGCGTCCCGGGATCGGACGGTGAGGCGCGAACACTCTCGCGATGAGGGGTCGGAGGCAGCAACGCCGGTCCCTGTGTGGTCTCGACACGGAACTGCGAGCGGGCGAGCCACGTGCCCACCCGGTGGGGCTGAAGCGTCCCGGTAGGGAGCGCCCGCGTCAGGACCAGGTACACGTCGACGGCGAACCCACTGAAAGGCGCGCGGAGCGCATCTGGTTTCCTGTTGCCAACCAAATCGGTGACCCGGGACAACCCGTTGAGCTCCGGTACCCGGCACGTGGAGACACGATCCGCGATCTTCAGGAACGTGCTGCTTGCGATCACCATGATCCCGAGGTCGTTGAGTTCGAAACCGGCGGCGAGGGGGCTGGCCGCGACGCACTGCCGGAAGCGCTCGAAGGACTCGGCGTCCGCTGCCCACTCAAGCACGACCGAACGCGCCAGGAATTCCGGCGGCGTCAGATCGACCGTAACACTCTCGTTGGCGAGGCAGACGTCCGAACCGAAGCGGAGGACGGTCGAATCGAACACACTCGCCAGCTCTCCCAGCCCGGTAAACGGCCGAATAGTACGTGTTTCTTTGCTCATGTGGCCGCCCCTGCCTCGGCCGGCGCACTCCTCAGCTCACCATTGACAATGAGGCGGTCAGACCAGACCGGGTCGTAAGGCAACGACGAGAACTCGAAGCGTGCTTCCTGCCCGCGCTCGAGAACACCGGCGAACACCCCTTCCGCAACGAGGACGAACCCGTCGGGTGACGTAATCCTCAACGGTGCGTGATCGCCCACTCGCTCGTCTTCGATGAAGCGATAGGCGATGGAAATCGTGACCGGTGCAACGGCACCCTCGAAGTGCTCCGAGAGCCCGTACGCGGCTGATCCCGAAATTTTGATGAGCCCGGAGGTACCCGACGGCCGGAGCTCATGCTCGAGGCGGATGGTGGTCGGCCGCGTATCGGGCACGGGCTGCCGCACACCCCTCCCCACCCCGACATCATCTTACGCATGATGTCGTTGAAGAAGGGCAGGTTTACCTCCTCGGGAGGCGGCCCTGGTGGCCTCAGCCGGGTCCGGTGATTGTTGACGGTCTCCCTGATACGCTTGATGACGTGCTTAGACAAGGCAGCCGTCTCTGCGTCCAGCTCGCCGGCCTCCGCCTTCGTTCGCCACGATTCGTGTGTCTTCGGCTCTATCTGCCGCAGCAGGTCGTCGATAGACGGATCCGCGATGAAGACACCCCGGACATGAGGCTGGGCTCTACCCACGTCCAAGTACTCGACCACCATCCTCGTGCCGCGGGTTAGCGCGATGAGGGTACGGTGGGCGACCTCTTCGCTCTCTGGGCCAATGACCCGGTCCGCATATGACTAGTCGCCTAAGCTAGCCACCAAGCCGATGGTGCCGACGGATGCGAACATGGGATCGCCGTTCACGACTGGAGTCGCCGGTCCGCTCAACCTCGCGTACCAAGCATCTGGTCCGGGAGTGCTGCGGCGGATTGCAATCTCCCACGCTTCGAAGAACGTGTGCAGAACAGGATCCTGCATCGGCCGCGGCCTAAGAGTCGAGCCATCGGTATCAACTACCGTGGCGATGAAATCGTCTTCAAGGATGGCTGGCCACCAGGAGCGCTCGATAGCTCGCACCAAGTCTCGTGGCACGATTGGGGGATCGATAAGCAGGAAAGTCGTTCCCAGATCCTCTGGCCGATCGGGTGTCCGAAGCTCAATACCTAGGCGAGCGCGACTTCGTCGGCCTCGTCGTTCTCGAAAGGTCGAATCGCACCGGCAGAGCCCCGGCTGAAGGTGGCGATCCCCGGATGATTCGATCCCGCGCAGTCGTTTGGACCCCAATACGTAACGCCGAGCAGCCGCCTGGTGACTCCGGGCCCGTTCTCCTGTTCACGAAAGCACGTGTAGGCGACGACTGAGCGTATTCGGGAGCCGTTGATGAGACCCGCCTTGCCATACCCATACGATCCACCAGCCCCCGAAAACTTCTCCGTGAACCCGATGCTGAGTAGGGCCAAGTACATGTGCGACTTGTTCTGCTCCCATTGGCCGTACATCCCGCTCGCGCCGGATTCGGTAATGCGGAGCACGCGCAGCGGAACGTCAGTATCGAGCGTCTCGAGACAGTCTGTCGGGCCGAGCCCCACACGCGCCCGATCAATCCCGCGTACGCGAGTCGCCAATTCTCCCAGCGCGAGCGCCCGCACGAGCGAGCGCTTGATCTTCACCCGCGAGTTCTTGAAACCGGAACCCAAGCTCGAACTGCGGGCCATGAGGATCCGTGCTCCGTAGGTCTCGCGCAGCGTCCCACGAGTTCTGGATCACCTCACGCGCGAGCAGGGTAGCGGTCGCAGGTGGGGCCCATTGCGAACACCCCTGAAGCCTTCGGCGGCTCGTGGCGAAAGATCTTTGCGAGGTCGCCCGACATACCAGGACTCCCTGCGTTCGTCTTCTCCCATGCCCAGACCATCGGAGTACGCCCTCCCCTTCGTTGTGTTGTGTTCGTCTCTGGAAACGGTGCGGCAGACACGCCGGTGAGCGGTGGCCGAGTTCGATGTTCGGGTGCCGATCCGAGTTCTCGGCATCCAGCCAAGATTCCCACCCCCGGTGAGGCGCTGAAGGTAGCGGGGGAGGACATGAGGGTCAATAGCCGCCGGCCCTGTACCAGGTATACATCCTCACTGAGAAGGCCGTTTTCACGTGGCCAAACCACGTCCTCATCATTCTCACCACTCGCCACAAGGCGACCCAGTCACTCATCGAGGCAAGTGCATCGAACAAACATGTACGTCTTTGTAACGTAGTGTTTTACAGCCTAACACCATTAACCGGGACGTTGTCGAGGGGACGAGCGCGCCCGGTGCGGAGCCCCTCCGCTTGGCTGGGCAGCGGGCGCGCTCCGCCGTTAAGCGGCGGTGTTCGTTCCGTGCCGCCGTGCCGGTTCTGTATCGCAGCGGATCACCCGAGGGGCGTCCACACACCATTACGGGCTCGGTCTCCGGCTCAATGCTGGAGATAGCTCATCAAGAGCAGTTCCGGATACACACCATCGGAATGACGCCGCAGGTCCCAATCAAGCGGAGCGGCTCCTTCGAGGGGAGCACGAGTTAGGCGTCAGGGCTCCTGCGGCGTGGCCACTCAGGCTTCTTGCTCCGACTCAGGGGCTGGCCCTTGAAGGTTCCATCACACGCTTCTCTTTGGTGAGTACGTAAGAGACGATCCTGCCGAGTTCCTTGGCCACGATGCCGCGGGCGATCGGCTTGGTTTTTCGGCGGCAGTGCTTCTGGTAGAAGCTCTTGATTTCGGGGAAGTACTGGATCGCACGCACCGCCGCGTGGGTGAAGGCGATCCAGAGATAGCAGTTTCCGTCCTTGCTGTGCTTGTGCCGCATTTTCCCGCCGCTATTTGCGGCCCCCGCAACCAAGCGGCAGTAGGAGAGGAAGTGCTTCATCGAGGAGAACCGCTCGATGGTGTCGATCTCCAGGTGGATCGTAAAGGCGTTAATTCGTCCGATCCCGGGAATCCAGAGCAGGTGCTGCACGTCTTCCGTGGCCCGGAGTTGAGGCTAAATGGCCTTCACCAGCCGCTTGATCTGCTCCTCCTGAGAGGCGGCTTCCAATCGCGCCAGCTCAGGCACCCTCGTCCACGGAGCGCACGTTGTATTTGGCCAGCAGAGCGCTCGGCGCGTTCTGGCAACGGCACTGTTTCCGGACCAGGCGCAGCCGCATCCGGAGCACATCGCGCACCCCGCTTAGCTCGGGGCTGATCATGTGGCCGGGCGAGATGAGGTCCACCCGCAGCAGCTGCGCTATCCGGCTCACTGCGGCGCTCTCGCATTTCTCTGGTTTTTCGAGTAGATTTCGGCCTGACCCGAACCGGAGGAGCCAAGCCATGAGCGTTCAGGAACTCGAAGCCGAAGCCCTCAGGCTATCCGCGCCCGAGCGCGAGGAACTGATCCGGCGTCTGCTCGCCCATTCGAGCGAGGGCGAATCGGTAGACCCGCTGCTCGGTTTGGGGGCCGATCCCGTCGTGTGCGGTGTTGCCGATGCATCGGCGAACCACGATCGCTATCTCTACGGGGCTACGGATTGACGATCTTCCTCGATACGGGATACCTGATCGCGCTCGAAGCAGCCGACGACCAGCACCACGTCGCGGCGCTCCGGCATTGGCGCGAGTGTGTCCAGTCGCGTCCGCAACTCGTGACCACCTCCTTCGTACTGGACGAGGTGGCAACTTTCTTCAACAGCCGCGGGCGGCACGCTAAAGCCGTAGAGATTGGCGAGCGTCTGCTTGCCAGCCCCTCGGTGCAACTGATCCACGTAAACGAGGACCTGTTCCGGGCTGCGTGGAGCTACTTCAGGCAGCGCGCCGACAAGCGGTTCTCGCTCACCGACCAATCGGGTTACCGGCGGCGCTCCTCCACATCGGCTGGACCGTCAAGCCCGAGTCTGGATCGCACCGGACGCTCGCGCGCTCCGGCTGGCCGGACTACGTGTTTGCCTTCCATGACTCCGAGGAGATTGGCCCCCGCATGTTAGCGAGGATCTCGAAGAAAACTGGCATACATCCGGAAGATCTCTGAGGCCGCTGTAGCATCCAGAGAAGGAACGAGCCAAACCCTGGCCATGGTGCCGCCCAACATTGCGTTGTAGGCGACAGAGGGCCGGGCATACTTTCATGCATGCGGAAGGCGTGGCGCCGGCCCTCTGCGCCTTATCCTGATCGTTGGGCGCCCTGCCTCTTGCTCCCCCGCCTGCACCGTGGCATGTTTGAGTCATGCCGAGCGTCTTTCGCAGTGGCCGGTACCGTTAGTCCCGCAGCCCAGCAGGTCAGCGTCACAGAGGATGCACTGACCGTGGACCTTGCCGACGGCCGTACGCTCAGCGGACCACTTGCCTGCTATCCGCGGCTCATGCACGGAACTCTGGAGGAGCGCAGCCACTGGCGTCTGATCGGCCGGGGAGAAGGAATCCACTGGCCTGATCTGGATGAGGATATCAGCGTTGAGAACTTGCTGGCGGGCAGCCCTTCCGGCGAGAGCCAGCGTTCATTCAGGCGGTGGCTCGACGGCAGAGCCCGATAGCGCCCAACGAGCGGATTCAGTCGACGAAGGGCCCTGCATGGCCAATCCGGTTTCTTCCGCACTCATCCGGTGAAAGAGGAGTAGCCGTGCTCACTCACCTCTGGCGCCAGGTTCTGTAGAGCTCTGAGCGGTGACGGGCTCCGAGCGCCAGTCGTACTCCATGTGGGTCGCGGTCTCCCGGGCCTGCTCCACGCCGAGTAGCCGCGCCACCACGTGCAGCGAGGCATCGATCCCCGCGGAGATTCCGGCTGAGGTGATGATGTGTCCGTTATCCACGAACCGAAGGTCACGGCGGATGGTGGTGTTTGGCGCGGCCTCGGCCAGCAGGTCCAGCGCTCCGTGATGCGTCGTCGCTTGCAGGCCGTCCAGCAGGCCTGCCCGCCCGAGCACGACGGAGCCGGTACAGACGGAGAGGACGACCTCCGCCCGCGGAGCTATGCGCCGGATCCAATCCAGCAGTACGGGATTGTTCATCTCTCGGCGGGTTCCGAAGCCGCCCGGCACGACCAGGATGTCCGGAGGAAGGCAGGCCTCGAGCGAGCAGTGCGGGTTCACGCTCAGCCCGTTCCGCGCCCGGATCGGGCGAACGGCCTCGGCGGTGGTGAAGACGCGGAATGGGGCGGAGCCATCGCGCTGGCCGGTGACGGAGAAGACCTCGAAGGGCCCGGCGAAGTCCAGCACCTCCACATCTTCGAACAGAAGGATGGCCACGTCGCGGGCCCTTCTCACCGGACCCCTCGCCCGTCGAGAGGCGCCCCCGCGAGTGCGCCGATCTCCAGCCCGCCTGCCGGTGCGAGCGGATCGTTTCTGTCGGTCATAGCGTGCTTCCTTCCGCCGCTCGCGCGACAAAACGTTCGGCCACCGTGGCGTTGGCGGCGAAGTGGACATGGATGTAGGAGGCGAGCACGTTGGCGCGCGGGCCGGTCACGAACCCCTCCGTTTCGGTGCCGCCAAGCCGGCGGTATGCGCTTGGGTCGGGTCCGGACTCCAGCACGGAGTAGTGGAATTCGTGCCCGCGTACCACGTCACCTGCCGCGGCGATCGGCGAATCGACTAGCGCCTCGGCTTCACGGTAGCCGAGCGTCACACGCGTGCGCATCGCGGAGGTCGCGGGAACGAGCCCGACCATGCGGTGGCGTGTGCCCGCCTGGTCGATCAGCATCTCGGACAGGTACATCAGCCCGCCGCATTCGGCGTAGACGGGGCGGCCGGAGTCGGCGAATGCGCGGATGGCGCGGCGCATCGGCAGGTTCACGAACAGCCGCTCCGCATGAAGCTCCGGGTAGCCGCCGCCGAGGTAGAGCGCGCCCGCGCCCTCGGGCGGCGCGGGGTCGTCGAGCGGTGAGAAGAAGCGCAGCTCCGCGCCGAGGTCACGGAGCAGGTCGAGGTTGTCTTCGTAGTAGAAGTCGAACGCCGCATCGCGCGCGACGCCGATCACGGCGCGACGCTGCGAGACGGGCGGTGGGAGGGGGTCGTGCGCGTCCGGCAGCGGCCGCGCCGTGCGGGCGATCGCAAGGAGGCCGTCCACATCGAGCGTCTTCGCCGCCTGCTCGGCGAGACGGCTGAAGTCCATCGTGTACTCGCCGGCGAGCAACAGCCCGAGGTGGCGCTCGGGGACCGCGAGCGCGGGATCCATGGGCAGCCAGCCGAGCACCGGCACGCCGAGCGGCTGGATCGCTTCGCGGCACATCTCGTAGTGGCGCTCGCCTCCCATCCGGTTGAGGATCACGCCGGCGAGCGGGAGATCGGGGTCGAAGTTGTGTATCCCTTGAACGATCGCGGCGGCCGTGCGCGCCATGGCGCCACCATCGAGCACCAGCACGACGGGAGCGCGGAGCAGCTTGGCCAGCTCCGCCGTGGAACCCTCCTCCCCACCGCCGGTGCGACCGTCGAAGAGCCCCATCATCCCCTCCACCACCGCCACGTCCGCGGCGCGCTCGCCGGTGGTGGCACGGCGGAAGAGCGCGCGCACCGTATCGTGCGGCAGCATCCAGCCGTCCAGGTTGCGGCTCGGCCGGCCGGCGGCGGCGCGATGGTGGCCGGGGTCGATATAATCCGGACCCGCCTTGAACGGCGCGACACGCAGCCCCCGCTCCCGCAGCAGCCGCATCAGCGCGGCGGCCACGGTGGTCTTCCCGCTCCCGCTCTGCGGCGCGGCGAGCACGAGGCGGGGAACCGCTGTGCCGGCCGCCATCTGCTTCTCTGTCATCCTACGGATCCTCTCCGTGGCTCCAGGTGCGCGGTGTCGTTCAGGCAGAGAAGGTGCCCTTTGTTCGGGTGAAGCGCCAGCCGCGTGACGCCACAGGGGGAGATCTGCATCAGAACAACCTGCTCCCACTCCAACCCGATCGCGCCGGCAATGAGGCGCAGCGGGTTGGCGAAGGCGGAGCCGGCGGCGACGGTCACAGTACGTTCGGAAGGGTAGGTGCGTTACCGCACCCACCGCCTCGAGTTTAGTAGTTGGCCGTGAAGCGCAGCCGCAGGGTGCGGCCGGGGAGCGGGAAGCCGCGTACCTCAAAATAGTTCTCGTCCGTCAGGTTATCTACCAGCAGCCCGATCCGGTAGCGGTCCGCGAACCGGACCTCGGTGGCAAGGTCGAGCACCATGAAACGCGGGTACGTCACGTCCGCCGGGTTGCTGAAGTCGCTGAAGTCCATGTCCGTGCGCTCGCCCACATAGCGGCCACCGACGCGCGTGCTGAAGCGGCGCAGATCGTCGAACTCCACCCCGTAGTTCAGCGTCAGCTCCGCCACATTGCGGATGCGGCTCGTCGCGGCGGCGGAGATCTCCTCAGCGCGCAGGATGTGCGTGGCGTTGGTGAAGAGGCGCAGGGCGAACCGGTGATCCCGCAGCGCGCCCAGGTCGTACCCGAGGCGCCACTCCAGGCCGCGGATCTCGGCCTCATCGACGTTCTGATAGCTGGTGATGCTGAGGATGGAGTCGCCCGCCGTCGTCCGCTCACCCGCCGTGGGAATCGTGCGGCGGGTGGCGATCCGGTCGCGCACATCGGTGCGGAAGTACGTCACCTCGGCGTCGAGCCCGATATCGCGGCGGACCAGTGCCAGCCCGAGGTCGTGGGTGACGCTGTTCTCCGGGTCCAGCCCCGGGTTGCCACGGCCAATGACGACGCCGTTGGCCCGCTGCGCCTCCGAATAGCCGGCGACCTGGAACGCATCGGGCGTCACGAAGGCGTGTCCGCGCGTCGCGTTCATCCGCAGCCCGCCTCCCAGCCGTGCCTGCAGCCCCGCGCTCGGGGTGAAGACGGCGAAGGTCTCTGTATTGGCCGTGACCTGGCGGCCGTCGGCGAGCGTGGCGTCCTCCACGCGGAAGCCGATTCGCTCGAATCGGCCGCCGAGAGTTCCGACCAGGCGGTCTGTCAGCAGGCTGAAGCGGCCCTCTCCGAACAGCGCGCGAGATTCGATCTCGGAGTCGGGGCTGAAGGCAGCGCTGCGTGTGCCAGGCTCGGAGTACGCCTCCGAACGTGCCTGCGCGGAGCTCGCGTCCACACCGGCGGTCAGCGTGTGCGCGCCGAACCGTACGGCATCCTGCAGCTGAACGCCGCGCCAGCGGGTCGGCGAGCGGAAGCTGATGAACTGCGGGAGCGACGACGCCGGGCTCGCGGTGTTGTAGTGGTCTGAGCCTTCGCGGGATGTGTAGATTCGGAGTAGCGGGTTGTGCCGCGCCAGCGCGCCGGAGAGCGTTACGTCCGCCGCGGTGCGCTCCACGTCCTTCAGCGTGCGAGGGTCGTAACCCACGGCGAAGAGGTCGCCCGGGTTCTGCACGCGGTCGGCCTGGAAGCGTTCGGCCCGTGCGTCCACCCGCCATGCCTCGCCGAGCCGGTAGCCGAGCCGAAGGTTACCGCTCCGGGTACCATACTGCGTGAACGGCCGTACCTCGCCGCTGCCCGCGGGAGCATCGTCGGACGTGGCTCCCTGCCGCGTCAGCGTACCGTCACCGATCCAGCTACGGAAGACGTTGCCGTTGCCGACCCGGTAGTCGCCGCCGCGGTCGAAGAGGGAAACGCCGAGATCGAAGTCGAAGGCTCCGGCCAGCGTGCCGCCCGCGGTCGCGCTGGCTTCGCGCGTGCTCCAGCTGCCGTAGCCCACGGAGGCGGTCGCGCCGAGGCGACCCTCCGAGCGGCGGGTGATGATGTTGACGACACCGCCCATCGCATTCGATCCGTAGAGTGCGGAGGCCGGCCCCTTGAGGACCTCGATGCGCTCGACATTGTGCAGCGACAGCAGCGCGAGATTGCTGGCGCCGGCCGGGCGACCATCCACCAGCACGAGCGTGCGCTGGTTGATCCCGGAGAACTGGGGGCGGAAGCCGCGGATCCCAACGCCCGAGAGGAGCCCCGGGTACTGGATTACGTCCACCGCCGCCTGCTTCTTCAGCACATCGGCCAACTCGTCGGCGGGCGTGCGGTTCAGATCCGTCGCGGTGATCACGTCGATGCGCCGCGGCACGTCTTCCGCCCGCGCCGCCGTGCGCGTAACGGTGACGTTCACTCCTTCGATCCGGTACTGTGGCACCGTATCGGGTGCCGGCGTGGGAGCCTGCGCGCCGAGCGTGGCGGGCAGCGCGAGCGCCAGCCCGGCCAGGTAGATGGTTGCGTGGCGGGATCGCTGCTGAATACGGTTTCCTGTCATTGCCCTAATATTTCGTTGTGGGTGAAGAGAGCGCGCGCACCTCCGCGGCGCCCGCTCTCGTGGGCACATCGGTGCCGGTGCCGAGGGTACTTCGCTGTACGGCTATCATCGCGGCGCACGCCTCGCCGGCGAGCGGGACGACCTGCGGCACGCCCGCGTCCGGGCCGGGGCCGGGGTGAGGAACGATGCGGACCGGCCAGCCGTACACCTGCTCCACGCGCTGCCGGGTGAGTACGTCGGCCGGGGTGCCGTCCGCCACGACGCGGCCCGCATCCATGAGGATGAGGCGATCCGCGTAGCGTGCGGCGAGGTTGAGGTTGTGCGTGACGATCAGCACGGTGACCCCGCCGCGGCCGAAATCGCGCAGCAGCTCGAAGATCGCCATCTCGTGGCGGATGTCGAGCGCGGTGGTCGGCTCGTCGAGCGCCAGCGCTTCCGGCTCCTGCGCGAGCGCACGCGCCACGCGGACGCGCTGGCGCTCGCCGCCCGATAGGGTGGAGACCAGCCGATCCCTGAACGGCACGACGTCGCAGCGCTGAAGCGCGTGGGAGATCGCGCGGCGGTCCGCCTCGCTCTCCTGCCGCCATGCGCCCAGGTGCGGGTAGCGGCCCATGGAGACCATCTCCCGCACGCTCATGGGGAAGACCTCCTCCTCGCCCTGTGGCACCACGCCGACGAGCCGCGCGATCTGCCGCCGCGGCCATGCGCGTACAACGCGGCCACGGAACCGGACCTCGCCCGCATCCGGCCGCAGCGTGCCGAGCAGCAGGCGCAGCAGCGTGCTCTTCCCGGAGCCGTTGGGCCCCAGAACCGCGGTGCACGCGCCCTCGCGCACCCGCAGCGACACGCCGTCGACGGCAGGGTGCTCCGCGCCGGGGTAGCGGAACACCACCGAATCCGCCTCCCACGCGGCCGCGCTCATCGCGCCACTCCCGCGGTCACGCCGCGCTCCGTCTCAACAGCCACACGAAGAACGGCACCCCCACGAACGCCGTCACCACGCCCACCGGCAGCTCCGTCGGCGCGGCGGCGATGCGTGCGAGGGTGTCCGCGAGCGTGAGGAAAGCGGCGCCGAGCAGCGCGGACGCCGGGATCAGGAAGCGGTAGTTACCCCCCCAGAGCAGCCGGATCATGTGCGGGACGATCAGCCCTACGAAGCCGATCACGCCGCTCATCGCCACGGCCGCGGCGGCGAGCAGAGACGCGGTGCCGTAGGCGACGATTTTGGTGCGCTCGACGGAGGTGCCCAGGTGGGCCGCCGTCTCCTCGCCCACCGATAGCAGGTTCAGCGAGCGGGAGAGTGCGAGCAGCACCAGCAGCGCCGGCACCAGATAGAGCGCGAGGATCCCGCTCCCTCGCCACGACGCGCCGGAGAACGAGCCCATCATCCAAAAGATCGCGGAGCGGAACGACTCCACGTCGGCGAAGGTGAGGACGAGGAGGATGCAGGCGCTGAAGAAGGAGCCGACGACCACGCCGGCGAGCAGCAGCACGCGCGTGTCCATCGCCCGGCCCACCGAAGCCGCGATCCGCAGCACCAGCACGATGGCGAAGAGCGCACCCGCGAAGGCCGCCGCGGGCAGCGCCCAGGGCGCCACGGCCGCCCAGCCGAACACCACCGCCACAACCGCACCGACGGCCGCGCCACCGGAGACGCCGAGGATGTACGGTTCGGCGAGCGGGTTGCGCAGCAGCGCCTGGAACGTCGCGCCGCTGGCGGCCAGCGCCGCCCCCACCATCGCCGCCTGCAGTGCGCGCGGCAGCCGTAGCCCCTGCACGATCGTCACCGCCGAAGGGTCGCCGATCCCGCGCAGCGCGTCCAGCACCTCACGGGCCGAGAACGCGACGGCGCCCACGCGCACGCTCAGCAGGAGCGCGACCACGAGGAAGCCCGCCAGGATCAGGAGCCGGACGGCGGTCGTGCCGGGGTTCACGGACGCTCCGATGCCAGGTCCGGGTGGAGCGCATCGCGCATGGCGCGGGCGGCTTCAGCCAGGTGGGGTCCGGGGCGGTTCATCAGGTCGGCTGATACCTCCACCACCCGACCCTCGCGCACCGCTCGCAGATCGCGCCAACCCGGCGCGTCGCGCAGGAGCGCGGCGCTGTGCGCTCGCTGCTCCCCGACCGGACGCACGACCACGTCCGGCTGGCGGCGCACGATCTCCTCCAGCGACACGGTGGGCCAATCGGCCTGCACGTCGGGGAAGAGGGTGCGCCCGCCCGCCACGCCGATCACCTGCGCGAGGAAGGTGTTCGGCCCCGTCGTCATCGGCGGGTCGTTCCAGACGATGTAGAAAACGGAGGGGTGCGGGCGGTTTTGCACGGAGGCGCGCACCTCGGCCAGGCCGGCGCGGATCGAGCGCGAGAGCGAGTCGGCCGCCTGATCGTGGCCGACCAGGTGCCCCAACCGCTCGATGGTGAGAAAGACATCCGTGGTGTCGCGGGTGCGCAGCGCGAAGACGGCGATCCCCTGCTCCTCCAACCGCTGGCGCAGCGCGGGGCTCTTGTTCTCTTCCCATGCGACGACCAGCTCCGGCCGTAGCGAGAGGAGGGTCTCCAGGCTCGGGGTCAGGCCGCCGCCGACAGACGGGAGGTGCTGCGCTTCCGGGGCTTCATCGTAGTCGGTGCGCCCCACCACTCGGTCTCCCGCGCCCAGCGCGAAGAGCGTCTCGGTGGCGCTCGGGATCAGCGCCACCACCCTCCGCGCCGGGCGGGGCAGTGTGACCGTGCGGCCCGCATCGTCGGTGACGGTCACTGCAGAATCCGCGGCGGCACCGTCGCGCGCGGTTCGCCCCTCGGGCGATCCGCACCCGGCAAGCGCCAGGAGCAGCAGCAGCGCGGCGCGCGGTGAAGGCGGGGTGCGCAACACGCGCTGGGGGACATAGCTCGAAACGCTGAACAACAAAAAACCCGTCCTTCCCGGAGAGCGGGAGTGAACGGGGGCGGCGACCTACGGGTGCGCGGGGTGGCGCACCGTACCCGATGTCGTCGGCCCCGCTCCCCTCCCGCGAGGGGGTGTTCCGCCGCTGAATGCCAGCGGCGGATGCGGGAGCGAAAGGGGCCGGTCTCCTGGCTCGAGGCAGCTTCGCTCGCCTTCCCGGACCTCGCGGGGCGTCTGCCCCACGGCGTTGTCCAGTGGCTGTGTGCGGAGGAGGTTACCCTCCGCATGAGCGGGCCGGGCCGGCATCGTGTGGATCTCCACACCCTGCCGGGCCTCTTACAGTGGCGGGGCCGCGCCGGATTCACACCGGCTTCCGAAGGCCCCTCTCGCGCTATGTGGCGTTTAAGCTAGCGACTTCCGCGGAGTGCGACAAGCCCGGATTGGTTCCGCCCGGGCCGGATCGGCGGGAGCGGGCTCGGGGGAGCACGACCCGCCGGTCCGACGGGAGGTGCCGAATCGCGGATTTGGTACGAAGCGGCGGATCGAGTAGATTGCCGTATGCACATCGCGTTCGAGTGGGCTTCCGGTGGTAACACATACCGAACGCGGCGATCGCGTCCGCATCATCAACGCACGCCCGGCGACACGTCGCGAAAGGAGAGCGTATGAACAAGGCACCTTGTAGTGAGCCCGTAGACGACGATCTGGAAATGCGCGACGAGTATGACTTCAGCGGCGGTGTGCGCGGCAAGTACGCCGCGCGCTTCCCCGCGTAAGCGGGCCGGGCGCGCAATGAAGAACGTCACCTCGTTCGGCCTCCCCGTCCCGGAGGGAGGTGGGCACCTCACCTACGGGGAGTACCTCAAAATCCGGGAGATGATGGATCTGCTGCAACTGCGCTCGGAACCGGCGCAGCACGATGAAACGCTGTTCATCATCATTCATCAGAGCTACGAGCTCTGGTTCCGGCAGATCATCCACGAGCTGGACGCCATCATGGCGCGGCTCGCCGCCGACCAGGTGTTGGAAGCGCAGCGGCTGCTGGGGCGTTGCATCGAGATCCAGCGCGTACTGGTGAGCCAGGTCTCGGTGCTGGAAACGATGACACCCATGGATTTCCTCGCCTTCCGCGACCACCTCACCCCCGCGAGCGGCTTCCAGTCCGCGCAGTTCCGCGAGATCGAGTTCGTCTCCGGGCTCAAGAACCCGTACTTCCTGGGTAATTACCCCGAGGGTTCTCAGGAGCGCGACGCGCTGGAGCGCCGCCTGGCGGAGCCGTCGCTGCGGGATGTATTCTTCGACCTGCTCCGCCGGCGCGGCTTCGATCTTCCGCCCGACGCCGAGGGCGCATCCGCCGAAGAGGCGCGCGAGTCTCCGCCGCACCTGCGGCGGGTAAGCGAACTGGCGCGGCTCTACCGCGAGTTCGAGCGGCACCCCGACCTGTTCCTGCTCGCGGAGCGGATGATCGAGTACGACGAGATGTTCGCGCGCTGGCGGCTGCGCCACGTCCTGATGGTAGAGCGGATGATCGGGAGCAAGCCGGGTACCGGCGGAAGCGCGGGCGCGGCCTACCTGCGTCGCACGGCGGAGCGCAAGTTCTTTCCGGAGCTGTGGGAGCTGCGCAGCGAGCTGGGCGCGCAAGGTGGCGGGTACGGCGCGTGACCGGTAGTCCTCAGTGCCGCGTGAGCGGCGGCTCTTTATCTATTCCACTGAAGGCAAGCGAGATGAAATATATGCGTGGTATGGCTCGGTTCGCGGTGCTGTTTCTGCTCTCTGGTGCTGTGCTCCCGGGATGTGCTCCGGCACAGCACCGCACGGCCTCCGTGGGCGCGGCGAGCGGCGTGCCCGCTCCGGAGAGCGTGATCGGCTTCCGGGTAGGCGAGGACGGACGACTCGCGGAGTGGTCGCAGATCCACGACTACTTCCAGCGCCTGGATCGCGAATCGCCGATGGTGAGCGTGGAGCAGATCGGCGAGACCGCGCTCGAGCGGCCGATGATCCTGGCGGTGGTCACCTCGCCGGCGAACCAGCGCCGCATCGCGGAGATCCGGGCGAACCAGGCGCGGATCGCCGACCCGCGCGGCGTGCCGCAGGCGGAGCTGGACCGCCTCATCCGCGAGCAGCCCTCCGTGGTCTTCATCGGCGCATCGCTGCACGGCAACGAGATCATGGCGACGCAGATGTCGATGGATCTGGCGCACCAGCTCGCCACCGACCCGGAGTACGCGCGTGCGCTGGAGAACGTGGTCGTGCTCCTGGTGCCGGGGATGAACCCCGACGGGCTGGACATCACCCGCGACTGGTTCATGCGCACGCGCGGCACGCCGCACGCCGAGGCCTCGATGCCGTGGCTGTACCACCATTATACGGGGCACGACAACAACCGCGATTTCTTCATGATCACCCAGCCGGAGACCCGCGCGGTCACGCAGGTGCTCTACGAGCGCTGGTTCCCGCAGGTCGTCTGGGACGTGCACCAGATGGGTAACCGCGGCGAACGCTTCTTCATCCCGCCCTTCGCGGACCCGCTGAACCCGAACCTCGACCCGCTCCTCGTGCGGCTCACCAACCTGGTCGGAGTGCAGATGGCGGCGGACATGACTTCCGAGGGGCTGACGAGCATCTCGCACGGGGAGCGCTTCGACCTCTGGTGGCACGGCGGCGGGCGCACCGTGCCCGCGCGGCACAACATGATCGGGATCCTCTCCGAGGCCGCGAGCGTGCAGTACGCCGATCCGATCCACCAGGACCCCGAGTCGCTGCAACAGCCGGAGATCGGCTCGATGTACCCGGATGAATGGGAGGGCGGGTGGTGGCGCGCGCGAGATATCGTGGACTACGAGCTGTCCGCCGCGCGCTCGCTGGTCGGCCTCATGAACCGGCAGCGCGAGCGGTTCGTGCGTGACAAGATCCAGCTTGCGCAGCGGCAGTTGCGGCAGGGGGCAGAGGGTGGTCCGTTCGCCTACGTCGTGCCGGCGGATCAGCGCGACCCCGGCTCGGCGGCGGAGATGCTGCAGGTGCTGCGGCGCGGGGGGGTGGAGGTGCACGAGGCACGGACCTCCCTCCAGGCCGGCGGGCAGAGCTACCCCGCCGGCACACGCGTGGTGCTGATGGCGCAGCCGTACCGCGCGCACGCCAAGGACCTGCTGGAGGTGCAGCGCTACCCGGACCGCCGCCGCTATCCCGGCGGGCCGCCCGCACCGCCCTACGATCTGGCGGGCTGGACGCTGCCGCTGCAGATGGGCGTGGAGGTGCGGGAGATCGCGGAGCCGTTCGCCACCGGCGAGCTGGCGCAGCTCGACTCCGTGCGGGTGCACGCCGGCACCGTGACGGGAACGGGCACGGCATACGCGCTCGATCCGCGGCTGAACGCCGCGAACCGAGCGGTCCACGAAGTGCTAAAGGCGGGTGGGCAGGTGAACTTCGCCACGGGCGGGATCCGGGAGGGCGGGGTGAACTGGCCGGCGGGTACGCCCCTCGTGTGGGGGATTCCCGACCTGCGGGAGCGAGTAGAGCGGTGGGCGGCAGACCTAGGGCTCAACTCCGTCGCACTCGAGGCGCTTCCGCGCGAGGGATTCGGCTCGCTCCGCGTCGGCCTCTACAAGCCGTGGACCGGCTCGATCGACGAGGGGTGGACGCGCTGGGTTTTCGAGCAGTGGGATGTGCCCTTCGACACGATCCACGACGCGCATATCCGCAGCGGCAATCTGCGCGACCGTTTCGACGCTATCGTGGTGCCGGCGGTCGGCTACCGGGAGATGATGCAGGGCCCGACTCGCGCGCACCCGGACTACGCGGGCGGGCTCGGCGCCGAGGGCGCCGCGGCGCTGCGGGCGTTCGTGGAGGCCGGCGGTACGCTGGTCCTGCTGGACTCGTCCGTGGAGTTCGCGATCCGTGAAATGGGTGTACCGGTGCGCAACATCACCGCCACGCAGGACACGGTCGACGCAACGGCGCGCTGGTTCGCGCCCGGCTCGCTACTGCGCGTGCAATGGGATACGGCGCATCCGGTGGCCGGCGGGATGCCGGAGGAGAGCGCGATCTTCTATGCGCGCAGCCCCGTGCTGGAGGTCCTGCCCAACGCCGCGAACGTCCGTGTGATCGCCCGCTACCCGGAGCGCGACATCCTGCTGAGCGGCTACGCGCAGGGCGAAGAGCGGATCGCCGGCCACGCGGCCGCGGTAGAGGCGCGGGTGGGGCAGGGGAGGGTGGTGATGTTCGCCTTCCGGCCGCAGCACCGGGCGCAGCCGCACCAGACCTTCAAGCCGCTCTTCAACGCGCTGTATCTCCGGTAGGCCCGGCGCCGGAACCGGGGCGCTTGCCCGGCGTCGACCTCCGCCGTTGATGCGGCTCTACTCTTCGGTCGCTCCGCGCGCGATCCCGGCCTCCGCCAGCACCAGCAGCAGCGTCCGCTGAATGGCGATGTGGCCGTCTTCATTGAGCCACCACTCGTCCAGCGCGTGGGCGTTGCCGCCCGCGCCGCCGCGTCCGACGGTAACCGCGGGAATGCCGAGCGCGATCGGGATGTTGGAATCCGTAGAGCCGAACCCCAGCGACGGCGTAGCTCCGAACTGCCGGGCCGCGGCCATCGTACGCTGCACCAAGGCGTTGCCCGGCTCGATCGTGCCGGATGGCCGATCGCCGACGAGTGCCATGTCGAGCGTGAGCGCCTCGCCGCGCTTGCGCTCCCGGTTCTGCTCGTCCAGCGCATGCCGGACGCTGGCGCGGAACACCGAATCGATCCCCATCAGCCGTTCCGCGTCTTCGGAGCGCATGTCCACCTCCATCCAGGCCTCGAACGGGATCGAGTTGACGGAGGTGCCGCCGCCGATCACCCCTACGCTGTAGCTGGTGCGCCGGCCGGTGGCTACATACTCCGCCGCGGCCTCGTCGAACACGCGGATCGCGCGGCCAAGCGCATGCGCGGGGTTGGCAAGCCCGAACGCGCCCCACGAGTGGCCGCCGGGGCCGTTGAAGGTGGCACGGTAACGGCGCGATCCCAGCGCCTGGTTGACGATGCGGCCGTCTCCGCCGCCATCTACCGAGATGAACGCGTCGATCCGCGGCCCGCCCTCGCGGAAGAGGTGCTTGACGCCGCGGAGGTCGCCCAGCCCCTCCTCGCCCACCGTGCCGACGAACCAGACGTCGCCTTCCGTGCGAAGGTCCGTCGCCTCCATGGCGCGCAGCACCGTCAGCACCACCATCAGCCCGCGCGTGTCGTCACCGATACCGGGTGCGTACAGCGTGTCGCCGCGCATCCGCACCGTGACGTCCGTGCCTTCCGGGAATACCGTGTCCAGATGACCGGAAAGCACCAGCGTCTTCCCGCCCGCCGTGCCGCGGCGGATGGCGATGACGTTGCCTTCGCTGTCGATGTACGTGGTGTCCGCACCCGCCTCGCGCAGCATCTCCAGGTACTTGCGCGAGCGCTCCTCCTCCTTGAACGGCGGTGCGGGGATCTCGGTCAACAGGATCAGATCCCGCATCGTCCGAGGCTCCAGCTCTTCGATCACGCGGAAGGCGCGCTGCACGGTAGCGTTCTCAGCCAGACGTGCCGCCTCTGCCGCGTACCGCGGCTCGACGGCGGCCGTGCTTTCAGCTTCGGCGCCAGCGGAAACCGTGGCGGGTGAGGGCGCGTCCTGCCGCGGGTGCGGCGCGGCGCAGGCGACGAGCCCTGCCAACGACAGGCCGACCAGCGTTCTACCCAACAAGCCAGACGATGATTGCGGCATCAGTAAAACTCCGTGTCATGAATGAGTAGACTTCCCGGGACCATCCGATTTCACTATCCCATCACCACGGCGGGCGGTTCATCCCTGTCCGGGTGCGGCGCCGAAGACGAGGAACTCGACCGTTCCCGACGCGACGGGCCGGCCCTCGGGCTTCCTGGCGGAGACCGCGAAGGTGTAGAGCGTTCCCTCCTCCCGTTCTTCCACTCCGGAGCAACGGCCCGCGATCGTGATCCGGTCGCCGAGCTGCACCATGCCGCTGAAGCGGGTCCGGAAACGCTTCACGTACCCATGCTCCAGATGAGCCGAAAGAAGGAGCCCGATCCGCGCCATCGTCAACATCCCGTGCTGGATGACGCCCGGTAGCCCTGCCCGCTCGGCCTCTTCGTCGATGGTGTGGATCGGGTTGTAGTCGCCGGACGCACCGGCATAGCGGATCAGGTCGAGCCGCGTGACCGGCGGCAGCGCCTGCTGCGCCAGCTCGTCCCCCACGCTCCAGCGCTGCGCGGCGGTGCTCATCCTTCGATCTCCTTCTGCACGGCTTCGGTGATGATCGCCGAGCTCGTCGTGGTGAAGATTCGTTCACCATCCGCACCCTCGCCGGCCCGCTCGATGATCAGGAAGGTCATGCTCCCGGCGCGTGCTTTCTTCTCGTACACCTCCTTGAGCATCCCGTAGCACAGGATCTCCTCTCCCACGTAGAGCGGGCGCTCGTACTCGAAGATCTGCTCGCCGTGGATGAGGCCGCTCTCGGGAAGCGCGAAGCCTGGTACGCTTCCGTAGTCGAGGCTGATCGGGAAGGTGGGTGGCGCGATTCTCCGCCCGTGCCGGCTCTTGCGGCCCGCGGCTTCGTCGAGATAGAGCGGGTTCCGATCACCGATCGCCTCAGCGAACTTCCGGACCGCGCCCTGCTCCACAACGTGGCGGACACCCTCGGATCGTATGCCGACGAACTCGTTCCACATGCTCATATTCCGGATCTGTCCACGACGAAGAAACCCCGGCCGCTCATGTCGCCGGTCTCCCGCGAAGAGAGAAGGAGCAGCGCAGGCGCGATCTATCGCTGCTTCTGGAAGTATGGGCGACCGGCGGCTCCGCGGATAGGGCTGTGCGAAAAAAACCGTGCAAGCGTACGCGCTCATTCACCGCTCCTCATGCGGAGGTGCGGGGGTCGGCCACCGCGGCATGCCTCCCTCTTGACTGCGGACGTGTGGTATCGTAATACTATGGCAGCGCTCCGGAGCAGCTTTCCTACCTCCGCTCCGTACGAGTGCGTTCGGCGGCACCTTCCCGAAGTTTCCGGCTTTCCCTGCAGTATCGTTTCGGCGGTTCCTTACGCGGAGGTATTCTGCCCCGGTCTTCAGTGTGTCTGCACGGCCCGTTCTCCCGATCCGTTTTTACCGCCTCCTGCATCCCGAGGTAATCATGAGTGTCCGCTGTGTCTGTTCGTTCATTGCGGCGTCGGTGCTCGTCTTCTCAGGGGTAGCGCCTCTGCGGGCACAGACAGGTACGATCACCGGGCAGGCCCGCGCCGCGGAAACGGGAGCGCCCCTGGTCGGAGCCGTCGTGCAGGTGATCGGCCCGGAAGGCGGTCGTGTCGGCAGCTCCCTGTCCAACCAGAGCGGGCGCTTCATCGTTGTGAATGTCCCTTCCGGCACCTATGCGGTGACTGTCACGATGACCGGTTTCGAGACCGGCCGCGCCGAAGGAGTGACTGTCGTAGCGGGACAGAGCGCGAACATCAGCCTCGATCTCCTTTCACGGGCGATCGATCTCGACCCGATCGTCGTCTCCGCGTCGCGCCGCGAGGAGCGGGCGCTCGATGCGCCCGCACGCGTAGAGGTCGTCGGGGCGCAGATGATCGCCGAGCGCCCGGCGGTTCAACCGACGGATCACCTGCGCGCGGTCCCGGGGGTCGATATCGTGAGCCAGGGGCTGCAGTCGACGAACATCGTCTCTCGCGGCTTCAACAACATCTTCTCGGGCGCACTGCTGGCGTTGACCGATCACCGGATCGCCGCGATCCCGTCGCTGCGCGTCAACGCGCTGTACATGATTCCCGCTACCAACGAGGACATCGAGCGGATGGAGGTGGTGCTGGGCCCGGGCTCTGCCCTGTACGGCCCCAACACCGCGAACGGCGTGCTGCACATGTTCACCCGCTCGCCGCTCACCCATCAGGGGACGACCGCTACAGTCACCGGAGGTGAGCGCGGCGTTCTGCAGACCACCGTCCGCACCTCGCAGCTGGTTACCGGGAACGTGGGCGTAAAGGTTTCCGGGCAGTACTTCCAGGGGAATGAGTGGGAGTTCATCGACCCCGTGGAGCAGGGTGCTCGAGAGCGCACGCTACCGGGGGATCCCGCGACACGCATCGGCGATCGTGATTTCGACATCTCCCGTTGGGCGGTGGACGGCCGCGCCGACTGGCGTGTGAGCCCGGACGCGACCGCGATCCTGTCTGCCGGGCGCACCACCACGGCGCAGGGCATCGAGCTGACGGGCCTTGGAGCGGCGCAGATCCGCGACTGGTCCTACGATTACGTGCAGGGGCGCTTCAACCGGGGACGACTCTTCACCCAGGCGTATCTGAACCGGAGCGACGCGGGCGATACCTTCCTGCTGCGCGATGGGGCAAGCATCATCGATCGGAGCCAGCTCTTCGTTGCCCAGGTGCAGCACGGGATGCAGCCGACCCGCTGGCAGAATTTCACCTACGGCGTCGATTACATTCGCACCATGCCGGAGACCGGCGGCACCATTCACGGCCGCTTCGAGGACGAGGACGACTACACCGAGGCTGGCGTGTTCCTCCAGTCGGAGACGGCGGTGAGCCGGAGATTCGACGTGGTGCTCGCCGGTCGGCTGGACAGTCACTCCATCATCGACGCGACCGTGTTCTCACCGCGCGCGGCACTGGTGTTCAAGCCGACGGAGAACCAGACGCTCCGCGCCTCGTACAATCGTGCGTACTCGAACCCCGGATCGGTGCAGCTCTTCCTGGATCTCGGCGCGGGACCGGTTCCCGGCCCACTTGGCGCGCTCGGCTACTCCGTCCTTGCGCAGGGCACCGGCAGAACGGGATTCCGCTTCCAACAAGAGGATGGCTCGTACGCAATGCGCTCGCCGTTCGGGGGAACGAGCCCGGAGGATCGGGGACAACTTCGCACGATCAACGTCACGAGCCTCTGGGAGATGCAGGTCCGCGCGCTCCAGGGCGTGATTGCTCCGCAGCTCGGGGCGGCCACGGCCGCCCAGCTCGCCGCATACCTGCTCGCCCGTCCACCGTCGCAGATGGAGATCCAGGGTATCAGCCCCATCACCCAGGAGCGGATGACGTTCACCGGCGTCGCGGACGTTCCGGGGATCAGGGAATCCAACACCACCAGCTACGAGATCGGATACAAGGGGATCCTCGGCGGCCGGCTCCTTCTCGCAGCCGACGTCTGGTATGCGCAACGCGACAACTTCATCTCGCCGCTAATCCCGCAGACGCCGTTCGTGATCCTGCGGCCGGAGCAGGCCGGGCCGTACGCAGGGCAGCACATCGCGCAGTTCTTCATTCAGGCCGGCCGGCCGGATCTCGTCGCGCTCGTCCCGCAGCTTGCAGGAACGCTCGCGTCCATCCCCGGCGGCGTCGTCGCCTCGCCGGATTTTCAGGCCGGGCCCGAGTTACTGGTGACCTACCGTAACTTCGGCGACATCGACCTCTGGGGGACCGACCTGTCGGCGACGGCGCTGCTGGGGCAGTGGACGCTCGGCGTCTCCACCTCCCTGGTCAGCGACGACCACTTCCGTACCGAGGGCCAGATCATCACACTGAACGCGCCGACCACCAAGGGGAACGTGTCGCTCGGGTACCGCGATGAGCCGCGCGGGTTCAACGCCGAGGGGCGGGTGCGCCATCTTGGTGGTTTCCCGGTGCTCTCCGGAGCGTATACGGCGCTGCAGTGCATCGTGCCGGAGAATCCGGAGCCCTGCGTCGAGGCGGCCGCCCTGGCGGATCTGACGCTCGGTTACCGCCTGCCGATCCGGCGCGCACCCTCCGTGCAGCTCACGGTTCAGAACCTTTTCGATCAGCGGTTTCAGAGCTTCCCCGGCGTGCCGGAGATCGGCCGTATGGCGCTACTGCGCCTCCGGTACGACTTCTGACCGGCAGGTCGCCGTCCGCCGTCCTTCTCTAGTTGAAAGCCCGCCGGCGTGGCTCCACGCCGGCGGGCGGCTCAGCCCGACCCCACTCCGATCGCCTCGATCCGCCCCCGTACCGCGTCTGGAAGGCGGGCTTTCCGCTTCTCGCGATAGTCGAACGAGACCACGGTTCCTCCGCCGTCCGCAACGACGCCGCCCAGCTTCTCACTCACGATGCGGTACTCCATCACGAACCGGTCCTCACCGACCTCCGTGGTGCGTGCGCCGACGCGAACGGTGTCCGGAAAGACGAGCGGCTTACGGAAGCGGCAGTGGGTCGAGGCCAGAATCGGGCCGCGTTCTTCGCCTTTCTCCCCGCCACCTCCCTCGAATCCGATCGCGCGGAGATACGCGATGCGAGCGCTCTCGAAGTAGCGGAAGTATACGGTGTTGTTGATGTGGCCGAACGCGTCCATGTCCCCCCACTGCACGGGGAGGTCGATCACTACAGGATAGCTGCGGAGCGGATCTTCGGAACGGGTCTGGTTCATCGTGGCGTCGGTTCTGTAGATGAGGAACGGCGTGCCCACTGTCGGTACGGCGTGGGGCGAATATGCAGGGAGTTGGCTGAACGGGCCAGGAGCGGATGGGTATCGCGACGGCGGGCTTCGCCCTACTCTATAGGCATTCTCGCGCGTGGCAGCGCCGCGTCCCGATGCCTCCGGCAGCAGTGCCGCGGCGCCGGTCTTCCGGATCCGTACCGCTCGTTGGTTCTTTGCGCCTTCTCTACGTCTCGCACTCTTTCCCGCCGCCCGGCCGGCCGCTGGCGAATGTCGGTGGCATGCAGCGGGTCGCCACCGAACTGCACGACGCGCTCGCCTCGCACCCCGAGGTCCGGCTCTCTTCGCTCGTCCTCCGCTCCTCCTGGCGGTGGACGCACCTGCGGGTCGTTCCTTTTGGCCTGCGGGCGCTGCGTCGTATCCCGAAGAGGGTTGAAGCCGAGCGGATCGACGCGGTGCTCTTCTCCTCCATGGTCACCGCCGCGCTGGCCGTGCCGCTGCGCCGGATGCTGCCCGCGCACGGTGTGGTGCTGGCCGCCATCCCCGTGGGGCGTGACGTGACGCTGCCGGTCGCCCCATACCAGTGGCTCGTGCCTCGCATGTTCCGGGCCCTGGACGCCGTATTCCCGATCAGCCACGCCACCGCGGAGGAGTGCCTGGCGCGGGGAGCCGCGCCGGAGAAGGTGCGGGTGATCCCCTGCGGGGTCGACCTCGCACGTTTCCCCGCGCCCGTCGACCGCCGGGCGATGCGCCGGGAGCTGCCGTCCGCGATCGGTGGCAATGCCGCGCTGCCCGGCGGCGCGCTGCTGCTCTTCAGCGTGGGTCGCCACGTGGAGCGCAAAGGGTTCGCCTGGTTCGTGGACCAGGTGATGCCGCGGTTGCCGGCCAACGTGCACTTCTGGCTCGCGGGCGAGGGGCCGGCTACGCCGGAGATCCGCGCCGCGATCGCCAGCCGCGGTCTGGAGCCGCGGGTGCGGCTGCTCGGCCGTGTGTCCGACGAGCGGCTGAAGACGCTCTATCGGGGTGCGGACCTCTTCATGATGCCGAACGTGCCCGTGCCCGGCGACATCGAGGGTTTCGGGGTGGTGATGCTGGAGGCGGGGCTCTCCGGGCTCCCCGTCGTGGCGGCGCGGATAGAGGGGATTCAGGATGTGATCCGCGAGGGGGAGAACGGGCATCTGGTGCGCAGTGGCGATGCGAACGCCTTCGCGGATCATATCCTCCGCTATCACGAGGACCGGCCGGCGCTGGAGCGCCTGTCGCGGAGCGCGGCCCGGTACACGGCGGACACCTTCGGGTGGGCCGCCGTGGCCGATCAGTACGTGGGCGCACTCCGCGCGCTCCGGCCGAGCCGGCCGCGCGATTGACACGGCCGGTACCCCCACCCCACCTTGGCGTGGCGCGCGAGCGCTCCCGATACTACTTCCCCCGTGGAGAACCGGAAGATTGGAGAAACGGAAGATGAGGATCCGAACAGGAGCGGTCCTGCTGACAGGGCTGGCGCTCGCCGCATGCGGGCCGGACACGCGCGAGGCAGACGCGCCCATTGCAGATACGCCCGCGGGTGCGACGGTTCGCACGCCGGCGGAACACACCTACGCACCGGAGCTGAACGTGAACATCGAGGACATGACGCAGACCCCCTCCGGACTGTATATCCAGGAGCTGGCCGAGGGGCAGGGCGAGCCCGCCGGCTCGGGTAACCAGGTGGTGGTGCACTACACCGGGTGGCTTCCGGAGGGCCAGGAGTTCGACAGCAGCCGCGGTCGCGAGCCATTCGAGTTCGTGCTTGGCGAGGGAATGGTGATCCGCGGGTGGGATGAGGGTGTGGCGGGGATGCGGCCCGGTGGACGCCGTAAGCTGGTGATCCCGCCCGATCTGGGCTACGGTGCCCGCGGAGCCGGCGGCGTGATTCCGCCCAACGCAACGCTGGTCTTCGACGTAGAGCTGCTGCAGGTCCACCCGTCGCCGTAGTGAGGCTGCGGGCGCGCTGCACATCTTCGGAGTGATGCGCGGTGGCAGTGGCGGACCTTTCCCACGGGAGCTGGCATGACGAAGTCGAAACGCAGGTGGAGCCGGGCGCGGCGGGTGACAGTAAAGGTCTTCGCCGGCATCGGAGCGATGGTGGTGCTCGGTGCGATTTTTCTGCTCATCGCGATCGCGGTTTTCGCCCGCGGTCCCGGCGTGCCGGGGCGGACGGTGCTGGAGCTGAACCTGGAAGAAGGGCTGGTCGAGCATATCCCGGACGATCCGCTCGCCGGGGTGCTGGCGCGGCGGCAGACCTCCGTGCGCGATGTCGTCGAGGCGCTGCACCGCGCCGCGGACGACGACCGCGTGGTGGGGCTGGTGGCCCGCGTGGGCTCGGGTCCCATCGGGATGGCGCGGGCGCAGGAGGTCCGCGAGGCTGTGCTGGCGTTCCGGCAGTCCGGGAAGCCGGCGGTGCTCTTCTCGGAGACGTTCGGCGAGTTCGCCCCCGCGCAGGCCGGATACTACCTGGCCACCGCCTTCGACCAGATCTACCTGCAGCCTTCGGGAGATGTGGGGCTGACGGGGCTGCTCGTCGAAGCTCCCTTCTTCGGAGGCACGCTGGAGCAACTCGATATCGAGATGCGCACCTCGCAGCGGCATGAGTATAAGACCGCGCTGGAGACCTTCACCCACCGGGGCTTCTCACCGGAGAACCGCGAGGCGGTTACAGCGGTGGTCCAGTCCATGTTCGATCAGCTGCTCGGTGGGATCGCGGAGGGGCGGCGACTCACGCCGGAGCAGGTGCGCGAGACCGTCAACCGCGGCCCGCTCTTCGGCGATGAAGCCGTGCGTGCCGGGCTCGTCGACCGCCTCGCCTACCGCGACGAGGTGTACGATTCGCTGAAAGCGCAGTTCGGCGAGCGCACCGAGTTCCTGTACCTGTCCCGGTACCTGGATCGCGCCGGGCGGCCGTACACCCGCGGTGACGCGATCGCCCTGATCTACGGCGTCGGTGCCGTGCAGCGCGGCGAGAGCCGCTTCGACGCGCTCTCCGGCGGCACCTCGATGGGTTCCGAGACCGTGGCCCGCGCGTTCCGCGAAGCGATCGAGGACGACGGCGTGAAAGCGATCCTCTTCCGGGTCGACAGCCCCGGCGGCTCGTACGTCGCCTCCGACGCGATCTGGCGCGAGACGCGGCGCGCGCGAGCGGCGGGTAAGCCGGTGATCGTCTCGATGGGCAATGTGGCGGGCTCCGGCGGCTATTTCGTCGCGATGGCGGCGGACCGGATCGTCGCGCACCCGGCGACCATCACCGGCTCGATCGGCGTGCTTGCCGGTAAGCCGGTGACGCGGGAATTCTGGGACCGCTTCGGCGTTTCATGGGACACCATCCAGGTAGGTGACAACGCCACCATGTGGTCCGCCATTCACGACTACTCGCCCGAAGAGCGGGCCCGGCTGGAAACCAACCTCGACCGCATCTACGCCGATTTCGTGGCCAAGGCCGCCGAGGGGCGCAACATGACGCCCGAGCAGATGGACCGGCTCGCGCGCGGGCGCATCTGGACCGGTGTGGACGCCCAGCGGCTCGGGCTGGTGGACGATCTCGGCGGACTCACCACCGCGCTACGGCTGGCGCGCGAAGCGGCCGGGATCGCTCCGGACGCCGACATCCATCTGCGCGCCTTCCCCGCGCGCCGCCCGTTCCTGGAGCAACTGCTGGCGCGCGGGCCGGACAGCAGCTATCCCACCGGTGCCGAGGCGCTGCTGGTTCAGCTTGTGGAGGCGGTACGCCCCGCGGTTCTGCTGGCGCGCAGGGCCGGGTTCGGCGGCGGAACGGATGTGCTCACCATGCCCGGGGTTCTGCCGGGGTACTGAACGGTCAGCGGCTACGCTTCTTCGGCGGAACGTCCTCGTCCGGACGTTCCGCCCGCACGGTACAGCTTCAGCTCCTTGCGCGTACGGTCGGGTTCAGCGAGTAGGTGCCCACCCACTCCGCCTGCCCGAGCACGTGGCCCTCTACCGCCTCCCGCACCTCCGCGCCGCCGAACCCGTCCGGCAAGTCGAGCTGTGCCAGGTCCAGCGCGTAGACGGTGAAGTGGTAGTGGTGCAGCCGCTCATCGTTCCAGGGCGGGCACGGCCCATCGTAGCCGCCGTACTCGCCCTGCATCTCGTCGTCGCCGTCAAAATAGTCGGTGTAGCTGTTCCTGCCGCGGCGGCCGTGGCGAGTGCGTTCCGGCGACTTCCCCCGCTCAGTGACACCATCGGAGTCAGCGCCTTCAGCCAACTCGTTGTGGTCGGGGGAGATGTCGACCAGCGCCCAATGGAAGAAGTCGACGCGTGGGAGGTCATGCGGAACGGTACGACCCTCCTGATTCACGTCGTCCCGCTTGCTGGGTACGTCCGGGTCGTGGCAGACGATGGCCAGCGACCGGGTGCCTGCGGGTAGATCCGTCCACGACAGGTGCGGGCTGCGGTTGCCGCCGAAGGTGGCGTGGCTCTCGGCGTCCGGTACGCAGAAGGCAAAGGCGCCGGGGATGGTGCCGCCGTTCGGAAAAGATTCGCTGGAAAGCTTCATTCGTTCGCTCCGGGTTAGGGGGTGAGGAACACCGTATGGATGAGCCTACTTTCTACTTCGACGGTTCCGCTTGCGCGAAGCGTCTGCCATCTTTTTACGTGACTTCTTTTTCGTGTCTTTCTTTGCCCGGGCCGGGTGCTCTATAGCTTGTGCCTGCTCGCTCCCGGTCGAGAATCGGAAATGCTGCCCATCCTGCCCGCAGGGTTGATGCCGCGAGCGAGTTGCGGCAGTCTCCATTCCAGGCGCGGCCCACTCACGAACGCAGCGGAGTTTCGGAGAAACGGTATGAGTGGGAAAACCGGGACGGCGCGTCTGCCGGAGGACAAGTTGCTGGTATGGCTAAGATTTTGTTTGACACGGGGTTTGTGAACACGTACGATTCGCCGTATAGCTACATCTGAGAGGCTGCAAGTCACCGCGGGTCGTGAGCAGGTCAAGTGCGTCGCTGGATCCTCTTGGACCTACACCGGGAAAGACGTCATGTGGAGCGTTCCGAAGCCATTGCGGCCGCTGAGTTCCGCCCTCTTCACCGGTGCGGTATTCGCGGTTGTGTTCGTCGTCCTTCAAGTTACCGATCAGCCGGTGACGATCCTGCTCGGCTCCGCGGCCATGGCTCTGCTGGCGGGAGTGACCACATACCGGCTGGATAAGGACAAGACGATCCTGCCGACACCGGTGCTGGTTCTCTGGGGCGTCGTGTCGCTGATAGTGTATGGCGTGTGGATGATGCGTGAACCGCCCGCGGGCGCGGAGTGGATCGCGGCCGCACTTGTCCTCGCGTTTTTCGTCGCTCCCCTCTTTATCGCGTATGGGCAGCGGAGAAGACAGTGGTAGCTGGCGGTAGCCGGCCCGACGCTCTGGTGCGGTCCGGGAACGGTATGCGGGGACCCAAACCGGTCATCTCCAAGCATGCGGAGAGGGTAGTGCGCACCGTTCTCAGTCTACTGTTCCTGATCCCCGCCATCGGTTGCGCATCTCGCCCGGCCCCCGTTCCAGACTCCCCCTCGACAACAACCGAGCTGACGCTCTCGGCCGTGCCGGAGCAAGTGGGCGGCTTCCGGATTGCCGAGACGCGACGCTATCCCGATCCGAGTGCCGGAACGCTGTACCGCTTTCAGGGCGAATCCTCACTCCAACCCGACGTCTACGTCTACCCCATGAGCGAGATTGCCCGGCGGGGTGGCACCGATCCCGGAGAGCAAGCACAAGCTGAGAGCGCGCTCTTCAAAGAGGTACTGGCGATCCAGCGAGCGCAACAACACTTCGATGACTACCAGGTGGTGGGGGAGCATGCGCTTCGGCAGAGCGCCGGGTCCCAAGTGGTGGAGGGCTGGCACGTCCACGCGATGCTCACGCGTCGCGGGGAGCAGCGCGATTTACATCAGCACCTCTTCGTGATCGGAGAGCACCTGGTGAAGGTCCGCACAACCTTTACCCGCGGAGCTATCGCGCCTGAGGAACTACAAGCGTTTCTCGAGGATCTTATCCAGGGAATGCTCGCCCGCTGAGCTGCCCTCGGCCTCGCGAAGGCGTGAAATGGACATGGGCACATCCGGCAGAAGTGCGCCAGATCCTCGCCTCCGGGATCAGTAGATGAAGACGCGTGTTCCCACCGGCACGCGGTGGTACAGGTACTCCAGGTCGCCGTCGCGCATGCGGATACAACCGTGCGTGGCCGCGTCTCCGATGGAGGTCTTGTGCGGTGTGCCATGGATCATGTATCGGTCGCCGAGATCGAGCTTATAAGGGCCGAGCTCTCCTTCCACGCGGCGGTTGGCGGTGCCCAGTGGTGGCACGAAGAGCGTTTCGCCGAAGACCACCTCCTCGTCCGCCGGCACGACCTCGAAGGTCCCGTTTGCGAGTACGCGCCCGATCCGGTCGCCGCGCACCACCACCCGGTTCCCGTCAGCCAGCCGTACACCCTGGCCGCGCTGCAGGCGCACGAGCGTCAGCGCGCTGTCACGGGCCAGCTCCACGTAGTGCCAATCCGGTGGCGTCCACACTGGGTTGCGCTGCTTGCCGATCACGCGCCGTTCTCCACGAGGAGTGGAAAAATCCCAGGCGCGGCCCTCGTGCTCCAGCTGCGTACCCTTGCCTACCGCGATCGGAGCGGCGTGCAGGGTGTCGGCGCCGTTCATCCATGTCAGGACCCGGTCCTGTAGCGAGATGACGAGGCGGCGCCCCGTCGCCCCGTGCGCGGCCTTCCGGGCGCGGGCCCACTCGAGGCTGTCCGCGGCGCTCTCGAATCTCCCCTCCGGCGCCTCCTCGAGGCGCAAAGCGGATCCGGCCGCGAGTGGCCGGAGGGCGTCACCCACCGCGGAACGGTTCCCGAGGGAGTTCTGCTGTGCGGTAGCGGGCAGGGCGAGCGCCAGCAGGAGCGCCGGAACCACCGATGATCGAGCCGCGCGCGTCAGAATCCTGTCCATGTCTATCCTCCCCCGTAATGCGAGGCGCCCGGGAGCGGCAGTGCTCCAAGTTCGTTCCTAGCCAACATATACAAAATTCGTTCCTACCCAACATATACACAGCGATCAGCGAACTCAAGGCCTGATTGTTGCGAGTCACACCGAACACCTCAAGTCAGGTTGGGGAGATAGCGGCACATATGCCGTCTCCGTTCCACCGTTCATGGAGGGAATCATGAAGCAGATCCGCATCGTTCCGGTGGCCGTTCTCGTCGCGGCTCTCGCGCTGGGAACCGCCGCAACCGCCGACGCACAGCAGCCTGTTCGTCAGGACACCGCCCGCGCACAGCAGCAGATGCAAGACACACTCCGCATGCAACAGGATACCGCCCGGATGCGTATGCAGCAGGATACCATGAGGATGCGTATGCAGCAGGATACCATGAGGATGCGTATGCAACAGGATACCGCCCAGATGCGTATGCAGCAGCCGCCGGTTCAGCAGCAGCAGATACAGCAGCCACCGGTTCAGCAGCAGCAGATGCA
>JACDHR010000155.1 GCA_013820915.1 Gemmatimonadota bacterium
GCTCATCGGCGAGGCGCACGCACCCAGCAGGGCGGCCAGCGCGAGTACGCTCGGGCTCGTGATCCGCGGCGTGATCCTGAACAGCATGCGGTGGTATCTCCGTGCAAGAGGAACGGGACGTGCCAAGCGAAGAGAAGGATGGCCGCTTCGCGGACTCCGCACAAGGCGTGGTCCTCACATCGAACGATAAAGGAGAAGCTATGGCGTATGCGGTGATTCATTTCCTGGAGGGTACGGACCCGAAGGCGACGCTCTGCCGCCTCAGCGAGGGTCAGCCGACCGGTGAGAACGGGGTGATGAACCTTCTGGGCGAGTTCATCAACGAGTGGTCGGCGACTGTCGTGCGGGAGGGCTCGCCCGGCGCGTTGCGGATCGCGATGCTGTTCACCGCCCGGGAGCAGGAGGCGGGACGCGAGGTGCGGGTGCTCGGGGGCGAGGGGCCGCTGGGGATCAGCGCCGAAGAGGTGCAGGCGCTGGAGGGGAATGGCTACATGTACGAGGTCAACTTCGGTGCACCGGGAGAGCGGTCGCTCCCCACCATCCGCTCGCGTGGGGTTGGAAGGCCCGGGGAGGGGGTGGAGTAGGAGTCGGAGCCCGGCGGCGGCAGCGCCGGCCCGATCGTGCTGAACCGGACCGGGGCCGCTCAGTGGGGCCGCTCAGTCGGGGCCGGCGAAGAAGAAAGCTTCCCGCTCCCAGAGGCGGTTCTCATACGGTACCGCCATGTGAACCGCCCCGAGCGGAGCGAGCAGGAGGTTGATCTCCATGTGACGTGCGATCCAGCCGCCGTACGGTACGTGCCGTAGCACCCGGGCGTCCAGAGGTCCGCTCCAGGTGTGCATGGCCTGGTCGTATTGAACGGTATGGATCCGCTCGTGGGCGAAGACCATCTTCTGATGCGGCACCCGCCGAAGCTCTTCGGGCGAGTCGCTGAGAAGTACGATCACGCCCGCGATGTGCGAGCCGAACCAGCCGTCGCGGAAGGGTTCGCGCATCAGGAATACCGGCGCGCCGGCCGACAGCGAGGCCCCTGTATCGAGAGTTCTGGCCGGCGACAGAAGGGCGTGAGCCAGTACCGCTGCGCCAGGAAGGTCTACCCTGACCCGAACACGAGTCGTAGCGTCGTGCGGGATGTAGAACCGCAGGGGCCCCACGGGCAGCATCAGCGGGTCCAACAACGAGCGACCCTCGGACGTGTTGCGCACCACCGAGGCGCCCACAGCCCCCACCTGCCGCCCCACCAGCCCGGCGCCCCGGAATGACTCGGCGCTGACACGCTTGCCCAGGTAAATCATCCCGCCGCCCGCCGCTCCCCGTATGAACCCCCGCGAGAAGGACCCTCCGCGCGCCCATTGCATCACGCCCGCGGTGATCCCGCCGAGCGCGGCATTGGCACCGAGCACCACCGCATGCTCCTCCCAATCGGATCCGCTCTCCGGCAGGGTTCTGCACGGTCCTCCCGCTAGGGTCCAGCACTCCTGAGCTGCCGAGGGGCCGGCGCATGCGGCCAGGACGAGCGAGACGAAGATAAGGATGCGAAAGGATTGAGTCATCACTCCAGACGATGGGGTGCTTCCTGCCAGCGAGAGGCGGATACGGTGCCGGACCGCAGTGCGCTTGGGGGCGGGCCGGAGCGCGTATGGCTCCGCACCCATGAACAGGACGAATCCGGGGCGCGGTTTCTGACAGGGAGACGAATCGGCTCGGGAAAGTCGCTTCCCGGGACGGTGGCTCGCTCGCGGAGCAGAATACTATAGCCGAACCTTTACCACTACCTTCTTCACCTGCGTTTTCCCGCCTGCCATGCAGCCCGGCTTGTGAGCGTCGCCGGGGTGGAAGATGGCGAAATCGCCCGCGCGCAGAAGGAACGAGCTGCTGACGCCGGGCTCCTGAAAGAAAACGATGTCGTCCGCCTCGTTGTACGGCGTATCGACCTCGAGATCCTGCTGCGGCGCGTGAAGGATCCGCTCGGTTCCGGCGCTAACGTGCTGAATATCGAGGTAGCGGCGGTGCGCCTCGAAGCGCTTTTCCGTTGCGGGAGCGGTGTCATACGTTTGCACCAGCGCGAACAGGTCGTCGCCGTCCAGCTCGTAGCGCCCATCGGGGGTGTCGGGATCGAACCCCCGCAGGTAGGCGAGCCCCAGCGCGATACCGGTACCGAGCGCCTCGTACTCACCGGCGGCGGCAAGGGAGTCCAGGATCATCGAATCGTTTCTCCGCGAGAAGGGTGGAACCGTAATGTGGCGAAGCGCCCGCAAATGCGCTACATGCCGCCGCAGATGGTGGCGCAGTGGGTGCGCCTGATTCCGATGAATGAGCCGGAACCTGATGTGCCTGCTTACGACCCCGGCGCGATCGTATCCGGGCGAACCTCGGCCGCTGCCAAGCCGGCCGGGAGCCCCGCACCGGCCGGAGCTCCCTCGCCCAGATTGCGACGGAGGAGTGCCTCCGGGTCCGGTTCGCGACCCATGAACTCGCGGTAGAGGTCCGCCGGGTCGGCGCTGTCGCCCCGCGAGAGAATCGCATCCACATAGGCGCGGCCCGTCTCCCGGTTGAAGATCCCCTCGCGCCGGAAGCGGGTGAAGGCATCCGCATCCAGCACCTCGGACCAGAGATAGCTGTAGTAGCCGGCCGCGTACCCACCCGTGAACACATGGGTGAAGGTGGTGATGAAGTGATTGCGCGCGAAGTCGGGGCGGATCGCGAAGCGGCTCATGATCTCCCGCGCGCGCGCGATCACATCCCCGTCGCGTTCCGGGTCGTACTGCATGTGCAACTCCAGATCCACGGTGCCGAGCGAGAGCTGGCGGATCTGGTGGCTGGCGGCCAGGAAGGTTCGCGCGTTGAGCATCTTCTGGTACAGCTCGTCCGGGATCGGCTCGCCGGTTACGTGGTGGCTGGCGAAGAGGTCCAGCGCCTCCTTCTCCCACGTCCAGTTCTCCATGATCTGCGACGGCAGCTCCACCCAATCGCGCGGAACGTTGGTCCCCGCGCGTGCGGGGACCTCGACGCGTGAGAGGCAGTGGTGCAGCAGGTGGCCGAACTCGTGGAAGGTGGTCTCCACCTCCCGGTGCGTCAGCAGCGCTGGCTGCTCGTCCGCCGGAGGGCTGAAGTTGCCGACCATGAGCCCGAGGTGCGGCTCGAACCCGCCATCCTCGCGCGGCCCACCCGTAATGAACGAGTTCATCCAGGCGCCGCCCCGCTTGGACTCGCGCGGGAACCAGTCCGCGTAGAAGGAGCCCAGGTGCGTGCCGCTCTCGTCATGGATGTCGTAGAACCGGACCTCCGGGTGCCAGACCTCGCGGATCTCCCGCTCCGTGACGCGGATCCCGAAGAGGCGGCCCGTGATCTCGAACATCCCGGTCAGGACCCGGTCGAGCGGGAAGTACGGACGTAGCGCCTCGTCGTCGATCTCGAAGCGCTGCTTGCGAAGCCGTTCCGCCACGAACGCCACATCCCACGGCTCGATCGGGTCGAGGCCAAGGCTCGCGGCGTAGGAGATCAGCTCCTCGATCTCCCCCTCCCAGAAGGGGCGAGTCCGCTCCATGAGGTCGCGCTCGAAGGTAAGCGCGCGCTCGCCGCTCCCCACCATGTTCTCGGCCAGCCGGTACTCCGCGTAGTCGCGGTAGCCCACCAGCGCTGCCAACTCGCGACGCAGCTCCAGGATACGCGGCACCAGGGGCCGGTTGTCGAACTCGCCATCCGCAGCGCGGTTCACCTGCGCGGTGTACATGCGCTCGCGAAGCTCCCGGTCCCGGGCGTACTGCATGAAGGGCTGATACGAGGGGATCTGCAGCGTGAAGCGCCACCCCTCTACTCCTTTGGCGCGCGCACTGACCCGCGCCCGGGCGATCGCGGTGTCGGGGAGCCCCGCCAGATCCGCCGCGTCGGTCAGGACCAGCTCGAAAGCGTTGGTGGCATCGAGCGTGTTATCCGCGAACTGCGTGTGCAGCCGCGAGAGCTCGACGTGGATCGCCTCCATCCGCGCTTTCTTCTCCGGCGACAGGTCCGCGCCCGCCCGGATGAAGTCACGAACGAGCTTCTCCAGGTGGCGGCGCCGCACCCCGGTCAGTGCCTTCGCCTCCCGTGTCTCGGCATACGCTTTCACTGCGCGCCAGAGCCCCTCGTTCAACGGGAGCTTGGCGTAAAAGGCGGAGAACTCCGGGAGCACCGTGTTGTATGCCTCGCGCAGGTCGGGGGCGTTCACCACCGAGACCAGGTGCGAAGCCGGCTCGATCACACGCCCGAGCCGCTCCTCCATATCGTCGAGCCGCTGGATCGTGTTGGCGTAGGTGCGCTCGCCCTCGGCGGCGACCAGGGCCTCCAGCTCGTGCTCCGCGTTCCGGAGCGCCTGCCGGATGCCCGGCACGACGTGTTCCGCTCTGATGCGGTCGAACGGCATCAGGAAATCGCGGGATAGAAGAGGATTCATGACCTGGAGATCAATATTGTTCGCGGGATTGCACCCGATCGGGGCTTTTCAGCCGCCTCGTGCGGTGCAAGGTAACGAGCCGGAGGATACGGGAACAGATTTCGCCTTCCGCCCGTGCCCACCGTGGAGAGGCATGATATGCAAAGCCGTTGCCGCGATCTGTTGCTCCGGTAGAGTACGCGTGGCAAGACGCGCCGGATCTATGTATCCGCTGCGCCTCGTCCGCTGCACTCTCGGTTGTTCTCGCTAACGCCCCCAATTTCCCCAATCGCGATGACCAGCCACGCATCCCCCAGGTTCACCGGCTCTGGTGACGACCGTAGCGAGATCGATCAGGTGTTGCGGGATCTCGGCAGCAGCGCAGAGGAAGCGGGCTTTCAGAAGACGCGCGGAGAGTGACGGAGCGAAGCCGCGCCTTCCGGGTACGACCCCGGGAGCGCTGGAATCCCGTTCTCCCCCGTCGTTCTATCCACCGTGAGCGCCATGCAAAAGCTTCGACTCCTCGTCCCTGCCGCCGCTCTGGCCGTGTTGACATCCTGCGGCGATGGGCTGCCCGTAGAGCCGCCGCCTGTCTCGGCCCAGTGCATGGTGGAATCGGCGGCGGTCGTGGGTACATCCGCCGATCTCTCGCTGGACCCGCTCTTCGCAGCCGCCGCGGTGGAGTTCGCGGTGCCGGCGCCGCTGCTCAAGGCGATCGGCTACGTAGAGACCCGCTGGCAGATGGTGGAGGGGGATCCGGAGTTCCCCGGGCAGCCGGCGGCGTTCGGTGTCATGGCGCTCAGGGGAGAGCAGCTCGAGCAGGGTGCTCGGCTCGCCGGCGTCCCGGTGGATGCCGTTCGGGCAGATCCGGAGGCGAACATCCGCGCGGCCGCGGCGCTGCTGCGGGCCTATGCCGATCAGCTGGAGGTCCGCTCCAGCGACCTCGCTGCCTGGGCACCGGCGGTGGCGCGCTACAGCGGGATCCAGCTCCCCGAGGGTCGGGCCAGCTACGTCCACGATGATGTGTATGCCACGCTCCGCCGTGGCGCGGTGGGCCGGGCGCGGGACGGCTCAGTCACCGCTTCGCTGGCCCCGGTCCAGGTGGCACCCGGTTACCTGCAGTCCCTGAACCCGGGCTCCAGAACCTTGTCGGCGGACTACTCCGGCGCGGTGTGGCGCGCGTCCCCGAACCGGAACGCGCGTCCGGCCGGCGACATCGGCAAGATCGCGATGGTCATCATTCACACCTGCGAGGGATCCTACACCGGGTGCTGGAGCTGGCTCGCCAACCGGGACTCCCGCGTCAGCGCACACTACGTTGTTCGCGAAGACGGTTCGGAGATCACGCAGCTCGTGCGCGACGCGGACCGCGGGTGGCATATCGGCTCCAGCTACGACTGCGCGTTGAACCGCTCGTTCGAGTGCTGGAGGAACGGGAACTCGAACAACCATTTCACCATCGGGATCGAGCACGCCGGCTACGCGTCGCAGACCGTGTGGTCCGCCGGGCAGCTCGACGCCTCGGCGAAGCTCGTATGCGACCTCACGCGCCGGCACGGGATCCGCCGCGACGACATCCACATCCTCGGCCACGCGCAACTGCAGCCGCACAACCGCACCGACCCCGGCGCGAACTGGCTCTGGGCACAGTACCACGTGCGGATCGACGCGCACTGCGGCGGCACCGCGGCCGAGGAGATCGTCATCGACGGAGACCACACCGGCAACGACCGCTCTCGCGGCTATCTCACCGTCTCGTCACGTTGGACGTCCACCCGTGCCACGCCGGGGCATTACGGCTCGGGTTACTACTTCGCTCCCACCGGCGATGCCGCCGATCCGGCGGCCTTCCACTTCTATCTTCCCGCCCCCGCCACGAAGACGGTAGAGGCGTGGTGGACGGCAGGGACGAACCGGTCTCCCTCCGCGAGCTTCTCCGTCGCGGACGGGAATGGCCGCCGGCTCGGCGAGGCGCGGGTGGACCAGCAGCGCGACGGACAGCGGTGGAACGCACTGGGCACGTGGAGCTTCCCGGCGGGCTGGAATACCGTTCAGCTCTCGCGCCTGGGACCCACCGGGTGTGTCGTGATCGCGGACGCCGTACGCGTGCGGTGAGCGACGTGCCGACCCTGACACGGCGGGCCCGAAGACGTTCGACGTTCCGGAGATGGCGGAGAGCATACGGTATCCGCGGGTGATCCCGGCGGGTGCTCGGGAACACTTCTTGACGGAACCTGGTTTCTTTCGTCAACCCCTGGACCGGAGACTTCCATGTTGCTACGCCGTTCATCCCTCGTGCTCCTCACCTCCGTGCTGATCGCGGGGTGCGGCGGTACGGCTCAGGACCCGGGTGTCACGCAGGGAGACGCGATACCGGGTGGGCGTTCGCCGGCGCAGGCGGCTGCGATCCCCGCATGCGACGCGGATAACGGCGGCCTGACGCTACCCGAGGGCTTCTGTGCGCTGGTCGTGCATGAAGGCGTCGGCCCCGCCCGCCATATGGCGGTGGCGCCGAACGGCGATATCTACGTGGCGATCCAGCCGCGCCGCGGTGCGGAGAGCACGGCGGACATGGGCGGCATCGCGGCGCTGCGTGACACCACGGGAGACGGGCGGGCAGACGAGCTGGTGCGCTTCGGGCCGACCGGGGGAACCGGCATCGCCGTGCACAACGGGTACCTGTACTTCGCGCCGAACACGCATGTGCTTCGCTGGCGGCTCTCCGACGCGGCCGAGCTGGAGCCGGAGAGCCCGGCGGATACGATAGTCCACGGCTTCCCGGACCAGCGCAGCCACGCCGCCAAGACGCTGGCGTTTGACGGCCAAGGCAGCATGTGGGTCAACGTGGGCGGACCGTCGAACGCCTGCCAGCAAGAGGACCGCCAGGCCGGCTCGCCGGGACAGGACCCGTGTCCCGAGCTGGAGCGCGGCGGCGGGGTCTGGCGCTTCGATGCCAACCGTACCGGGCAGCATCAGCGCGATGGGGAGCACTGGGCGACGGGCGTGCGGAACGCCGTCGCCCTTGCCTATCACCCCGCGGCGAACGCGCTCTACGCTGTGCAGCACGGGCGTGACATGCTGAACGTGGCAGCGCCTGACGAGTTCACTCCGCAGGAGAACGCGGAACTCCCTTCCGAGGAGTTCCTCCGGCTGGACCGCGGCGTGGACTACGGGTGGCCCTACTGCTATCACGACCCGCGGCAGGGGCGCCGTGTGCTCGCACCGGAGTACGGCGGCGACGGGCAGCAGGTGGGCCGCTGTGCCCAGTACCCTGCGCCGTTGACCGCGTACCCCGCGCACTGGGCGCCGCAGGAGCTGCTGTTCTACACGGGCGAGCAGTACCCCGCGCGGTACCGTGAGGGCGCCTTCATCGCGTGGCACGGCTCGTGGAATCGTGCCCCGATGCCGCAGCGCGGCTACAAGGTGAGCTTTCAGCCGATGTCCGGCGGCAGCCCGGCGGGAGACTGGGAGGTCTTCGCGGACGGCTTTGCCGGCCGCGAGACGATCCCCAGCCCCGGCGAGGCGCAGTACCGCCCGATGGGCCTGGCGCAGGCACCCGACGGCACGCTCTACGTCGTGGACTCGAAGGAGGGCCGGATCTGGCGTGTGGTGTACCGCGGAGCCAGGTAGCGGAAGACGATGAAGGAGATCCGCGTGCGCTCGTCCGAGCGCTGCCAGATGATCCCGATCACCGCCGACCTGCAGGCGGTGGTGGCGGAGAGCGGGGTGAGCGAAGGAGTGCTGTTCGCGCAGAGCCTGCACACCACGGGTGCGCTCACCATCAACGAGAACGCCGACCCCGACGTGGTGCACGATCTGCTCGCCAAGCTGCAGCGGCTGGCACCACCCGACGAGCCCTTCTACCGCCACGCCGAGGGGAACAGCGACAGCCACCTCAAGACCAGCGCCTTCGGCCCCTCGCTCTGCGTGCTGGTCAGTGACGGCCGGCTGGTGCTCGGGACGTGGCAGGGGGTTTTCTTCTGCGAGTTCGACGGCCCGCGCGAGCGCCGGGTGGCGGTGCAGATTTTCCGTGCGGAGTAGCGTGGTGGTACACCCGCTCCGCGCGGCACCGTACCCGTTACCGTCCGGGGCGTTCAGCTCCGTGTTCTCGTACCTGCGGACAGTCGCGCGTCTCGCGGTCCGTGAGTTGCGCGGCCACACCGCACCGGTCCCGCGGCAGCGGCTGGTCGTGGAGCGGGGTGGGTTGCGCGCCGAGCCGCGGCGTCTCCAGAGCTATCTGGCGGTAACGGGTGGAAGCGGGATCCGGCGGTTCGGTGGGGATGGGGCCGTCCTGCCGCCCTTCTTCCCCGCGGTGTGGGAAGTGGCTCTCGCTCTGGAGCTGCTCGCGCACCGCGATGCACCGTCCCTGCGCGGCGGAGTGGTTCACCTGGAGAGCGAGATGCTGCAGGTGCGCGCCCTCCGTGCAACCGACACGGTGCGATGCCGGATGGAG
>JACDHR010000533.1 GCA_013820915.1 Gemmatimonadota bacterium
CTGCGGAGCCGCGGCTACGAGGTGCACGCGGTGACCTCGGCCTCGCCACCCGAGGCGCCGGAGGGCGTCCGCTGGCACCGCGTGGACCTGCTGGACCCGGCGCAGATTGGAGCCGTGGTCGGGGCGGTCGAGCCGACTCACCTCCTCCACCTGGCCTGGTACGTGGCGCCGGGCAGCTTCATCAGCTCGCCCGCGAACCTGGCCTGGGTCCAGGCCAGCCTCGAGCTGCTGCGGCAGTTCTCCGAACACGGCGGCCAGCGGGTGGTGATGGCCGGATCCGGCTACGAGTACGACTGGACTGCCGAGCAGCCCTGCACGGAAGCCCACACGCCCACGATTCCGAACACCTTTTATGGGGTCTGCAAGCAGGCGCTCTGCGAGCTGGTCACCGCCTACTCCGGGGTGGCGGGCATCAGCAGCGCCTGGGGGCGGGTCTTCTTTCTCTACGGCCCGCACGAGCACCCCGACCGTCTGGTCTCCTCGATCATCCGCTCCCTGCTGCGGGGCGAGCCCGCGCGCTGTTCCCACGGCCGCCAGATCCGGGATTACCTCTACGTGGGGGACGTGGCGAGCGCGCTGGTCGCACTGCTGGACAGCGAGGTGCAGGGTCCGGTCAACATCGCGTCCGGCCGTCCGATCGCTCTGAAGGACCTGGCCACCACCATCGGGGAGAGGCTGCGCCGGCCGGAGCTGATCGCGCTGGGCGCGATCCCCGCCCGGGCCAACGACGCACCCGTGGTGGTCGCGGATACGACCCGCCTGAACCTTGAGGTCGGCTGGCAGCCGAGCTACGATCTGGAGGCCGGGCTGGGGGAGACGATCCGCTGGTGGGCCGAACAACTCACGACCGGAGCAAGAGAAGAGAGATGACACAGGTTACGATCCTGGGTGCGGGGATGGCCGGTTTCGGTGCGGCGCACCGGCTCCACCACGAGGCCGTAGAGTCCGTCATTTTCGAGCAGCACCCCTATCACGGCGGGCATACCGCCTCGCACCGCTACGGGCAGGGCTTCCTCTTCGACGAGGGTCCGCACGTCTCCTTCACCAAGGTCGAGCGCATCCAGGAGCTCTTCGCCGCCAGCGTGCAGCAGCGCTACCAGACGCTGACCACGCGCGTGGACAACCACTGGAAGGGCCACTGGATCAAGCACCCCGTGCAGTGCAACCTGTACGGCCTGCCCACCGACCTGGTGGTGGAGATCCTCAAGGACTTCATCCAGGCGCAGCAGAGCGAGCCAGGCGAGATCCGCAACTACGCGGACTGGCTGATCGCGAGCTTCGGCAGGACCTTCGCCGAGACCTTTCCGATGGAGTACGGCCTGAAGTACCACACCACCACCGCCGACAACATGACCACCGAGTGGGTGGGGCCGCGGTTGTACCAGGCCAACCTGGAGGAGGTGCTACGAGGGGCCCTCACACCCTCGACTCCCGACGTGCACTACATCAGCCATTTCCGCTACCCGACCCACGGCGGCTTCGTCTCCTACCTCGACCCGTTCCTGGAGCAGACGACGCTGCGCCTGGCGCACCGCGTCACCCGTATCGATCCCGCGCGGAAGACGCTGCGCTTCGCCAACGGCTCGGAGAGCCGCTACGAGCACCTCGTCTCCTCGCTGCCGCTGCCGGAGCTGGTGCCCATGCTCGTGGACGCGCCCGCGGAGGTGGTCGCAGCGGCGGAACGGCTGGCCTGCACCGAGGCGGTGATCGTCAACCTGGGGATCGGGCGGCCCGAGGTGCACGACGCGCACTGGACCTACTTCTACGATCGCGACTACTTCTTCACCCGGATGAGCACGCCGCACCTGCAGTCGCCCAACAACGTGCCGCCGGGGTGCAGCAGTCTGCAGGTCGAATGCTACTACTCGAAGAAGTATCGCCCGCTCGACCGGCGGCCGGAGGACTGCATCGAGCCGGTCCTGCGGGACCTGCGGCGCTGTGGCCTGCTGCACGAGGACGACGAGATCCTCCTGGCCGAGGCCATGCATGTACCGTATGCCAACGTGATCTTCGATCTCGACCGTCCCGAGGCGCTGGCCACCGTGCATGGCTACCTGGACGAGCTGGGGATCGCCTACTGCGGCCGCTACGGCGAGTGGGGATACATCTGGACCGATCAGGCGTTCATGAGCGGCGAGAACGCCGCCCAGAAGGTGCTCGATCGCCTCACCTCCGGCTCCGTAGCTTGACACCGACACCGCCGCCGTTGCGGTGCCACAGTCCTGAGAGCCCGGATCTTCGGAGGCACGAGGGCTGCAAGATCTTAGCTGCTGCGCAACGATCCGCTCCTTAAGCGATCCAAGGGTATACCATGGCACGTACCTTCCGCTCTGATGATTCCGGTCCCCTGCTCCGAGCATCGGTCGGCCCCGCGCCGCGCGCGGCCGGAGAATCCCCTGCGCGTGCCGCGACGGTCGGCTCCTCCTCGTTCAAGCCGAACTTCTTCATCGTCGGTGCGCCCAAGTGCGGCACCACCGCGCTCTACACCTATCTGGCGCAGCATCCCGACGTCTTCATGTCGACGAACAAGGAGCCCAAGTTCTTCTGCCCCGATCTGGATACGGGCTCCGAGCGCGACGCGGAGGTCTTCGTGCGGGACCTGGAGAGCTATCTCGCGCTATTTGCGGGGGCGAACGGCGCCATGCGCATCGGGGAGGCCACCGCGCTCTATCTGTTCTCCCGGGATGCCGCCCGGAACATCCGCGCCTTCTGCCCCGACGCGAAGATCATCGTCATGCTGCGCAACCCGGTGGATGTGA
>JACDHR010000534.1 GCA_013820915.1 Gemmatimonadota bacterium
CCAGTGCCGTCGGCGCCCGCTACCTGCGCGAGTTCCTGCTCTTCGCCGAGCGCGGGCAGCTGTCCAGCGTGATCGTCAACGCGGCCGCGACGACCGAGTCGCCCTTCGAGCGCGAGGTCTTCCAGGCGCTTACGCTGCGCGGGATCCGGGTGGTGCCGCAGGTCGGCGTCGCCGGCTACCGCGTCGATCTCGGGGTGCTGGACGACGAGGTCGAGGGCCGCTTCATCTGCGGTATCGAGTGCGACGGCGCCGCCTATCACAGCGCCGAGACCGCACGCGACCGCGACCGGCTGCGTCAGCAGGTGCTCGAGGGGCTGGGCTGGACGATCCACCGCATCTGGTCCACCGACTGGTTCAAGGACCCGAAAACGCAGATCGAGCGGCTGATCGCGCAGATCGAGCAGTCACGGCAGCGGGCGAGGGTCGCCGTGGAGAAGGAGGAAGTGACCGCCGCCGATACTCTCGCGGTCAGCGACTCTCCGTCGGAGGATGCTGTTGCCGTTGTAGAAGCCGCGCCGCCGGAGACGAACGGCGCCGGCACGGCGGGCGAGGCCGTTCTGCAAGCCGCGGAGTACCGCGTCGCTCAACTCACACCGGCGGGTACGGCGGGTGGAGTGCTCGGCGCGCGGGACGCCGACCTGCTGCGGGCGGTGCTCGAGGTGGCGGAGGCGGAGGGGCCGGTGCACTTCGACGACCTCGCCACGCGGATCGCGGCGGCATGGGGGGAGGGGCGGGTGGGCTCGCGCATCGCCGAGCGGATCAAGCAGGCGGTGCGCACGGCCGAGCGGCGCGGCGCCATCGGGGTGCGCGGCGAGTTCGTCTGGAATGGGGAAGAAGCCGTGGTCGTCCGCTCGCGGGCAGGGCAGGGGATCCCGGCGGAGCGGATCGCACCGCAGGAGTACCGGGAGGCTGTGCTGCTGGTGCTGCGCGCGCAGGGCGTGCGGCCGCGGAAGGAGCTGACCACTGACGTGCGCTCGCTACTCGGCTTCGCGCGCACCGGTGCGAAGCTCGAGGAGGCGATCGGCGGAGCGATCGAGCGACTGCTGCACGCGGGGGTGGTGGGGGAGGGGAGCGGGGGGCTAGGGGTGCGGGGGTGAACCAAGTGGCTGCGGACTGACAGCCTCGCACATTTCCGTTACCATGTACCGGCAAGGAACTGCAGCTTCCCGTCGGTTGCATACTGATTCATCGCCATTCCGAGGCATGATGCCCCGTATCTTCGACAACATCGAGCTGAAGCTGGCCCCCGCGATCCGGGACACGCTCCAGGTATCCCACCGCGCCGACTTCTGCGTCGGCTACTTCAACCTGCGTGGCTGGAAGCACGTCGACACCCTGATCGACGCCTGGCCGGGTGGCGAAGGCGCCCAGTGCCGGCTGCTGGTGGGGATGCAGCCCGCCCCGCGGGAGGAGCTGCGCCACGCGCTCAGTCTACGCGGCGAGGAGGACGGCGTGGACCAGCAGACGGTTCTCCGCTTCCGCAAGCAGATGGCCGAGCAGTTCCGCGAGCAGCTCACCCTGGGCGCCCCCACCAACGCCGACGAAGCGGCGCTGCGCCGTCTGGCGCGGCAGATCCGCGAGCACAAGGTGCGGGTGAAGCTGTTCCTGCGCTATCCGCTGCATGCCAAGCTGTACCTGATGCACCGCGCGGATCCCAACAACCCGACGCTGGGGCTGGTGGGGAGCAGCAACCTGACGCTGGCCGGCCTCGCCCGGCAGGGGGAGCTGAACGTGGATGTGCTGGACCACGACGCCTGCGCCAAGCTGCAACGGTGGTTTGACGATCGCTGGGAGGACCGCTGGTGTCTGGACATTTCGGAGGAGCTGGCGGAGATCATCGAGGAGAGCTGGGCGCGAGAGGCATTGATCCCGCCGTACCACATCTACCTCAAGATCGCCTACCACCTGTCACAGGAGGCGCGCAGCGGAGTGGCGGAGTTCCGCCTGCCGCGCGAGCTGGAGGAAACGTTGTTCGATTTCCAGAAGGCCGCGGTCAAGATCGCCGCGCGCCACCTGCTGAAGCGCCGCGGGGTGCTGATCGGCGATGTCGTCGGGCTGGGGAAGACGCTGATGGCGACGGCGCTCGCCCGCATCTTCCAGGACGATTTCTTTCTGGAGACGCTCGTCATCTGTCCCAAGAACCTCGTGCCGATGTGGGAAGACTACGTCGCCCGCTACCGGCTGATCGCCAAGATTGTCCCGCTGAGCCGCGTGGAGAGCGAGCTGCCGGAGCTGCGACGCTACCGGGTGGTGCTGATCGACGAAAGCCATAACCTCCGCAACCGGGAGGGGAAGCGCTACCGCGCGATTCAGGAGTACATCGCGGAAAACGAGAGTCGCTGCATCCTGCTTTCGGCGACGCCGTACAACAAGAGCCACCTGGACCTCGGTTCCCAGCTCCGGCTCTTCGTGCCGCCGGAGGAGAACTTAGGCGTCCGGCCCGAGCGGCAGCTGGAGGAGATGGGGGAGCTGGAGTTCGTGCGCCGCCACCAGTGCGGCGTCAACACCCTGCCGGCGTTCGAAAAGAGCGAGCACCCGGACGACTGGCGCGAGCTGATGCGCCGCTACATGGTGCGGCGGACGCGCGGCTTCATCCAGGCAAATTACACGGAGCTGGATCCCGAGCGCGGGCGCCGCTACCTGACGCTCTCGGACGGGAAGCGCTCCTACTTCCCCAAGCGCGTTCCCGTCACCCGGACGTTCGCCGCAGACCCCCGCGATCCGGCGGATCCGTACGCCCGTCTGTACTCCGATGCC
>JACDHR010000535.1 GCA_013820915.1 Gemmatimonadota bacterium
CGAATGGGGTGGCCCGTACAGGGGCCGGCCCCGCTGGCCGGCGCGCTCCTGCCGCAGAACCGCATCGTCTGCTACTACGGCAACCCGAACTCCACGCGGATGGGCGCGCTCGGCGAGTTCCCGAAGGACGACATGCTGCGCCGCCTCCGCGGCGAGGTGGACAAGTGGACCCGCGCCGACCCGCAGACGCCCGCCAAGCCATGCCTGCACATGGTCGCCGTGGTTGCACAGGATCAGCCGGGTACGACCGGCAAGTACCGGTCGATCATGCTCGACAGGGACGTACAGAAGGTCTACGACTGGGCGCGTGAGGTCGACGGGATCTTCATCGTGGACATCCAGGTCGGCACGGACGACATCCGGAACATCCTGCCCCGCTTCGAGTGGATCCTCAAGAACCCGGATGTGCACGTGGGTGTCGATCCGGAGTTCTACATGAAGGGCGGGCAGAAGCCCGGCACGAAGATCGGCACGATGGACGCAGCGGACATCAACTACATCACCGATTATCTCGCCAAGCTGGTCCGTGAGCACGATCTTCCGCCGAAGACGCTGGTCGTCCACCGGTTCACCCGGCCGATGGTGACGAACTCCAAGCAGATCAAGCTGCGGCCGGAGGTGCAGATCGTGATGCACATGGACGGCTGGGGCGCGGCGTGGCTGAAGCGGGACAGCTACCGCGATTACGTCGTGAGGGAGCCCGTGCAGTTCACCGGGTTCAAGATCTTCTACAAGCACGATCAGAGCCAACCGGGCTGGTCGCTGATGCAGCCGGCGGATCTCCTGAAGCTGGAGCCGAGGCCGTTTTACATCCAGTACCAGTAGAGTACTCGTTGGCTATTCCGTGTAGGGTGCCGGAAAATGACACCCTACACGAGGAGCCGGACTGGGCCGCCAAGAGATCCATCTGAGCGGCTCGGCGGTCGACTGCGACGGGCTCCTCGTCAAGGCGACGGGGGAGCCGCGGGGATGCGCACGGGCCAGCGGCGCCCCGGAGGTGTCATGCCGCGGACGAGGTGCGGGTTGAGCTCGTAGACCGCGTCGGCGGAGACGCCGACCGCATCGGCCACTTTGGAGAGAGGGGTACCGCCGGGCACCGAGATCTCGCGGAAGGTTAGCGGTTCGTCGGGGACGAGGTCGTGGAACCCGAACTGCTCCGGGAACCGGGCGATCCGGCTGGCGGCGAGCAGCTTGGGGACGTAGTCCTGCGTTTCCCGGGGCAGGTACGGGCGCACCTTCCAGTAGAGCACCTCGTCGCCACCGCGGCGCCCCGTCAGTTCGCGCACTACGCCGCCGACCCGCCCATCTCCCGCGTTGTATGCGGCGGCGGCGAGGTGCCAGCTACCGAACTGGCGGAACAGCCACTCCAGGTGCCGCGCGGCCGCGTAGGTAGAGCGGATCGGGTCGCGGCGCTCGTCCACATACTCCGATACCTCCAGCCCATAGCCGCGCGCCGTCTCCGGCATGAACTGCCAGATCCCACCCGCGCCCACCGGACTGGTGGCCGTGGGGAGGAAGTGCGATTCGATCAGCGCCAGCGAGAGCAGCTCGCGGGGAAGTCCACGCTCCGCCAGCGCGTGCCGGATCAGCATATCGTAGCGGGCCATCCGCTGCAGCGCCCGGCGGGTATCGGCCCTCTGGCTGCCCGCCAGCCGCAGCACCCAGCGGTCTACGTCGCCCGCGGGGGTGTGGGGGAGGTTCGAGGCGGAGGGTAGGGCCGGGGGAGGGAAGGCACGCATGGCGAGCGCGCGCTCCGCTCGAGGGGCCGCCCATACCTCGGAGGTGCCCTGCACCCGCAGCCGTCCGCTGCCCATGACCTGCTTCGCGGCGGGGATCGGCGTGGCGAGCAGCGGTGCCGCGGCGGGGGGAAGCACCATGGGCGGCGGTGCGGCCCCCGGGCCACGGCTTCCCCGGGTCACGGCGGCGCTTCCCACGAAAAGGCACGTGAGGAAGAGGGCACGCCCCCCGACGCGGACCGGCCACATCGTCTTCAACGGCTGGATGATCGGTGCGCTCGCGCGGCGTTCCACACAGGATCGGCAGGGTGGGGAGGTGGAGGCGCGGCGGACAGAGGAGCGAACAGGATCGCCGTCCCTTCCGCGAAAGCGGTGCGCAGGTGATATTCAAAGCGATCGGCTACAGTTGTAATATCGGTGAACGTGCCGATATCTTCAATGGGGCCAGAGCCGCCCCGCTCTCCGTCCCTCGCGTCCCGGTCATTCCGACGCTCGGGTCCCGCTCCGCATCTTACCCCGATCTTCTCGCGTCTGCCTGCATGATTCCACGTCCCACTCCCACTCGTGTACTCGAGGTGCTGCTCGCCGTGGTCTACGGCGCGGTTCTCGGCACATGGATTCCGGTCGCGTCCGCGGACCCGGTTTTCCTCATGCAACCGGTGCGGGTGAGCGCGCGCGAGATCCCGGTGGCTGTCATCCCCGCTCCGGACGGCACTGAAATAGAGACGGTTGGCGCAGGCGAAGGCGCGTTTGCATACGCTCTACGTGGAAAGCCCGGAGCGTCGGGGATTCATGCCCGGGCGAGGAGCCCTGCCGGTGCGGGTGTAGACACGCTTCCCGCGGCTCCCATGCTCGCTGTCGCCCTGCCCGCTCCAGCGCGGGCCGCCGCCGCGCCCCCGACGGGCAGACGCTCCGTGATCCGCATTGTGGATGCGGACGATCCGCACCACGGGTCCGGTGCCACGGCCGGCGCCCGCGGGTGCGTGTCGGGCGACGCCGGCGGCTGCCGAACTACGC
>JACDHR010000010.1 GCA_013820915.1 Gemmatimonadota bacterium
GATGGGGCGGTCCGGGTCGCCCTCGAGGAAGTCGACGATCACCTCCTGCCCCATCCGGGGGATCTGCACCGCGCCCCACTGCTTGCCCGCCCAGCTGGTGCCCACGCGCACCCAGCAGGAGCTGTTCGCGTCCTTCTTCCCCTCGCGGTCCCAGTGAAACTGCACCTTCACCCGGCCGTACTTGTCCGTGAAGATCTCCTCGCCCGAGGGGCCGACCACAGTAGCCGTCTGGCAACCGGCGACGCGCGGCTTCTGCGTGGTGCGAGGGGGCCGGTACGGAAGGCCGAGTGGGATACAGGTAAACTCGTTCTCGTAGCTGAACTCGCCGCCGCCGGTCGTGAAGTCTTGGGTCGCCCGGTGCTGGACGGAGGTCAGCACGTAATCCCCGTCGGCATCGAAATGCCGCTCGAGCATGAAGCGATGCCCGGAGGTCATTTGGCGGCAGTCGCTCGTGCCGTGGATCACCACCCCGGCGGCCGCCTCTTCCTGCATGCGAATCTGCACGGTGCGTTTGTTGTCCTGCAGGATCTTCTGCAGGTCGGCCGCCCGATCGCCGCCACCGGGGTCCACGCCGTCGAATCGCTGCGCGTACTCACCCGGGTAATCGTAGATCTCCAGCTTCGCGTTGTCGGCGACCTTGAGCTTGTGGTTCACCGCGCCGAGGCTGACGCTCTCCTGGATCGCCTGCTCGGCGTCGAGGTGCTTGTGCGGGAGCTCGAAGGTATGGTCCCAGAGCAGGTACTTCCCGGAGCTCAGCTCCTGCACCTTCTCCCACTCCAGGATGCGCATCTCCCGGCGGGTGCCGCCGACGATGGCCTCGTAGATGAGCTTCGCCTGGATCGGGAGGTCGGCGTGCGACTGCGGGGTGTTCCCCACCACCAGCTTGTGGCCGGACGCCGAGTGCTTGAAGTGGTAATGGATCCCCTCCTCCTCCATGAGTCGCGAGGCGAAGCTGAAATCACTCTCCCGGTACTGGGCGCAGTAGTTCCGTGGCTCGAACGTGCCCTGGATCTCGTAGGCGACCTCCAGGCCGGTGAGCACCGCCTTGAGAATCTCCGGAACGCTCTTTCCCTGGAAAATGCGGCTGCGGCGCTGCTTGGTGAGCAGCCAGAGCTGTGGTACCACTTCGAGCCGGTAGTAGGCCAGCCGCTCGTCGCGGTGCCGCTGCGAGACGCGGCTGCAGATGCCGCTGAAGTGCCGCAGTGTACCCTCCTCGACCGTCAGGGCAACCGAGACCGGCTGGCCCAGCAGCTTGTCGAAGGGCACCTTGTCGGCCCGGTCCGCGGCCACATCCAGCTGGAAGCGGAAGAGCTCGGAGATCGCCTCCCGGCCCTCCAGGGCAAGGAGCACGAAGAAATCCGGGCCCAGGGGGGTGGTCAACTTCAAGGGGTGCTGCTGTACCGTGATGGTGGCCATATTCGCCGCCGATATCAGGGGATTAGAGGTGGCCCCGCTTGTGCGCACCCATCGCCTATGCTGTCATCCTGAGGGAGCCGTGGCGACCGAAGGATCTGCAGTACCTCAACTGCAGATCCTTCGCTGCGCTCAGGAGGACAATGCTGCAAATCCACTGAGGTGTTTCCCTAGAGATCCGCGTTTCGGGTGGAGCTCACTCTTTGCGCCGGTGTGTCGAAGTTCACATAACCCTGCGGAAAGAGGAACTCCTCTTCGAACGAGCGTTGCCCCCTCTGCGCGGACTGGACAAAATGCTGCCCAGCTACGGTGAGTGCTGCACCGGGTCCAGTCGACCGCAAAATCGCCAGTTCACGCCGGGACTTGTTTCCCGATAAGGTTTCGTCATGGAGCCAACCCGGACCCACACCTGCGGTGAACGAGGGATTGGTCCGCACCCAGTTGGGCAGCGATCTGGAATCGAAGTTGTTGAATAGTCCTGAGAGATACTGTGTTACTGAGCCGTTCTCCATGGCCGTAAAGAAATTCGCCTGGTGGTCCCTGTACTCCTGTAGTATGGCCGACCCTGGCGCCGACGCGATGATCGCATTGTTCAGACGGGGGCCACCGTCCGCAGCTTGCCAGTTGCCAAAGAGGGCGAGGTCGCGCCGGACACGAAACGTCGGGAACGGCTTGATACACTCCAAGTCGATGTCGAGGTAGACCCCGCCGAACTGCACGAGGAGCTCGACGCGCAAGACGTCAGAAGCTCCGGCCATGTTGCCACCCCAGTCGTTCAACTCCATGTCGTAGAGATGCTGACTGGTCATGCCGCCCAAGTCAGTCTTCACGTTCTTGAGGCTGATGTTGGAATATTTACTGAGGATTTGCGTCGCCTCGTCGTTCCACGCGGACTTCAGTTCGCGCTTCTTCTCCTTCGCCTCGTCCACTTCCATGATGTTATATCGAGACAGAAACTGCCGGCGGCCCTTGTCCCCACCGAGGTACTGATCCGCGGTCGTATGCTGCCGAAGGTTGGGGTTGGAGGCTACCTTCTTCCGGAGAACGTTTGCCAATAGATGCCGCGTGTCGTACCACACCCAGGTCTGGTAGCCAGTGTTCTTCCGAGCCCACTCCGCAATCCAGTAGAGCTGCGAATGCTTGAGGGTGCCACCCACCCAGATGAAATGAATGATCTTCGGTACGTCGTCCTTTGCCATCCGACCATCTCCGTAGTTGGGTTGACCGTATCAAAACCGCGATCCAGCGCGGATAACACGCGATGCCGGTACGTATACTTATTCGCTCGCGACGATATCATCGCCTGGTGAGCCGGAGGTCAGCACCCCGCCTCGACCTTTGCCTATGGTGCCTCCACGAGCGGGTGCCCGTTATCCCAGGGAGGGCGGCAATCTCGCACCTGGCGGCGAGAAGTAGACGAAGAACATTCCGTAGTTCTGGAACTCCACCCTCCAGAGAGTGGGGCGCGTGCCGCGCGTGGGGCCGGCGTCCGCGAGCACGAACTGCCGACCTTCCCAGTCAGGTTGGAAGTCGTAGAAGAACAGCGTAACGGCTCCCCCGGGTCCTGGCTCGCAGCGTCCGACGAGCCAGTGTGTCGCGTTGGGCCAATTCGGATCCGACGGCGTAGCCTGGATCAGGACCGCGAACAGGCTGTTCGCACCGAATTGTTGCATCTGCCCGATGCCCTGCGCGGGGGTGAAGAGCGAGTTGTGCGTCCCGCTTATGCCGCATGTCCAGCCCGGACCGAGCTCGTTCGTGCAGTGGTTGAGTATGCCTCGCGCCTGTTCATCCGCTCCATCTCCGAGTGCGCTGCCATCATCGGGTTTCCCGAGCGATCGCGCGACGGCAGCAGAGGTGCTGATGATCGGTCCGCTGCTGGACGCAAAGCTGCAGATGCCGGCCGCCGTACATAGTGAGCAGTTGACCCCGAAGTTCGCCCTGACGAGCTGTGGAGCCGCGATCACCATACGGCCCCCCGCGTCGAGTTGCGGAGCACCGCCGCGGTCGCGCTGGGCCGCGCTCGGCGCCAGCACTGCCCGGCGCGTCGGATCGTTGCCCCGATTGATGGTGGGGACGGGAGCCGAGGCGAACCTCATTCCGCGCCGCTTGCACCGCATGCAGACGTTCCGCCCGGCTGGTCCCTCACAACCAGGAGTGTTATAGATGCAGGGCATCTCGCAGATCCCTCCCTCGAGGGTAGATTAACGACGACGGTGCTGCTAAATGCTGAGGCGACCGGGGCTCGCGACGAGCGGTGCGGCCCGTTGGACGACCCTTCCATTCGTGCCGGAGATGCTACCGGGGGCAGCGTCCCCCCCGGCCGCTCACGCGCACTTAGACGACCGACACCCCGGTCTTGAACAGCGACCAGGCATCGTTGCTGTACTGGAGGAACTTGTGCTTGAACTTGGTCTTCAAGCTGGCGTCGCCAGATAGACTGTAGTGGTGGATCTTCGTGATGTTCAGTCCGACCGAGGCCGAGAGCGCATCACTGTCGATCAGCGACTTGATGTATTTGAACTGCTCCGCGTTTGGGCCCGACCAGGAGACCTTGACCGGGCTCGCCTTGACGTACGCTGCGGCCGCCTGGCGCACCTTCATCAGCTTGACGGAAGCGGACTGGAAATCGCTGCTCGAAACGGCGCCGGTCTGGCTGAACATCGAGAGCGCAGTGGTGGCCCCGCCACCGGCCGACAACCCGATGATGAAGTAGGCGCCCAGCAGAGGGCAGGCGGCGATCCACGATCGGAAGTCCAGGTCCTCCGGCGCCGCGCCTGCCTGCACCCACTCGCGGCACTGCGCAACACTCTTGCGGAAGACGAGACTGTAGACGAGCTGGTAGACGAAGCCGACGACCGCCTCGACGATTGCGGTCACGACCTGCACGACAGTCATCGCCCCCATCGTCAGGATCTCGGTGACGACGAGCGCCGTGTCCTTGATGAGCCGATACGCCAGGTTGACCGCCGACTTCGTGGTTTCGATGATGAGCAGGCTGTGGAAGCCTTCGATCGCGCTGGCCGCATCCGAGTTCGGAATGATCAGCGACCGGGCGGCGTCCACTCGCCGAAACGAGTTATGAGCGAGGCGGAAGTCAACCGCACTACTTCCAATCGTGGTGACGGCGTCCTTGAGTGGACCCATGAGGGGCACGGCTTTCGACAGCACACCCTCCTTGAAGAGATGGTACTTCAGGACTCCCAGGACGACGTTGATGCCGAGGCCGATGCCGCTTAGCGCGTACTGCAGTCGCTCGTCCTTGACCAGTTCGTCGTTCGCCTTCTGGATGGCGGTGCTGAAGATCTTCGCGTAGGTGTTGTACAGCACCTGGCCGCCAACCGTCTGGTTGTCCTTGGCTCTCTCCCAGTCCGGGCCGTAGGTCGTGTGGCCGAGGTCGATCGCGAGAGACGAGGCGCTGTTGAGCTGATCGAAGCCGAACGCCATCCAGTCCACCTCCATCGCCGCGATCATCGCCACCGAGCGCTGCGTGGCCGCAAAGCGCATGTCCCGCAGCAGGGTGACCGTATCCTCGTCCAGCTGGACGATATAGTTCGTCCCCTGGTCCGTATCCGGCCAGTACCCCGGTTTGCCGGCGATCTGCCGCACGTCCGTGATCAGCTCCTGCACGGCGCCACGCTTGTTGCGATCGCTCTTCTTCAGCGCGTCATAGCCGCTGCCTTGCGGGCCCGGCTTCTTGCTCTCCGCCCACGCCTCGATCGCCTCACACAGCTGGTTCAGCGTGAAGGGCGACGGGCGGCTGAGATATACCTCGAGCTTCTCATCCACCTTCTTCAGCTCGGGGCTGCGCTTCTTCCCGGTGGCAAAGGTTCGGGACGTCCACTCGCTCGCCTTCATCATGGGAGGGCCTCCCCTCGGTGGATGTGACTGCGCTTATCGCGTTAAAGTCCCACTCTGCCGCGTCCAGCCGCTCTACGCCGGCACCGCTCCCGTCTCGATCGCGCCCACGGGCACCGTCTGGGGTAGCTGGTGCTGGTACTCGAAGTCGCCGTCCTCGCCGATCTTCACCCGGATCACCGCCGGCTTCGCGCCCTCGACGAGCGCCTGCAGCAGGCGGCGGCCGATGGCCGGGAGCATGCTGTTGGTCAGAATGTTGTCCACGTTGCGGGCGCCGCTTTCGACCTCGGTGCAACGCGCCGCCACCTCGTCCACCACCGAATCGTCCACCTCGAGGTCGATCTTGTGCGTCTCGCGCAGGCGCCGCTGGATCTTGCCGAGCTTGAGCCGGATGATCTGCCTCAGCACCTCGTCGCGGACCGGGAAGTAGGGAATGATGACCATGCGGCCCAGGAACGCGGGCTTGAACACCTTGTCCAGCTCGGGCTTGAGCGCCTTCACGAGCCCCTCGTGGCTCGGAGCGGTCTCCGGGTCGGCCGTGAGCTTCATGATGGTCTCGGTACCGGCATTGGTGGTGAGCAGGATGACGCAGTTCTTGAAGTCGATCTCCCGCCCCTCGCCGTCCTCCATGCGCCCCTTGTCGAAGACCTGGAAGAAGAGCTCGAGCACGTCCGGGTGCGCCTTCTCGATCTCGTCGAGCAGCACCACGCTGTAGGGACGGCGCCGTACCGCCTCGGTGAGCACCCCGCCCTCGCCGTAGCCGACGTAGCCCGGGGGCGAGCCCTTGAGCGTCGAGACGGTGTGCGACTCCTGGAACTCGCTCATGTTGATGGTGATGACGTTGTGCTCGCCGCCGTAGAGCAGGTCGGAAATCGCCAGCGCCGTCTCCGTCTTGCCCACGCCGCTGGGGCCGACGAGCAGGAAGACACCGATGGGCTTCTGCGGGTCCTCGATGCCGGCCTTGGAGGTGCGGATGCGGTGGCTGATGATCTCGAGCGCGTGGTCCTGGCCGATGAGGCGCTTCTGCAGGTGCTTCTCCAGCTCGAGCGCCATGCTCAGGTCGTCGCGCAGCATCTTGCCCACCGGGATGCCCGTCCAGCCGGAGATGACCTGGCCGACGAGGCCGGCGTCGACGGTGACCGGGATGAGCGGGGTCTCGCCCTGCAGCGCCGTCAGCTCCTCGTTGAGCTGCTGCAGCTCGGCGCGCATGGTCTGCGCTTCCTCGGCGGCGGCCCCCGAGCCGTTGCCGGCGACCTTCTCCTCGAGCTGCTCGCGCAGCGTGCGCACCCGCTGCACCAGCTCGCGCTCCGCCTCCCAGCGCTCGCTGAGCTGGTCCAGGCCGGCCTGCGTGTGGGTTCGGCTGGTGGCGATCTCGGCGAGACGCTCGGAGTGGTCGGCGCCGACGGCCTGCTCGCGCAGCAGCACGCGCTCCTGCACGGCGAGGTCGTCGAGCTGGCGGTTGGCATCCTCGATCGGCGGCGGCGTGGCGGCCTGGCCGAGCGCGAGCCGGGCGCAGGCGGTGTCGAGCACGCTCACCGCCTTATCAGGGAGCTGGCGGTCCGCCAGGTAGCGATGCGAGAGGCGCACGGCTGCCTGCAGGCCGTCGTCCACGATACGCACCCCGTGGTGCTTCTCGAGCGCGGGCACCACCCCGCGCAGCATCACCATGCAGACGATCTCGCTCGGCTCCTCGACCTTGATGAGCTGGAAGCGGCGGGCGAGCGCGGGGTCCTTCTCGAAGTATTTCTTGTACTCCGACCAGGTGGTCGCCGCGATGGTGCGCAGCTCCCCGCGCGCCAGCGCCGGCTTGAGCAGGTTGGCGGCGTCGCCCTGCCCCGCCGTGCCGCCGGCGCCGATCATGGTGTGGGCCTCGTCGATGAAGAGGATGATCGGGGTGGGGGAGTTCTTGACCTCCTCGATCAGCCCCTTGAGCCGGTTCTCGAACTCGCCCTTCACCCCCGCGCCCGCCTGCAGCAGCGCCAGGTCGAGGGTGCGGATGGTGACGTTGCGCAGCGGCGTGGGCACGTCGCCCGCGACTACGCGCTGCGCGAAGCCCTCGACCACCGCCGTCTTCCCGACGCCCGCCTCGCCGACCAGGATCGGGTTGTTCTGCCGGCGGCGGGTGAGGATGTCCACCACCTGGCGGATCTCGAAGTCGCGGCCGAGCACCGGGTCGAGCTTGCCCGTCTTGGCGCGCTCGGTGAGGTTGACGGTGAACTGGTCGAGGTTGGGCGTCTTGCCGCCCGCGCGGCCGGGCGCGCCGATCTCGCCACCCGCGCCGGCGGCTGCGGCCGGCCCGTCGTCCTCGGTCGAGGCTGAGACGATGCTCTCGAACTCCTTGCGCAGGTCCTCCGGCTGGATCTTCTCGAGTTCCCCGCTCACGCCGCGGATCAGCCGGCTCAGCTCCTCACTGGCCATCAGCGCGAGGATGGTGTGGCCGCTGCGGATGCGGGTGGCGCCGTACTCCACCGAGCCGATGGTCCAGCCCTCAGTCAGCATCTTCACCAGACTGGGGCTGAGCGAAGGGGTGCGGGCGTTGCCGCTCTTCAGCCTGTCCAGGCTGATCGTCAGCTCGCGGGCTAGCCGGGAGCGATCGATGCCGTAGTGCTTGAGGATGAAGGCCAGGTCGCCGTCGGTGTCGTCGAGCAGCTTCATCAGGTAGTGCTCGATCTCGACGTCGTAGTGGGTGCGCGAGAGGCAGAGGCCCGCGGCGGCCTCGACCGCGCTCCGGGTCTGATGATTCAGCTTCCCGATGAGGGACCGGAGGTTGACGTTCATCGCGCTGCCTTTCGTTAGAGGCTGAGAATGGTCTCGTCCGCGTCGCGCGCGAGACCGGTCGTGCGGATCCAGGTTCCCCAGCCCAGCGGTTGCTCCCCGGTGCCGAGGACGCAGCCGGGCACGTCGTCGCGGGCCAGCACCAGCTGGATCTCGAAGTCGAACTGGTCGTGTGAGAAGAAGCGCACCAGCGCCCGCAGCGGCTCGTGCGCGCTGCCGGTGGGGAGGAAGCCGTCGAACTGCGTCCTGTTGAGCGGGCCCAGGCGGATCCGCACCCGCATCTGGTGGTCCCAGATCTCGTCGCCGACCACCGCGCCGAGCCCCAGCTGCGTCGAGGCGCCCAGCTCCGCGCCGACCGCGCACTGGTCCTCCTTCGCCAGCGGATACCAGCCGCCGACGAACTGCTGGATCTCGACGGGCACCTCGAAGAACGCCGCGAGAAGCTGCTCGAGCGCGAGCGCGCTGCGCGGCTGCGGTCCGAGGAGACCGGTATAGAAGGCGAGCACGTCGTCGGGAACGTCCAGCAGCTCCTGCTGGCTCTCCAGCCCCATCCCCACCAGGTCCAGCAGGTGCGCGCGCAGCGGGTCCTCGCCCTTCTCGTAGGCGACCGCCACCTGGTGCCGCTCCCAGGCGCGGTAGAAGAGCGAGAGCATCCGGTGGTGGAAGAGGTCGAGGAAGGACGCCAGCGCACCGTCCCGCGCGCGCAGTCGCTCGGCCACCAGCAGGCTGTAGTGGTAGGGCAGCACGCTCTGCGGGCCGGTTAGCCCCAGGAAGTTCACGCTCATCCGGGCCGGACCCTCCGTCGGCAGCTCCAGCCGGTGGATCTCGCTCGGCGGGAAGGAGATGGCCGGGTTCACCGAGAAGCGCACCACCTCGTCGGCGGGGTCGGCGTAGTGCCCGACGGGCGCGCGATCCCGCCGCCGCCGCTCGAGCAGCCGGACGGCCTGGAAGAAGCCGAAGGAGGTGGGCTCGCGGCGAAGCGCCCGCTCGAGGTGGCGCATCCCGTCGGCCGGCGCGCCGGCATCGGTCGCCGCCGTGTCGGCGATCGGCACCGCGAGCGCCTCCCGCTCGAGCGTCCCGCTCACAGCAGCGTTTTCCATCCGGACCTCGGCTGCCACTGCTTGAGCCACGGCCCCCGCTGCCGGGTGCGCATCGCGAGCACGCTGAAGCTGTTGAGCGAGACGAAGAGACCCATCAGGCGCTCGAGCACGCTGGCGAGCAGATAGGCGCTGCCGCCGGCGAACTGCTCCTCGTCGAACTCGATCTCCACCCGCTGGCCGCGCGCGAAGGTCAGTCCGTGCTCGCTGTTGATGCGCGCATAGCTGGGACTCCCCTTCAAGCCGATGATGCCCTGGATCTGCCGCTCGGCGGCGGACGACTCGGCGAAGTTGTGCAGCCGCAGCAGCTCCTGCAGCGCCTGGGGACCGCCCTCGATCAGCGAGACGTAGTTGAGCGAGAGCTGCGAGATCAGCCGCCAGAGCTGCGGCTTGCCCAGCGGCGGATAGATGACGGTGGTCGGCTTCACCAGCGTGGTGACGCGGTGGACCACGGGGCTGGCGAGGATCTCGAAGTCGCCGCGCGGGTCACCGAACGGAAGCCGGCTGGGCAGGTCGCCGTTGTGGCAGGTGGTCCGTACGGTCACTACATCCGCATCCGGATGGATCGTGCGGCTGGAGGCATCCACGAAGGAGAGGTAGACGTCGGTGCCCTCGTCCAGCCGCCAGGCCGCGGGGCGCCGGCTCGCCCGCCAGAAGAGGCGCGGGCGGGCGCCGTCCGCGCCGTGGCGGAAGGAGTAGAGCGGCTCGAAGCGCAGCGGCTCGACCCCCTCGGGCGTCACCGCGACCACCTCGTCCACCGAGTAGATGCCGATGTTCTCGCGGCGCTGGGCGTCGGTGACCACCAGGTGCTCGGGCTGGCGCTGCTGCAGCAGGATGGGCTCGGCCGTCTGCGGGAAGAGGTTGATGATCGGTACCGCGCCGAGACGGATCACCTCGCGGTTGAGGCCCGTCTCCAGCATGTGGCGCCGCTCGGGGCGCGGGTAGGAGCCGATCAGGAAGATGACCTCAACGCGCGAGCCGAAACCCGCGGCGCACGCCCGGTCCATTCCCTCCAGGTCGAGGAAGAGGAATTTGTCCGGGAAGGTGAAGTACTCCTGCAGCAGCCGGTAGCCGAGGAACGCCCGCCGCGCGAGCGGCAGCATCCCCTCGTCCTCCGCGAAACCCACCGGCTGCAGAGCCGAGGGCTCGAGCACGATCGGCTCGCGAGCGACACCACCGGCCACGTCGCGCACCAGGATGCGGAGGCAGTCGTTGCAGAGCAGCTCATAGAGCGCGGACGCCAGGTTCGGCTCGGCGCTCAGGTGCAGGCGCAGCCGATCGAGCGCCAGCTCGGCGAAGGTGACGCCGGGGAAGCACTCCAGCTCGACCCGCAGCGCCGCCACCGCTTCCTGCGCCCGCACCGGGGGGCTCAGCTCGTGCGGCGAAACCCACTTCGCCGCCGCCACCCGGAGGGGCCAGAGCGAGCTGTCGTAGCAGGTGCGGAACTGGCAGGCAAGCCCCCCGACGGGGCGCGTCAGCAGCAGGGTGTCGCGGGGGATGTGTACGCCTGCGTTCAGGTTCCCCTGCTGGGGGTCGAGGTGAAACTCGACCAGCGACATCGCGGGAACGGGGCGAGTGTAGTGTGGGAAAACAACATCGAGCAGCGCCTCGCTGATCTCGGGGAGGTCGTCGTCGATCTTGAGGTGTACCCGCGCGGCGAGGAAGGCGAAGCCCTCGAGCAGCCGCTCCACGTGCGGGTCGTCGCACTTGGTGGGCTCGAGCATCAGCCGGCCCGCCACCTTGGGATAGCGACGGGCGAACTCGGCGCCGGTGCGGCGGAGGAAGGCCAGCTCCCGCTCGTAGTAGTACAACAGCTCGTCACGCATTCGCGTCCCCACCGACGAAGATCTTGCCGCTCGACAGCTCGAGCACCGTGTCGAAGAGCACTCGCTCGGGATTGGGGTCCATTCGCATCAGCCCCTCGATCACGAAGCGGATCCGCCGCTGCGCCGAATCTTCCCCCTCCGTGGCAGAGATGCGTACCTGCATGAGGCGGGGCTCGAAGAGCTCGATGGTCTCCTCCAACTCGCGCAATAGCACCTCGCGGGTCGCGTCGGAGTCTCCGCTGAGGGAGCTTACGTCCGGCAGGCCGTAGGTGTGGACGGAGAGGTTGACCTCGGGGCAGTTCTCCGGCGCGCGAACGATCGAGCGTCGGGTGTTCAGGAGCCACTCGAGATCACGCAGAAGGGATTCCTTCATCCGCGAGACCGACTCGCTCCAGCTCTCCGCGGGATCGGAGCCGGTGCTCGGGTTATCGTCGAGCAGTCGGTCCAGGACGGTCTGGCGAACGGTCCGTTCAGCCTCCCTGGCCATACTCGTCCGCTGCGCCGTTACCTGCCGTGCTGACGAGCCGGATGGCGCGCAGCGGGTCCAGACGACAGATGCGAAGGTAGAGTTCCTCGCGCGTCGGATTGTCGGCGTCCACCTGCCCCAGACACTGGTAGAAGAGTCCGAGCGACTCGGCCACGACGTTGCCCGCCTCCCATTCCTCGAGCTGATACTTCTCGACCTGCTCCACCAGTTCGCGCAGGATGGGCAGCGCTACGTTCGCCATACCGATCTCCAGCATGATACCCGCGGCGCGGGTGCGGAGCAGGAACCGGGCGCGGGCGCTGTCGCGTTGAGCCGCCTCCTGTATGAGAATCTCGATGCCCTTCTGCGGCTCGCCCGCGCGCACCCTCTCGATGGCGCGGTCTTCCGGGAGCCGCCCGCGGGCAGGGCGCCCGCCCTCGAATGGTACGGTTGAGCCGTCACCGGAAGCGTCAGCGCCACCGAGCAGCCCCTCTGCGCGCAGCCAGGCCCCGGTTTCCCGGTTGCTCGTCGGCGAGTCGTCCATCAGGGTGAGCTCCGGAAGCTCGGGGAAGTCCTGCAGCAGCGCCCGGAGCGCGCCGCGGACGGCGGCGGCGACGGCATCGTACTCACTGCCGAGCCCTTCGCATGCGGTGAGCACGTACCGCTGGAGATCCAGCCACCCGCGCCCGTAGGGTGCGGCCATCACCTCCTCCGCGGCGTTCAAGAGCTCATCCCAGCGACCGTCCAGCAGCTGCTGTTTGAGATGGACCCGAACGTCCGTGGGGGGAGCCGCCAGCAGCGTGGGGTCGAGGTCGCCGCTGCCAGCACGCAGCTCACCCCAGCGGAAACCACGCAACAACAGGTATGATGCAGGATCCAAGGGGACCGTGTCCCGGAGATAGCGGGCAGCGGCGGCGATGCGCGCCGCGGCGTCCTCTCGGCTGGTGGGCATGGGTGTGATCGCGCCCGATCCGGCGGGAACGGCCGCTCCAGCCGCCGCTCCTCCCACGCTGCCAGACCCGGCAAGCGCCGGCACCCCGAGCGTCGGCTCGTGCCCCGTGCCGCTGCCGACGTCGACAGCTCCATCGCTCTGCGCAGACTCCGCCACCGGATCGGGATCAGCCTGGAGCTTCCGCGCGAGCAACTGTTCGGCGGCGCGTTGCACCTCCTGAAGCGCCTCCCGCAGCGTTCGATAGCTCGGCGCATCGGCGCCGAAACGCTCCTCACCCACCCGATCGAGCTCGACGATGGCATCGAGGGAGCGGGCGATCTCGTCTACCAGCAGCTTGTACCACTCCTTGGGTGTCGCCGCAAAGCCCTGCTCGAACGCCTCCGGGGTGATCCTCCCTTGCTGAATGGCCGCCGCGCGCGCCGTCCGCTTCGTATCCTCGTACTCCGCCTCCGCCTCCGCTTCGGTGGGAATCGATTGGGACTCGCGGTACTGCAGGTAGGTATGACCATGCGCATTGAGAGGCTGGAGTCGGATCGACACGCCGAGCTTGGAGCCGAGCCAATCGAGCGGTGCCGCTCGCATCTCCGCATCGCCGTCTTCCAGCTCCGGGTAGAGCTGCTCCCAGAACTCCGCTAGCAGGTCGCGAATCAGCTCGAGCCCATTACGCAGACCGGAGAATCCCTCGCGCCACAGCAGCGCCTCGGTCAGCCAGACGGCGAGCTGCAGATCCTTCGAGCGGGTAGCGATCGTCTCACTGGAAAGCCGGATCACCTGCGGCCAGTCTGCTATCTTGCGCGGCGCTTCCCAATCGCCCGCCGGAACATCCAAATCCTCTCTCCGCGCCTCCTTGATCTTGTCGAAGACCGGATCGTAGCGCAGCTCCACACCCGCGGGATTCTCTCCTGCGATCGGCGTCAGCAGATCGTCGCGTAATGGCATCAGAACTCAGGGTGTGGCATCAGAGGGCACATCGATGATCAGCTCGCGCACCTCGAGGATGGGGAACTCTTCGCCATCGACCAGAAGCAGCTTCTGGCCGACCGGCGCCTCCCGGCCGTCGGCGAGTCGCTCCCACTCGGTCATCCTCCCCAGGCGAACCGCGGGGTCGGAGTGTTGCGAGGCATCGGGAGTGAGCACGGGGATCAGCACCTCGCCGAGCTCGAGGCGCGAGAAGGCGGATCCGGGCCGCACGAGTGCCGGCGCCCAGAGAAGGTCCCGCACCCGCGAGGGTGCTTGCATGCTCACCGACTCGAGCTGCTCGAGCGGCAGCCAGGTGTACTGCCCAGCCGCATAGATCTCCAGCCGGGCGCCGATGCGGGGGTCGGCATCGGTGAGCGACTCGAAGGGCTCCCCATTCAGGGTACCCGAAACGCTCCGAGGCGCCACGGCGCCCTGCGGCAGCATCCCCGAGCGGAACATCTCCTGCCGGGTGCGCTCGGCGTGCAAGGCGCTCCGATAGAGGAGCGTACCCATCTCCGCTTCCTTACCCTCACCCGCCAGCACGTCGAGCTGTTTCTCCGCGCGGTCGTAGCTCCCGGCGAAGCAGAGGAGCTCGAAGAGGAAGGTCCGGCGCCGGACGTCGGTGGGATCGCTCCGCAGCTCGCCGCCCAGCACCTGGATCGCCTCATCGAGCTTGCCGGCCCTGTATAGATCGGTCGAATTCATGGCCGGCGAGTCGCCGCTACCACTTCGCGTTGCCGGCGATGTCCCATCCCACCTTGATCGGGTCGCCCGGCGTACCGTCGTCCTTCTGCGTCATGTAGTCGAGCTTCACCTTGGCGAAGTTCAAGGTGACGTTCTCCGTGAGGCGGTCCTCGCCGCCGCTGCCTCCGGTGGAGACAGACGTTACGAGCACCTGCTGCAGGGTGATCACCAGGTATTCGAGCGGCTTGTCACCAGCCTTGCGGACCGTGAGCTTGGCATCGGGGAAGTGCTTGCCACTGAGACAGTTCGCCATGATCTCCGGGCTCGACCGGTCGATCCACTTGGTGAAGGAGATATCCTGCACACTGGCCTTCCCCACCCCGAGACCACCGCCCTGATGGGCGTTGCCGCTGTTGCTCATGCCCCAGCTCCAGGCGAGCACGTCGATCGTGTCTTTGTGCTTCGGATCCGCGTCGCCCGACTCCCCCTTCAGCGTACCCAGCTTGATGAACATGTCCATCGCCATGGCCCCACCTCCTAACCGTTGTTGTGAATGGAGGATACTTCGGCCCTACGGTCTACAATGGGTGTGGGCGACCAAAGAAGCCACCCACACCTCGATCACGCAACCCTCCAGCTGCTCTAACTGGCCGGCTGCGGCAAATCGGCGACGAGCCGCAGGGAAACCGTCAGCTCATCGAGCTGGAAGTGCGGCCGGAGGAAGGCGACAGCCCGGTAGGCGCCCGGCTTGCCGGGGATCTCCACCACGTCCACGCGCGCCTCCTTGAGCGGGTAGGATGCCTTGGTGGCGAAACCGGCACTGTCGTTCGAAACGACGTAGTTGACGATCCAGCGGTTCAGGAAGTCCGAGGCCTCGTCGCGCGACATGTAGCCGCCGATCTTGTCGCGCATCATCGCCTTCAGATAGTGCGCGAAGCGCGAGACGGCGAAGATGTAGGGGAGCTGCGCCGAGATGCGCGCGTTGGCCGTGGCGGCCGGGCTGTCGTAGACCTTCGGTTTCTGCGCCGACTGCACGCTGAAGAAAGCGGCCTTGTCCGTGCCCTTCTGGTGGACGAGGGGGACGAAGCCGAGGTCGGCGAGCTCCTTCTCACGGCGATCGGTGATCGGCGTCTCGGTGGGGCACTTCATGGCGACGTCGCCCGCGTCGGTGCGGAAGCTGTGCACCGGCAGCCCCTCGACCAGCCCGCCGCTCTCGACCCCTCGGATGGTGGCGCACCAGCCGTACTTGGCGAAGGCCTGCGTCACCCGGGCGCCCAGCGCCCAGGCGGCGTTGCCCCACAGGTACTTGTCGTGGTCGGTGCCGTCCACCCTTTCCTCGTAGTCGAACGCCTCGACCGGAACGGTGGCACTGCCGAAGGGCTCGCGCAGCAGCATGCGTGGCGCGGTGAGCGCCACGTAGCGTGCGTCGTCGCTGTCGCGGAAGGACTTCCACTTGGCGTACTCGGTCGTGTCGAACACCTTGCCGAGGTCGCGCGGTGCGTCCAGCTGGGTGAAGCTGTCGAGGTTGAACATCTCCGGCGAGGCGGCCGTCAGGAACGGCGCGTGCGCGGCCGACGCCACCTGGGAGATCTTCTCGAGCAGCTCGATGTCCTGCCCCGACTTGCCGAACTCGTAATCGCCGACGAGCGCACCGAAGGGGGCGCCGCCGAAGACGCCGAACTCCTCCTCGTAGACCTTCTTGAAGAGCGCGCTCTGGTCGAACTCGGGCGCGCGCTGCAGGTCGCGCAGCAGCTCCTTCTTCGAGACGTTCAGCACCTTGATCTTGAGGTTGGCGCTGGTCTCGGTCTGCGAGAGCAGATACTTCAGTCCCCGCCAGCTTCCCTCGAGCTTCTGGAACTCGGCATGGTGCAGGATCTCGTTGAGCTGGATCGAGAGCAGGTGGTCGATCTGCGCGATGCGCGCGTTGATCATCGCCTCAGTATCGGCGGCGATGGCGATGGAGCCGGCCAGCACCTCGGAGACGAAGCGCTTGATCATGTCCTTGCCGCGCTCCCTCGCGGGGGCCTCCTTGCCGAAGCGTCCCTCCGCGACGATCTGATCGAGAAGGCCGAGCTCGGTGGTCTCGGCGGTGGCTGCCTGCTGGGCCTCGGCTTCAGTCTTGGCCATCGGTCGCTCCCTCGGTTGCAAGTTCGCCCTTGAGCCGGTTCAGCTTCTCCTCGTCGCCGAGCGTGGCCTGGAGTATCTCTTCGAGCTTGTCGTTGCCCTGCAGGCTGCCGCGCAGATCGGCCAGTTGCCCGCGCAGATCGAGCAGCTTGCGCAGCGGAGCGACCTTCTGCGCGACCCGCTCGGGCGAGAAGTCATCCAGGCTCTCGAAGCTCAGATCGACGCCGAGCTGGCCGGCGTCCGCATCCTCGGAGAGCAGGTTGTCGACCTTGAAGGCGAGGTGCGGCTTCATGCTCTTGAGCACGTCGTCAAAGTTGTCGGGGGTGACGTCGACGAACTTGCGCTCCTTGAGCTTGGGAAGCGGGTCGGTAGGCTGACCGGTGAAGTCGCCCAGTACGCCCATGACGAAGGGGAGCTCCTTCATCTCGATGGCGCCGCCGGTCTCCACATCGTAGGTGATATGGACGCGCGGGGATCGGACACGATCCAGCTTGTGCTGCGTGCTCTCTGCCATGTGGTACTCCTGTTGAGCCTGTTGCCGGATGACCGACGGGGGGGAATCCGGTCCGCGAACGGTGGCGGCCGTTCTTCGAGGCGCCAGGCGGGAGCGTATCGAGGAGAGCCAGACGAGGGATTGGAGCTGCCGCCCCGCCGTTGATGGAACCGAAGACGAATGCAATCTACGGGGCGACCTGCATGCTGTCAAGAAGGCCATCTCGCCCCGGCATCTCGTTCGACGCACGACCGTGCTCTTGCTCGCGGGGACCGGAGCGGTATACTTAGGGCCGGCGGTGCTCGCGGACGTACGGCGGGCAAACACCCACAATACGATGCTGCTGGCAGCCGGGAAATCCTCCTCGTGGTGGGCGGGCTCCGCTCTTCCGGAGTCGATCGAGCGCCGGGATCCAATGCAAAAGGTACTCTGGACGAAGGGCGTGCTGCTCAGCCCGCAGCACCTGCAGATGCAGGACCGCTTCTTCGAGGAGCTGGTCGGCTTCCAGCTCGCCTCGCTCTGCTTCTTTCCCTGGGGATTCAGCCGCCTCGAGATCGAGCGCGAGGCGCTCGCGGGCGGCTCGCTCGCGCTCCGCGAGGCGAGCGGGATCTTCCCCGATGGCATGCCCTTCGAGATCCCGCGCGCGGACGCGGCGCCCGCACCGAAGGGTCTGGCCGAGCATTGGCGGCCGGACCAGCAGACGCTGACCGTGCACCTCGGGATCCCCGATCACCGCGCCGGCGGGCACAACGTCTCGACGGCGCACAACAGCCATAACACCCGTTTCCTCTCCGAAGTGGTGATGCGACGCGACGAGAACACCGGGCTGGCGGAGAAACCGATCCAGGTCGCGCGCAAGAACTTCCGCCTCCTGGCGGAGGGGGAGTCCCTCGAAGGATACTCGACGCTGCCGATCGCCCGCATCGTGCGCGCCCCTACGGGCGTCTCCCAGCTCGACCCGCACTTCGTGCCGCCGCTGGTGGACATAACGGCAAGCGAATACCCGATGACGCTCGCGCGGCGCCTGGTCGAGCTGCTCTCCGCCAAGAGCAGCACGCTCGCGGGGATGCGCCGGCAGCGCAATCAGAGCCTCGCCGAGTTCGGGGTCTCCGACATCGCCAACTTCTGGCTGCTCTACACGGTCAACTCGCACCTGCCGCGCTTCCGGCACCTCTTCGAGACGCGGCGCGGTCATCCGGGCGAGCTGTTCGAGGCGATGCTGGCGCTGGCGGGAGCGCTGACCACCTTCTCGACGACCATCCAGCCGCGGGCGCTGCCGACCTACGACCACACCGACCTGGCCGGCTGCCTCAACCGCCTGGACGAGCAGCTTCGTGAGCTCCTCGAGACGGTGGTGCCCGCCAACCACGTGACCCTGCCGCTGCGACTGACCGAGCCGTCGGTCTACGCCGCGGCGATCGAGCAGGATCGTTACTTCGCCGCGCCGCAGATCTACCTTGCGGCGAACGCGCAGGTGAAGCAGGACGAGCTGATCCGCAAGGCGCCGCAACTCCTCAAGGTCAGCTCGGCCGACCAGATCGACCGGCTCATCAAGCAGGCGCTGCCGGGAGTGGCACTGCGTCACGTGCCTAACCCATCGAGCGCGCTGCCAATCAAGCTCGACTACCAGTACTTCCTGCTGGAGCGCAGCGGCCCGGACTGGGAGGCGATCAAGCTGGCGCGCAACCTGGCCGTCTACGTACCCGCCGACTTCCCGCAGCCGCAGCTCGAGCTGGTGGTGATGCTTCCTGGACCCGCCCGATAGCGAACTACCGCGTCAGCCGCTCCGCAGGAGGAAGTAGAGCAGCAGCGCCAGGGCGGCGAGCAGCACGAAGCCGAGCCCAAGAACCAGTGGAAGCCGCGAGGGCGCGCTACCGACCGGCGCGCTACCGACCGGCGCGCTACCGACCGGCGCGCTCTCCGCCGGCGCGGGCGGCAGCGGGCTCGGGACGGGCGCCGCGGGCGGCGCGAGGTGCGGGGATTCGGGCGGTAGTGCCGAGATCACGCGAGTATACTCGCTCGGGACGTTCGCCTGCGGTTGCGGCGGAGGAGCCGTCTCCGGCGGGAGGGGGGGCGTGCTCCAGCCCATGTTCCCGAACAGCGGAGGTTCGGGCGCCGGTGGGGGGGGAGAAGGGGGAAGCGGCGGGGTCGCGCCGGAGCCGAGTGGCGTGCTGCGGTGGAGGCGGTCCAGGTAGCTCTCGCCATAGCTCACCCCGGGCTGGCCGGGCGACTCGCCCGGCGCGGGCGGGGGTGCGAAGGGCGACGGCTTCGGAGGCGCGGGCTGCGGGTCGCCGGGTGCGGGCGTCCCTGGTGACTGGAGCCGCTGAAAGAGCTGGCTCAGCTCGCCAGGTGCCGCGGCGGGTGTCGGCGGCGCCGGCTCGCTCCACTCCGGTAGCGCCGTGGGTTCCGGCGGCCGGACGGTAGGCGCTGCGGCGCGCTCGCCCGGTGGAGGCGCGATCGGCGGTGCGGCTGACGGGTGCGTTGGCGGGGCGGCTTCCCGAGGCGTGGGCGGAGGAGGCGTTTCGGGAAGCGTGTCCGGGTCCCCGTCAGCGCCGGCCGCGAGGCTCGGCGTCGCAGGCTCGGCCTGTGGCGGCGGCTCCGGCGCCCGCTCGGCAGGGGCGCGAGCGACTGGGTCCAGCAAGTCGCTCCAGAGAGCGGCTGCCTCCGGATCCGCGGCGTCCCACGCCGCCGGGCTCTCCACGGGTCGCGCGTCGTCCGGCTCCTCCGCCGGTGGTCGCTCCCCGCCCGGCTCCTCCTTTGCTTCGAAGGAGGACGCGTCCGCAGCGGGATCGCCAGACGGCGGCAGGATCGTGTCCCCCTCGACCGGCTGGAAGTCGTCCGCCGCGGCGGGTACGGCGAAGAGCGGGTCGAGATCGTTCGCGATGTCCGCTGGCGCCGCCGGGAGCGCGGGAGCGGGAGTTTCGGGCTCGACGGTCGACTCCGCCGGCTGCTTTTCGAAGAGTGCGGTTAGCTCACCGGGAGGGGTGGCAGCGGCAGGCGCTGCGGTCTCCTGCGCCGCGGCTATCTCCGGTTCCTGCTCGAGCTCCGCGGAGGCCGCGGTCGGCTCGGCGAGCGGGTCGGCGCGGAGGGGCTCCTCCACCGGCGATTCCTCCGGGGGCGGCGTCGGCGTAATGAGCGAGGCCTGGAAGAGGCGGGTGAACTCGCCGGGTGCGTCCGGCGCCGGCTCGGGCTCGGGATCTGCGGAGGATGTGCCGGCCGCAGGATTCTGGCTCGGTGGCGGCGGCGCGACCCGCGCCGCCTCGGACTCGAGCCAGCCGCGCAGCGAGTGGAAGTCCATGATGAAGCGGGTGACGATCGCGGTGCGGCCCTCGACCTCGCTCACCTCGAGCACCCGGCGCCGCTCGGCGGGATCGAGCGCCTCGACGAGGGAGAGCAGCTCGCGGCGCTCCTCATCTTCTCCGTGCGAGACGAAGTGGACCATAACGACCGCGCCCGTACGCGCGACGGCGTGGTGGGTCTCGACCTTTCCCTCGGTGACCGGCTGCAGCAGCCGGTAACGGGTATGGAAATCGTCGTTCGTCATGAGCGGGAAGGCGCGGAAGTCGAGTAGGAGCGAGCCCTCGGGACACCGGTCTCGAGAAGCGGGGGAACGGCCGGCTGTTCCCACCCGGCGGGCTGCGGTATGATATATACTATCCGCCGTTCCGATCCGGCGCAAAGGTTCCCGGCGATCGGCTGCACCCTGAACACCTACCGGTTCCCCATGATCAGCCAGCAGACGACAACCGCGGTCCGCGGCCGGCGCACAGTGCGGAGGCACGCATGAGGACTCTCTCGCGGGTGGTATGGAGCGAGGGGATGCACCTCGCGCAGCACCACTTCCAGACGCAGAGCCGCTACGTCGAGGACCTGGTCGCGTTCACCCTCTCGCAGCTGCTGTTCAAGCCATACGGTCTGGTGCGGTGCGAGCTGGACGCGGAAGCGCTGCGCAACGGCACCGTCTCGCTGTCGCACGCCCGCGGGATAATGCCCGACGGTCTGACCTTCGACTTCCCCGTCGACCCGGTGCCGGAGGCGCTCGAGATCCGCGACCTCTTCTCACCCACGCAGGAGAGCCATCGGGTGCTTCTGGCGGTCCCTCCCTACCGGCCAGGGCTGGCCAACGCCGCGCCGGATGGGGCGGGAGCGCATCCGAACGCGCGCTTTTACTCCGCCAGTCAGCGGGTGGCGGACGAGACGACCGGGCAGGACGAAAAGCCGGTCGGCATGGCGCGCCATAATTTCCGGCTCATGCTCGACGCCGAGACTGAAGATGAGGAGCTAATCACGCTGCCGCTGGCGCGCGTCCGCCGCGACGGCTCGGGGCACTTCATCTACGATCCCGAGTACGTCCCCCCCTGCGTGCAGATCGGCGCGAGCGAGCGGCTGATGCAGCTCCTCGGGCGGCTGGTCGAGATGCTCGACGCGCGCGCCGAGGCGGCGCAGCGGGAGCGGCAGGGCGGGGCGGGCTCGCATGGCGAGCAGGGTTCCCGCGAGGTCGCCAGCTACTGGCTCTCGCACGCCATCCACGCACGCCTGCCCCTGCTCCGCCACCACTACGTGGCGCGCACCACCCATCCCGAGCGGCTCTTCGTCGAGCTCTCGCGCTTGGCGGGAGCGCTGTGCACATTCTCGCTGACCGAGCACCCCCGCAACCTGCCGCTCTACGATCACGAGCAGCTCGACCGCTGTTTCGGCGCGCTCGACCGGCACATCCGCGATCACCTGGGGGTGATCCTCCCGACCGCCGCAATTTCGATCCCGCTGCGGCCGACCGATGAGGCCATCCTGGTGGGCAGCGCCGCGGACGCACGCGTCTTCGGCGGCGCGCGCTGGTTCCTGGGGGTGCGCTCAAGCGCGGGCGCAGGCGAGGTCGTCGCCCGCGTCCCGAAGCTGGTCAAGGTCTGCTCGGCGAAGCACATCGCGCGGCTGGTGAGGGAGGCCTTCCCCGGGCTCACGATCGAGCACATGCCCACTCCGCCCTCCCAGCTCTCCCCGCGCCGCGACACGCAGTACTTCGCCATCGCGGCGGACGGCCCCTGCTGGCACTCGATCGTGCAAACGCGCGAGGTCGGCGTCTATGCTCCCGCCGCCATCCCGGACGCGGAGCTCGAGCTGACCGTGCTGCCCGACCAGTGACGCGCGGCCGGAGCGGGCCGGACGACAGGTGCGGCCGGCGCCTGCTTTCCCGAAAACTCCGGTCTCAGGCACGGTGGACGGATCGCGGCTGCCCCGGTATATTGCTGCGCACGCCCTCGATGATCGGGGGCGCGCCCTTCCCTCTCAGGTCCACCCTGGTTCGACGGCAGCCTCACAGATGACTACAGCGACGCTGGAGTCCGTCCCCCGCGCGTCCGCCGCGAGCCCCACGCGGCGCGGAGTGCTCGCCCTGCTGCTGCAGGAGGCGTTCACCGCCGCCATCCGGCTGCGAGGCAACCGGCAGGTGGTGGCGAACGCCGACGCGTTCCGCGCGCACATCAAGCAGCTGCTCGCCACGGCAGACCGGGAGGCGCGGCAGGCCGGCTACGAAGGCGAGTACGTCAAGCTCGCCGTCTACGCCTTCGTGGCCTTCCTCGACGAGTCGGTGCTGAACTCGAACCAGCCGGCCTTCGCGGCGTGGCCACGCCAGCCGTTGCAGGAGGAAATCTTCGGCGACCACACGGCTGGCGAGACCTTCTTCCTGCACCTGCGCGAGCTGCTGAGCCGCCAGGACTCGGAGGAGCTAGCCGACGTGCTCGAGGTCTTCCAGCTCTGCCTGCTGCTGGGCTTCCGCGGCCGGTACGGCGTGGGCGACCAGAGTGGGATCGAGGGGCTGACAGCCGCCGTGCAGGAGAAGATCGTGAGGATACGCGGCGGGCAGCCGCCGCTCTCGCCGATGTGGGCGCTGCCGCCGCAGGAGACCGTCGCGGTGGCGCACGATCCGTGGGTGCCGCGGCTCGCGGTGGCCACGGCGGCCGCCATTGCGCTCGCCGTCGTCCTCTTCGTCGTCTTCCGTCTGCTGCTGGATTCCGGGATCACCGAGCTGCAGACGATCACTTCGAAGCTGGTGCCGTGAGCGCCGGCTGACTTCTCTCCGGCCGGACACCGGCCGCCAACACCAGGTGCGCGCCCGATGAACAAACTCAAGGTCTGGCTGGTTCCGGCCGGGGCGTTGCTCGCCTTCCTCGCCGCGGCCTGGGCCATGGGAGCGCGACTCCAGCTCGTTGGCCGCGACCTGTGGATCCTGCGCGGCGGCCTGGCGGTGCTCGGCCTGGTGGCCGCCGCGCTGCTCTTCCTCTACCTGCGCGGGAGGGCACGCACGCGGCGGCCGCCGCCCGCCCGCGACGAGGAGCTGGAGGGTACGATCGCGGATGCGCAGCGCCACCTGGCCACCTCGCGTGTGGCGCGCAACGCGAAGCTCGGAAAGCTGCCGATGGTGCTGCTGCTGGGCCCGAGCGGGAGCACCAAGACGACCACCATGATGCAATCGGGCCTGGAGCCCGAGCTGCTCGCCGGTGAGGTCTTCCGCGGCGAGACGGTGGTGCCCACCAGCGCCCTCAACCTCTGGTACGCGCAGGACACGGTCTTCATCGAGGTCGGCGGGAAGCTGCTCGGCGAGGAACCGCGCTGGAAGCGGCTGCTCCGGCACCTGGAGCCCGCGCGGTTGGCAGCTGCCCTCACGCGCGGCGCGCAGGCGCCGCGGCTCGCCGTGATCTGCTTCGGCTGCGACGAGTTCCTCAAGCCGGGCGCGAACGAGGCGGTGCCCGCGGCGGCGCGCGAGTTGCGCACGCGGCTGAGCGAGCTGGCGCACCAGCTGGGCATCCGCCTTCCGGTCTACGTCCTCTTCACCAAGGCCGACCGCCTCCCCTATTTCGATGACTACGTCCGCAGTTTCTCGCGCGAGGAGGCGCAGGAGGTGCTGGGGGCGACGCTGCCCGTGCCCCCAACCACGCCGGTCGCCTCCTACGCCGAGCAGGAGTCGGCGCGGCTGATGGGCGCGTTCCGGGGCATCCTGCACTCGCTGGCACTGCGCCGCCTGGACGTGCTCTCGCGCGAGACGCAGGAGGAGGTGAGGACTGGCGCCTACGAGTTCCCGCGCGAGCTGCGTAAGCTCTCGGACCTTGCGGTGCAGTTCATGGTCGAGCTGGGCAAGCCGAGCCAGCTCACCCTCTCGCCCTTCCTCCGAGGCTTCTACTTCACCGGTGTGCGGGCGGTAATCGTCAGCGATCCGGGGGTGACCGAGCGGCCGGCGGCCGCTGCCGGGCCGCAGATCGCCCTGGGCGCCACCAGCGTCTTCAGCGCGCGACAGGTGCAGACGGCGCTGGAGGGGGCCGCACCTCGACCGGGCTCGCGCAAGGTGCCCGAGTGGATCTTCCTGGGGCGGATCTTCCGCGAAATCATCCTGCGGGACCAGGCGGCGGCGCGCATCACGGGCGGCGGCACGCGCGTCAACCACCTGCGGCGCGTGGGGCTCGCCACCGCGGCCGTCCTCTTCCTGCTGCTCGTCGGCGGATTCACCGTCTCCTACGCCAACAACCGCGGCCTCGAGCGCGACGCCATCGCGGCGGCGCAGGGGGTGCAGACGCTCCCCGGCGGCGAGGGAGGGCTCCCCACGGAGGATGCGCTGCTCCGGCTCGACGTGCTGCGCGGGGAGGTCGAGCGCCTCGAGCGCTTCCAGCGTGGCCGCCGTCCCGGCCGCTTCGCCTGGGGCCTCTACACCGGCGGCGAGATCGAGCCCGAGCTGCGCCGGCTCTACTTCGACCGCTTCGCCCACCTCCTCTGGGACAGCGCGCGCGTCGATCTGCGGGCCACGCTCGAGGGGGTACCCGAGTCGCCGACCGGCGCCGGCGATTTCGGGCGGATCTATGATGCCCTCAAAGCGCACCTGATCACCACCACCCACAACGAGGAGAGCACCTCCGCCTTCCTGACGCCGGTGCTGCTCGACCACTGGGGGGCGGGCCGACAGCTCGACGCGGCGCGCCTCGAGCTGGTACGCCGCCAGTTCGACTTCTACGGCGCCGAGCTGCCCTTCGGCAATCCCTACAGCGACGCGCCGGTCGATCCGCTGGTGCGGCAGACAAGGGCGTTCCTCTGCGGCGCCACCGACGCCAACCAGTTCTACCAGATGCTGGTGCTCGACCCCTTCCGCACCCAGAGCCCGCTGCAGTTCCACCAGCTGGTGCCCGGCGCCGAGACAGTGGTGCGCAACACGTACTCCGTGCCCTGGCAGTTCACCGCGCCCGGCTGGGAGGCGGTGCAGCAGAAGCTGAGCGATGTCAACAAGCTCTTCGGCGACGAGGTATGGGTGCTGGGCGAGAACTGCGTCGCCGCCGAGGACCGCGCGAAGCTGGCGCAGGCGCTCCGCACCCGCTACGTGCAGGACTACACCCAGCACTGGCAGAGCTTCCTGCGCTCGGGGCAGGTGGTGGGGGTGGATGGTCCGGCCGCGGCCGGTGCGCTCGCCCGGCTCGGCAGCAACCAGTCGCCGCTCTTCCGCATGTTCTTCCTGGTCTCGCAGAACACCGACGTGGACTCGGTGGTCATCAAGGACTTCGCGCCCGTCCACACCATGGTGGCCCCGGACGCGCAGGAGAGCTACATCGCCAGCGCGGCGGCGCAGGCGTACATCGCCAAGCTCTCGGCGCTGCAGGCCGAGCTCGGCACGGTGGCGGCGGCGGCGACGGCCGACATGCGCAACCTGGCGCTGATGCAGGCCTCGACCAAGGCGGGCGAGGTTCGGCAGGCGGTGGACGAGATCGCCCGGGCCTTCCCGGTGGCCGGGGGCGCGCCGGTGGCCGGCCAGGAGGTGCAGCGGCTGCTGCAGCAGCCGGTCGGCGGCATCGAGGTCGCGCTGCGCGGCATGCCCGCCGAGGAGGCGAACAAGGCGGGCGAATCGTTCTGCACGCCTTTCCGCGCCGTCGCCGCGCGGTTCCCCTTCCGCGCAGGTGCCGCGGATGCGGATCTCGACCAGGTCGTCGGCCTCTTCCAGCCCGATGCCGGCGCGCTCTGGCAGATCGAGAGCACGCTGCCGAACTTCGTGGTGCGCCAGGGCACCATCGGCTTCGCGCGGCACCCGTCGGCGAACCCCGCCCCCTCGGGAGCGTTCATCAGCTTCCTCAACAACGGCGCACGCGTCTCTCGCGGTCTCTTCGCGGCCGGCGCCGATCCGAAGGTCAACTTCTTCCTGCGGCTCGAGCCGCCCGCCGGCGCGTCGGCGGTGACGATCAGCATCGACGGGAGGTCGCAGACCTTCACCCCGACGCGGCAGTCGTCCTACCCCTTCATCTGGGATGGCCGGAGCGCGCAGCAGGTGCGGGTCACCATCGACGGCGCGGACGTGTCACCGATCGAGCGGACCGGCACCTGGGCGGTCTTCCGCTTCTTCGGCGACGCTCGTGGATGGCAGTCGCAGCCCGACGGCAGCTACCGGCTGGAGTGGACGATCCCCGGCGCGTCGGCCCCGCTGCGGGGTGAGGTGCGCTTCGACCCCGGCGCGCCGGCGGTCTTCCGTAGCGATTTCTTCAACGGCCTCGCCTGCCCCGGCAGGATCGTCGGCTGAGTGGCGCGGAGGCCCCGGCGCAGGCGCGCCGGGGCTCCGATAAATGGTGTTTCGATTCGAGCGACGAGCGATGCGCAATCTCTTCTTGCTGGTGCTTTGCGGAGTGACGGTCTTCCTTCCCGCCTGCCGCCGCGGCGGCGCAGCGCCCGCCCCGGTCCCCGCTGCGGCGCCGGAGCCGGCGGTAGTCTGGAGCGCGCTCGGGCCTGCCGACGTGGTCTACCAGGGGAACGCCGGCGGCATTCAGGACTCGGTGCGGCAGGTGATCCGCGACGTCGATGCGTACCGGCAGATGTGGCAGGAGGCGACCGCACGCCAGGTCTCGCCCCCCGCGGCGCCGCCGGTGGACTTCGCGCGGGAGATGCTCCTGGTGGTCGCGGCCGGTCGCATGACGCCGGAGGACGAGATCCACGTGGACAGCGTCGCGCTCCGCCCCGAGCGCACAGCCGACGGCCGCACCGAGGAAGCCTTGGCGGCGGTCGTCCGCGTCTTCCAGGGCTGTCGGCGCTTCACCGTGGCCGCCTACCCGATCGAGATCGTGCGCGTGCGCCGCTTCGAGGGTCCCGTACGCTGGATCGAGCGCCGGGAGCGGGCGCAGGATTGCTAGGGTCCGCCGCGAGGACCAGGTGCACCGGCTGGCCCGGGCACAACCGGAAGAGATGATGACGAAGCCCGAGTCGGTCGGAGGGATGGGAGGGGGCGACCCGAGCGGGGCGGCGGGCCGGACGGCGGAGACCCCAGCGGCGGGCGACTCTGTGTCCGGAAGCGGCCTGGTAGGCACGGTGTTGGCGGGCCGCTACCGCATCGTCGAGAAGCTCGGCGAGGGTGCGATGGGCGCCGTCTACCTCGGCGAGCACCTGAAGATCGGCCGTATGGACGCCATCAAGGTGCTGCGCGACTCGCTGGCCGCCGATCCGGAAGCCATCGCCCGCTTCACCCGCGGGGCGCGTAACGTGGGCGGCATCCAGCATCCCAACGTCTGCACCGTCTACGATTACAGCGAGACCGACGACGGCCATCAGTTCTGGGCGATGGAGTTCATCCCCGGCGAGTCGCTGCGGGAGCTGCTCGAGCGGGAGGGAGCCCTGCCGCTCGAGCGAGCGGTCGAGATCGCCCGGCAGACCGCCGAGGGACTGCAGGCCGCCCACGACGCGGGGATCGTCCACCGCGACCTGAAGCCCGCCAACCTGATGATCGCCCCCGGCCGCGAAGGCCACGATGTGGTGAAGGTGGTGGACTTCGACATCGCCAAGGGAGCGCAGGAGGGGGAGAGCGAGGTCACGCGGCTGGGCTTCGTGATCGGCACTCCCGAGTACATGAGCCCCGAGCAGCTCATCGGCGACCGGGTAAGCGGACGCAGCGACGTCTACTCTCTCGCACTGGTACTGGTGCGCATGCTGACCGGCACCCTTCCCTACCGCGCCGAGTCCACACAGGACATGATGGTGCAGCGGCTCACCGGGCAACCGCTCACCCTCGCGGAGCTGCTCCCCGGCGCACATTTTCCCGCTGCCCTCCAGCCCGTCCTGGATCGGGCACTCGCCCGCAAACCCGCGGAGCGTCATGCCAGCGCCGCCGAGTTCGCACGCGAGCTCGCCGCCGTCCTCACGGCGCCGGGGTCCGCTGCGGCGGGCGGCGCGCCGGTGTTCGCCAGGGGAGCAGCTGAGCTGACGGGCGCGCGGCAGGCACCGACCACCGTTCCCGCGACCCGCCTCTCCGTTCCGCCCGTAGTGACCGCCGCCGCGGCAGGGGAAGCGGCGGAGGGAAGGGGTGCATCCGGTAAGCCCCCCAGCCGCCGCTGGCCGGCCGCCGCCGGGGGCGCGCTGGCGCTGGTGGTGGTGGCAGCCGCGAGCTGGACGCTGCTGAGCACGAGCGGGGCAGAGCAGGCGGCCGAGACTACGCCACCAGTTGGCGCGCCTTCGGACACCTTCACGGCTGCAGAGCCGGACACCGCCGCGATCGCTCTGCTGCCTCCCGCGGAGGATCCCGCGCCGGCCCGTGCCCGCCCGCCACCAGCCGAACGCACGCCAGCGCAGGAGGAGCTCGCGCCGGTGAGAACCGATCCCCCGGCCGAGCGGCGGGAACCGCCGCCGACTGCGCCCTCACTGACCGCTGAGGAAGCCAACGCCGCTCTCCTCCGTCAGCTCGACCTGCTCGGCGACGGAGCCGGCGCTCGCCCGGCGCGCGAGCTGGAGGCGATCCGCGACACGGCGACCCTGGTGTGGCAGTTCGACGGCGCAGGCGCCCGCAACCGCGCGTTCGCGGCCTACGTGCTGGGGTCCGCCTGGCTGGCGGCCGGCGAGGCCGGACAGTGCGTGACCTGGCTCGAGCGGGCGCTCTCGTTGCGGCCCGATGGACCCGGTTTCGCAGCGCTGCTCGAGAACTGCCGGAGGCAGCGAGAATGAATCCCTTCGAGCGCGAAGACCGGCCGATCCACCTCACGGTCTCCGTCCACAGCGATCCGGGGCGGCGGCGGGTGGAGAACCAGGACAGCTACCTGGTCGCCGACCTCAGCCGCTCTGCCGCGGAGGAAGGCGTGCTGCTCTCCCGGGCGATCTCCACCTCGGAGCGCACGCAGAGTGGCAGCTTCATCGTCGGCCCCAAGGGTGCGCTCCTGCTCGTGGCCGACGGAATGGGTGGGACGAAAGGCGGGGCCATTGCCAGCCGGATCGCCGCGCTGACCATCCACGAGGAGATGGTGACCCGCTGGTGTGGCGACCGCAACCACTCCCCGCGGCAGTTCGCCGCACGGCTCCTTGAGGCGGTCGAGCAGTCCAACGCGCGCATCCTCGAGGAAGCATTGCGCAACCCGCAGTACCAGGGCATGGGCACCACGGCCACCGTGGTCGGCGTACTGGACGGCTTCCTCTATCTCGGGCAGGTTGGCGACTCGCGCGCCTACCTCGTCCGCCGGGGGAAGGCGATCCAGATCACCCGCGACCAATCGCTCGTCCAGGCGCTCGTCGATTCCGAGGTGCTGACCGAGGAGGAGGCCGAGCGGAGCGAGCAGCGCAACCTCGTACTGCAGGCGCTGGGAGCGCAGCCCGAGGTGAAAATCGATCTGACCTACCAGGAGCTGCGCCGCGGCGACGTGGTGCTGATCTGCTCTGACGGCCTCTCCGGGCTCGTGCCGCGGGACGAGCTGGCGCATACCGTCGCGCAGAGCCCGGACCTGACAGCGGTGGGCGGCGAGCTGATCGGTCTGGCGAACGAACGGGGCGGACCCGACAACATCACCGTGCTGCTGGCGCAGGTCGACGGCGTCGGGCTGGACGAGCCGCGCGACCAGGATGCCGTCGGGCGGCAGGTCTATACCATCCCGAGCTACTGAGAGTCCTCTCTCCTTTCCCGTTCAGACCGCGGCGAGCCGACGGCCACGCCGCGCCGCCCCAGGAGGCGAACCGCCGTTGGATGCCGATCTCCACGTACTCAGCGGTGCCGCTGCAGGGCGCAACCTGACTCTCGCGGCCGAGAGTATCCTCATCGGCCGCCACCCGGACGCCGACCTCCGTTTCGACGCAGATAACGAACTCGAGGTCTCCGCGCGGCATGCCACGCTGACGCGCCACGGCGACCTCTGGGTGCTGCGCGACCTGGAGAGCCGCAACGGCACCTTCCTCAACGGCCGCCCGGTCGAGGCCGCCACCGTGCTGCGGGCCGGGGATCGCATCGCCTTCGGCCGTTACGGTCCCGAGGTCGAGTTCCGCGCGGCGGGCGGCGGCACGCCAGCCGCTGGGACCGCGGCAGCCGGCTCGGCGGCGACGCCATCGAGGGCGGCGGCTCCCGCGCTACCGCCCGCCGTCCAGCGCGAGGAATCGCCGACGCTGCGCATCCAGGTCGCGGTCGCCCGGGAGACGCGCGGTCTGCGCATGGTCGCGGTGGCGCTCGCGCTCCTACTGGCAGCCGCGGTGGGCACCTTCCTGTACGCGGGCGGGAGGCAGCAGGCGGCGTGGGAGCGCGAGCGGAGCGGATTGAATGAGCGGCTCGACAGCATCCTGATATCGAGCGAGCAGACGATTCGCGCGCTGGAGGGGCAGCTCGGAGGCCTTGCGGAGGCGCTGCGCGAGTCGCAGGAGCAGGTGCAGCAGGCGCGAGGCCGCCTCGAACGCGCCACCGACCGCGGCGAGAGCGCCCGGCTGCCCACGTTGCGCCGCGAGCTCGAGACGGCGACCACCACGCTCGAGCGCCAGCAGACCGCGGCAACTCTGGACTTCCGCACTATCGAGCGGGAGAACCGCCGCGCGATCGCACGGATCTATGCGGAGTCCGAGAGCGGGGAGATCAGCACCGCCACCGCCTTCGCCGTACGCGCTGATGCCACGCTGCTCACCAGCCGGCACGTCGTGGTAGGGGAAGACGGCAGGCGGGCGCGGCGCATCGCGATCCAGTTCTCCGGCTCGGAGCAGGTGTGGCCCGCCCGCATCCTGCGGATCTCAGCCGAGGCGGACCTGGCGGTGATCAAGGTGGACAACATCCTGGGCGGCGTGCCGACCGTCCGCACGCTCAACCTGCGGCCGGACACCGTCCGGCTGGGCGCCGCCGTCGCAGTACTCGGCTACCCGCACGAGACGCAGACCGAGCCGCCGGCCGGATCGCAGCGCGTGCGCCTTGCGCAGCCGCTGCTCGCCGCCGGCAGCCTCGGCTCCGTGACCGCGTGGATGCTCGAGGTCCAGGGCTATGGTGCGCCCGGCGGGAGCGGCAGCCCGATCTTCGACGCCAACGGCGAGGTGCTGGCGGTGCTCTTCGGCGGCTGGCACGAGGAAGGCCGGCAGACGCTGGTGGCGGTGCCGGCCTCGGTGGCTGCGCAGCTGCTCGAGGAGACTCGCTGAGCGGCGGCCTTACCCCTGGGTGAGCTGCTCCAGCGCCTGCTGCGCTTCGGTCATCTGCGGGAAATCCTGCGCGATTCGCCGGTACAGCTCGATCGCCCGCTCCGTCTGGCCGTGGTCCTGATAGACCTGCGCCCTGGAGTACAGGGTTACCGCCTCCGCCGGGATCTCGCGGGCGCGCCGCTCGCGCATTGCCGCGGCCGGCAGCGCCGGAAGGTTCACATCCTGGGTGATCTTCGCGGCGAGCTGGACCAGCAGATCGTACATGTCGTCCCGCCTGCCGCGCACCTCCTGCGCGCGGAGGATCTCTCCTGTCTCTACATCGATGATGCGGGCGTCCATCCGGAAGGCGCCAGCCTCCATGAAGACCCCGGCGATCGCGTAGCGGGCACCGACGAGCTGCCCGACCCGAGCGGCGGTCTGCGCATCCACCCGGCCGGAGGCGCCGAGGTTCTGCTCCTCGAGCACCTCGCGCAGCAGGCTGCGCTCGACGATGCGCAGGGCAGAGTTCTGCGCCAGCTCCGTGAGGAGCATCTGCTGGAGCCCTACGCGCAAAGCCTCCACCGTCTCCGCATCCTCCCTCTGCCTGCCGAGCAACGCACCCGCGCTGAAGGGGAAGACCGCCACCCCGGGTCGGTCATCTTGGGCCTGACGGACAGCCCGCGCGGGCGTGGGAGCCTGCACGGGTGTGCCTGGACTCCTGGCGGTGTCCGTCGCGGTCGCGGGTGCAGCGGTCGGGGTCGGCGATGCAGGTGGCGCCGGGCTCGGCGGACCCGCGGCGCAGCCCGCGAGCAGGAGCAGCATCAGAAACGCAGATCGCATCGCGACCTCCACGGCGAAGGGACAGCGCCCATCGGGCGCGGGATCGAGCAGCTACAAGGAAGCGGCGAGCGGTTGGAGAGCCTGCCAATGATCTCCGTCGGCGGCACACCCGCGCCCGGCCGCCCTCGCTGCAGCGCAGCGGCTGCACTACAATACCTGCACGGCTGAGACTGGCGCAAGCGCTTCCTTCACCGCCGCGTGGCAAGGAACCCTGCCGAAAGCCTCTCAAACCCGGACACTGTCGCAGAGCGGATCCCGTCCGCCCATTTCTCCAGGCTGCGGCGTGCACCGCACAGGCTCCCAGCAACCTTCTCGGGTGAGGGCGGCGCCAGCGCCGGTGGCACTCCGACGGCTGGTGTCTCCGGCTCCCCGAGCGTTGCCTCTACAAAGCACAGCGTGACCTGGAGCCGACCCCGGCGGATTGCCGCCTCCGCTCGCTGCTCGCGCAACTCGAATCGCTGCAGGGTAGGGACGCGTGGCATGATCAGGTTCCTCGAGGGTGCTGCCGACTCGGGGCCGCGCTGTCAATTGTGCTGTCAATTAGTCCTCGCATGCTGCACAAGATTGGGTCCCCATCAGTGGCAGGTTGCGCACGCCACCTTGGTTTCAAGCGATTTCTCGTGCAGCTTGCTCATCGGGAACGGGAGGAGTGGATGTCCTAGCGGCATCGCGTCAGGTTGCGGCAGATGACAAGACGCCGCCAGGGTGAAAGCCTTGGCGGCGTTGCTTTTCTCCGCCTTATCGGGCGCCGCCGTGTCTCCTCCTTTTCCCACCTGCTGTCAATTCCCTGCTGTCAATTGGCCTTCCGGCGCCGCTCCATCTCCTCGCGCATCTCCTCGACACTCACAGCATCGTACGCGCTCACGAGCGTCTCGTACCGCGCGCTCCACCCGGATCTGTTCGCCCGCATCGCCGGTTGGGCATCCAAGACGGAGGACAAGGTCGCGCCCGGTGCTCCTGCAGAGAGCGGAGGCCCGAAGCACCGGGCGCCGTTTATCGAAGCCTGGGCACGGGAGCAGCTTCTCGCCGATCCGACACTGGATCTGGTCCTCGCGGGGCACGCGCACGTGCCGACGAGGGTGAAGGTAGCGCCGGGTCGCTACTACGTCAACGCGGGGTGTCAAGACCCCATTTTCTGGTCCAGTCGTTATGAGAGTACGTGAGAGGGTGAGTTTTCCACGCGCTGCGAGGAGAGCACCTTGGTGCAGCTCCCCGCAGCAGCGTGTGGAAAACCCGGGCGCGGCTGCCCGTTCGCCTCTGCACCGGCCGCATCGTCGGCTTGGCACCGGGCGGCGAACTCCGCCGGTGTCTGGTAACCCAGAGCGCTGTGGGGCCGCTCGTGGTTGTACTCGACTCGGTACTGCTCGATGAGCACCTTGGCCTCCAACAGGCTGGTGAAGATCTCCCGGCCCAGCAGCTCGTCCTCCAGCTTGCCATTGAAGCTCTCCACGTAGGCATTCTCCCACGGACTGCCTGGCTCGATGTAGAGCGTCTGCACGCCTGCGGAGGCGAGCCACTGCTTGACTGCGCTGGCAATGAACTCCGGTCCGTTGTCGCTGCGGATGTACTCGGGCTCTCCATGTACCTGGAAGAGGTAGCTCAAGGTGGCGATTACATCCTGCGCCGTGATGCTGCGCTCGACCTCGATAGCGTGGCA
>JACDHR010000536.1 GCA_013820915.1 Gemmatimonadota bacterium
GGAGTGCTGGGAGCGCTTCCTCGAGCACCTGAGCAGCCGTCGCTCGCCGCTGCTCGCCCGCCTGGCCAAAGTCGGCCTGCGGCCCGCGCAGCTCCAAGAGGCATTCAAGGAGGTGAGCGGTAACCCGGACGTCCGCTGGGCCGCTCCTCGCGTGGAGCGGCTCGACCGGGCGGAGATCGAGGCAGTTCAACGCACTTTGCAGAGATTGCTGGACGACTCCTCCCATCTCATGCCGGAGGTGGAACCGGACAAGGGCTGGGACGATCTACAGATAAAGATCCGCTCGCTGCGCTTCTCGCGCTACGTGCTCGGTTGGGAGAGTGATCTCGCCTTCCTGGACGCGCTCGCCACCGCGGTCGGCAAGAAGCACAAGATCACACAGTACAAGTGGGGAAGCGATAGGGCAGCCAAGCAGGCGGCCAAGGACCTCTGCGCCGCGTGGGACGAGTTTTGCGGCGAGGAAGGCCCCGCCGCCCGCCTGCTGGAGCAGTGGCTCGTCTATCGATATCCGGTGGCGATCCGCTTCGCCCGTGCCGCTTCCGCCTTCTACGCCACCGAGCGGCTACGCTCGGGAAACCTCAATTTCCAGGATCTGCTGCTCCTCACCGCCCGACTGCTCCGGACTGACGAAGCGGCGCGGAGGGAGCTTGGCGAGCGGTACCGCTTCCTGCTGGTGGACGAGTTCCAGGACACCGACCCGGTGCAGGCCGAGGTAGTCTTCCTGCTGGCCGCCGGGAACGAGTGCGGCGGCGACTGGTCGCGTGCCGTGCCCCGGTCCGGTGCGCTCTTCGTGGTCGGCGATCCCAAGCAGAGCATCTACCGCTTCCGGCGCGCGGATATCGTCGTCTACAACCAGGTCAAGCGGCGCTTCCGGGAGTTCGGGGCCGTGCTCAAGCTGACCGCGAACTTCCGCTCCACGCCGCCCGTCGAGGCGTTGGTCGAGAAGGTGTTCAATTCGTCGGAGATGTTTCCGGCCGTGGAGACGGAGCACCAGGCCGCCTTCGCCCCGCTTAACGTGAACCCCGCCCCCGGACGCCGGCAGGGGATCTTTAGCTACCAGGTCGAGGAGAGCCAGCCGGGCAAGGGTGCGGCGGGACGGCTCGCCCCGATGGACGCCACGCAGCTCGCGACATGGATCGAGCAGCGGATCCGCTCCGGCGAGCGGCAGGCACGCGACTTCATGATCCTTACCTCTACCAAGCACCCGCTGGCGGAGTACGCCCGCGCGCTGGAGGCGCGGGACATCCCCGTGCAGGTCTCCGGTGCGCAGGTCGGGATGGAGGAGGAGCTGAAGGATCTGGTCCTTCTCCTCCGGGCGCTCGCCGATCCGGGAGATCCCGTGCTCACGCTGGCCGTGCTGGAAAGCCTGTTCTTCGGCCTCTCGCACGAGCAGCTCTACGCGCATACGCATGCGGGGGGCGGCTTCGGCTTCACCCGCGCCGCGCGGCCGGAGGGGCCGGTGGCCAGTGCGCTCGGGCAGCTGCGCGAGTTCTGGGGGTGGGTGCGCTCTTCACCCGCCGACGTAGCCGTGCCGCGGATCGTCGAGCGGCTCGGGCTGCTCCCCTACGCCGCGGCGGGCGACCTGGGCGCTACCCGAGCGGGCGTGCTGGTTTACGCCATGGACGCGCTGCGCGTAGCGGGACTGGACGGGCACACCTCGCTCACCGAAGCGATCGAGGTGCTGGACGCTGCACTTGAAGCCGAGGCGGAAGCCCCGCTCATGCCGGGCGACGTGGACGCAGTCCGCGTCATGAACCTGCACAAGGCGAAAGGGCTGGAGGCGAAGGTCGTGATACTCGCCTGCCCGGCGCTGGTCTCCGAGCACGGCATCGACCGGCATATCTCGCGCTCGGATCATGGAGAGGCGATGGGATGGCTCCAGATCACCGACAGCATGCGATCCATGCATCCGCCGGTGATCGCGCAGCCGCCGGGGTGGGAAAGCTACGTCGCTGCCGAGCGCCCCTTCGGAGAAGCCGAGAAGATCCGGCTCCTCTATGTCGCGGTCACCCGCACTGCCGAGGAGCTGCTGGTCTCCCGCTGTGCGGTCACGGACATGACCTCCTGCTGGGCGAAGCTGCACCCCGCGCTAGACGCCGAGGACCTTGCGGAGGAGGTCCGACTCCCGCCGCTCCCCGCACCTCCGCGCAAGGCGCTGGAGACGACCGCCGAGGAGATCGGAGAGAGGATCACGCGGATCAATACCGCCCGCCGTGCTCTCCGGAAGAGGAACTACCATGCGGCTTCCGTCACCAGCCGGGTAAAAAAGGTGGATGTCACCCATGCGCCGGAACGTGGAGGTGAGGGGGACTTGACCGGGCGAGGCTCGGAGTGGGGCACCGCCGTGCACCGCGCGCTGGAGGCCGCCAGCCGCGGATTGGCCGGGAGGCCGCTCCGTACCGCGTGCCGCAGCTTCCTGATCGACGCCGGTCGCCCGCGGGACGAACGGGGAGAACCCACAGAGCTGGACGAGCTGATCCAGCTCGTGGAGACCCTGCGCCGCTCCGCCCTCTGGCGCCGCGCGCGGGACGCCGAACAGCTTCTCGTCGAGGCACCTTTCTCGCTCTCGCTCAGCCGGGAGGATTTGAACGGGATGGGGTTCGTGCCCACGGATGTGGACAAGGACTCGAGTTCTCCGTGGGCCGCACCGCGACAGGTTGTGGAAGGGGTGATCGATCTTGCGTTCCGGGAGAACGGCGGCTGGGTGGTCGCCGACTACAAGTCGGACGTATTC
>JACDHR010000537.1 GCA_013820915.1 Gemmatimonadota bacterium
GTCTACTCCAGCGGGGGAGTTTCATATCTTAACCGCTGAACCCGAGCGCCCGTCCTCCGCGCCGTCGATCCGGATGTAGAAGCTGGGGAGATACTTACGCATGTAGGATAACAGCGCGTAAATAAATATCACAATACCGATCTTTTCCAGAAACTCCTCAATCGTGGTCGTGGTCTGGTAATGCAGGTCCATGCCGTAGAGGTACTCGTATCGCGAATTGTACATCTCCACGCCCAACGCGCCGCCGACGAACACAGCTCCCGCCACGATGAACAGGTTTCGAGTACGGGGGGGGAGGTGCACCAGGAACCCGAGGTAGGCGATGACGAAGACGATAACGAACGCGATGCCGAGAATCACCCAGCTGTAATATAACACTCCCGTCGTCTCCACGAACCTGCTCAGCAGCTGGCCGGACCTCTCGTGGAAGCCGGCCACCTCGTCTACGGACATGAGCAGGAAGATGATCGCGAGAGCGGCCCAGTGCTTCGCGTAGCGCTCTGCATTCCGCGTCTTTACGGTGGCGATTAGCCCCAGCAGAATGGCGCTGATCAGCAATGCGAAGGAGGAGTACCAGGTGGGGATGCTGATGTCGCTGCCGACGTCGAACAGCCCGCGGAAGCCGAACAGGTTGTCATAGCGGAGAGCATAGTGCGCGAAGTGGGCAAGCCAGCTCAGGAGGCTGAGGACCACCGCCACGACGGACAGGACGACCGCTGCACTACGGGGGCTGATGCTGAAAGAGAGATCGGTGCGCGAGGGCATCGCCTTATCGGTGCGAGACGAATATGGCTGCGTTTCCTCGTAAGACGAGGGAGAAACTTCTGCGTCACGAAGGGGGATTGAAACGGTCGGGATTACGTCCCGCGGATCCGCGTGTGCGGAAGGAGCGGGCAGGCGAAGACTACCGTCGAAGAGGGGTCAGAGCAACTCATCGAGCTCCACGAGCGCGTCTTCATACACGCGGCGAGTGTAACGTTCCCGGAACGCAGGCGATCGAACGGCGAAATCATCATCGTCTATGTCCTGACGGACCTTGTCCCAGAGAATGTGAGTGACCCCGGCGGCGCGCAGCGAACGGTAGGCCTCGTCTTCGCTGCCCGGGCGGCGGGCGCCCCACGTCCCGGCCGCCACGGAGCGGGAGTAGTCGTGCAGCATCTCGGCGCGGGTATAGAAGTGCGAGGCTTCGGAAAAGGTGACCACCCGCGCGTCCGGGGCCAGCTCCGCGTTCATGAACTGCACCGCGGAGTAGGGCCGGACGCGCGCGGCGGTGTAGCGATCTGCATCGTACAAGCCGACCGCTGTTGCCCACGCACTCGGCTTGATGGAATGGATGGTGTTCGGGATCCAGCCCACCCGCGCGTCCGCGAGGGGAAGGAAGACGGGGAGGTTCAGGAAGAGAACCACGATCATCAGCCCTGCGGGCAGGCCCTGCAGAGTACGCGAACCTGCGTGGCGCAACAGCACTTGCAGTTCGCGAATCACGGCCACGACGAGGATACTCAGCAGCGGAACGAGGGGAACTAGGTATCGAACCTGGAACGACGAGTAAGGCGTCACCCACAGGAGGAAGTACGCCCCCGCAATGAAAGCAAGCAGCCGGAGCGGAAGCGCGATCCGTTTCCAGGCGAGCGGCAGGAGCGGCAGGAAGAACAGCCAGGCCGGGCCGAGCGAGCCGGCATATCGCACCCCGTCCCACGTCATGCGCCAGGGCAGAAGGAGCAGGTCCAGCGGAGCGCGCCCATGTCCGTAGCGGTCCATCGCCGCCCCCCAGCCCCGCTGTGCCTGCGCGTCCCACCGCCGGATCTCGAGCCCGGCGCTGGTCAGCACGTCGTAGAACATCGGGAAGAGCGGATTTCCAGTGTAATACCACGCGCGCACGTACCACGGCAGAGCCACGGCGACTGCAATGGTGCAGAAGAGAGCAGCGTCGCCGAAGCGGCGCGCCGCTCCGCGCTCTCCTGTCGCCATCGGCGCGAGCAGCACAACCGCGGCGAGCGGTACGAGGAAGAAGTACGCCAGGTGCTTGCCCGCCAGCCCGAGCCCGAGGAGGAGTGCGGCGATGACGAGCAGCTGCCGGTCTCCGCGCTCCCTCCACCGCAGTAACAGAGTGGTCGCCCCGATCGCGAGGAAGGTGAGTGGCAGCTCGTTGTACGCCGTCGTCATCTCCCACGTCACGGTCGGTGCGGTGACGAATAGAGCCGCCGCGGGCAATGCCCAGCGACGCCCCACGTACCGAGCGGCGAGTAGCCCGGTCCAGAGCGCGGCCAGCAGGCCGAACCCGAAATGGATCAGCTTCGCGCCGCGGGCATCGCCGAACATCAACCCGTAGGTATAGAGAAGCTCTACGTGCTGCGGTACCGGCGACATGTGCTCGGATGGAAGATCGAGGAGCCACCCGGAGCGGAGATAGCGCGCGGGGAAGGTCAGGTGGTACCAGAGCGCGTCGTACTCGATCTCCGGCAGCAGGGCACCGAGCAGCGCGAGCAACACCGCGAAGAGGCCGGCGACGGCGCTCCAGCGAGGGAGGCCCCTTGCGAGAAACCACCGCCGCTCGAGTCCACTCCCCACGTGCGGGCCGGAGCTCCGCGCGAGAACGAGCGCCGCGGACACCAACCCTCCTGCGAGCACCACGCTCAGTACACCGGGACGTAACCACCCGACCAGCCCGAGAGCAAAAGCGAGGTAGCCGAGAAGCCCCGTTCCGATCGCGATCTGCACGAGCG
>JACDHR010000538.1 GCA_013820915.1 Gemmatimonadota bacterium
TGATCGGGCTCCTCAAGGGGTCCTTTATCTTCGTGAGCGATCTGGTGCGCCATGTCGCACGGCCGGCTCAGGTGGATTTCCTCGTCGCCTCCAGCTACGGCAGCGGCACGGCCACCTCCGGCGAGGTGCACCTGCTCTACGACCCCACGACGCAGATCGAGGGGTGCCACGTTATCCTCGTGGAAGATATCGTGGACAGCGGGACCACCATGAACCGCCTGGTTCCGCTTCTCCAGGAGCGGAAGCCCCGCTCGCTGGAGATCTGTGCACTGCTGCACAAGCATATCGCAGTCGACCTGGTCAGGGAGCCGCGCTGGGTAGGGTTCGATGCGCCGCACGAGTTCCTGATCGGGTATGGACTGGATCACTCGGAGGATTTTCGTAACCTCCCGTTCATCGCGAGCCTGTGAGTCGCCACGCCGTCCCCGTTCACGAATGCATTGGGATGGCAGCTTTCCGAAGTCAAGGAAGTAATCATGGCTGATCGTTCGTCCAACGACCGCAAGACACCACGCTGGGGCCGCTTCTCGCGCACCGCGTCCCTCTGGGCGCTGGTGTTCCTGATTCCGCTCGTGCTGCTCCAGATGATGGGGCGGCAGGAAGTCGTTCCCGAAGAAGTCGATTATATCGAGTTCAGCCGCGAGTTGGAACGCGGGAACGTCGCGAGCGCCGAAGTCATCGAAGGCAAGGTGATCGAGGGAGATTTCCGCTCGCCGATCGTCGTAGGCGAGGTAAGCGACGTCACCAGCTTCCGGACCACGCTCCCGGTGCGTGATTCCGAGGCGCTGATCGCGCGTCTGGAAACGGCCGGGGTCCATATCTCGGCCCGTGGAGCGGACCGCGATTGGTGGGGGGTGTTCTGGGGCTTCCTTCCCTGGATCGTGATCCTCGGCTTCTGGATTTTTATCATCCGCCAGATGCAGTCCGGCGGCAACAAAGCCTTCCAGTTCGGGAAGTCGAAGGCGCGGCTCCTCGCGGGCGATACCCCCAAGGTGACGTTCGACGATGTGGCCGGTGCCGATGAAGCCAAGTACGAGCTGCAGGAGATCGTCGAGTTTCTGAAGGACCCGAAGAAGTTCTCACGGCTGGGCGGCCGCATCCCCAAGGGTGCGTTGCTGGTGGGCCCTCCCGGTACCGGGAAGACGCTGCTCGCGCGCGCAGTGGCGGGCGAGGCTGGCCGTCCCTTCTTCTCCATGTCCGGCTCGGACTTCGTGGAGATGTTCGTCGGCGTCGGCGCCTCCCGCGTGCGCGACCTGTTCGAGCAGGGGAAGGCGCAGGCGCCGTGCATCATCTTCATCGACGAGATCGACGCCGTGGGTCGCCACCGCGGCGCCGGGCTCGGCGGCGGGCACGACGAGCGGGAGCAGACCCTCAACCAGCTCCTGGTGGAGATGGATGGCTTCGAGGCCAACGACGGAGTGATCCTGATCGCCGCGACCAACCGGCCGGACGTGTTGGACCCCGCACTGCTGCGCCCCGGCCGCTTCGACCGCCAGGTGGTTGTCGACTCGCCCGACGTGAGGGGGCGCGAGGGGATCCTGCGCGTGCACCTCGCCAAGATCCCCGCTGCCGACGATGTGCAGGTGACGACGCTCGCACGCGGAACGCCCGGGATGAGCGGCGCCGACCTGGCCAACCTCGTCAACGAGGGCGCCCTCCTTGCCGCGCGCAAGGGGCGCGACAAGGTCTACATGATCGACTTCGAGGAGGCCAAGGACAAAGTCATGCTCGGCGCGGAGCGGAAGAGCATGGTTCTCTCGGAAGCCGAGCGGAAACTGACGGCCTACCACGAGGCGGGGCACGCCGTGGTCGCGCTGCGGCTGCCGGGGCTCGACCCGCTGCACAAGGTCACCATCATCCCGCGCGGGCGGGCGCTCGGGATCACCGCGTCTCTGCCGGAAGAGGATCGCCACTCCTACTCGAAGGATTACCTCTTCGGGCGGCTCGTCATGCTCTTCGGAGGGCGGGTCGCCGAGGAGATGATCTTCGGGCCGGAGAAGGTGACGACGGGTGCGGGGAACGATATCGAGCGGGCCACGCAGATGGCGCGGCGCATGGTGACGCAGTTCGGCATGAGCGAAGCCGTCGGCCCGATGGCGATCGGAGACTCTGAACAGGAGGTCTTCCTCGGCCGTGACCTGGGCCAGCGCCGCCAGGTGAGCGAGCAGACCGCGCAGCTCGTGGATGGTGAGGTCAAGCGCATGCTGGACGAGGCTTATGCGCAGGCGGGTGTGATCCTTCGCGCGAACGAGGCGCTGATGGAATCCATCGCGCTGGCGCTGCTGGAGCGGGAGACGCTGGACCGCGAGCAGATCGATCTGCTCGCGGCCGGGCGTGAGCTTCCGCCGATGCGCATACCGGAGCCGGTGGGTGCCGACGCGCCGTCCGGTCTCGAGCTGCCGTCGGCTGCGGACTCCGAAGAGGAGAGTGCGCTCGACGAGGTGGCATCAGTTGCCCGGGGCAAGGCGGGCGCTGCCGATTCTTCCCGGTCCGGCTCCGCTGCTCCACGCCCCGACGCCTCGCGGTGATCGCGGGCGCGGTGGAAGAGATCGGCCAAGGGGCCGGGCGGGAGGGGGGGGAGTGGACGATCCGCGGGTGTACACTCGCGCTGGATCGGCCGCGGATCATGGGAATCCTGAACGTCACCCCCGATTCGTTCAGCGATGGGGGCGCGTTCGAGGCGCCGCGCGCCGCGCTGGAGCGGGCGCAACAAATGGTGGAAGAG
>JACDHR010000539.1 GCA_013820915.1 Gemmatimonadota bacterium
TTGCGACATAGCACTCCTCCTTACGGCAGGGCCGCGGTTCCAGATGGAACCGATGTGCTAAACTAGTCCCCTGCGGAGCGCGGGACAAGTGAGCAGATCCTGGATGAGGATTCCCACCGTGAGCCGGAGGACATCTCTGCTGCCTCCCGTACATGGGGCGGCGTCTGAACCATCCGGTGCTCGCCGGCTGAGGCGATGGAGCCGCGCCGCCGTTTCCGGGTGGACGCGGAGCTGCCGCCCACGAGGGGAAGTAGCCCGACCGAGTGCATCCCCAAGCCCGGTCCAGCTTGACATCGCGGCCCCGGGGGTTGCATGATTTTGGTGAACGAATCCCCCGCAATCATCATCGTCATCGAAACCTGATATGAAGGAAGTGGAAACCGTCGGCGTCGCGGAGCTGAGCGGCCAGGAGCGCGAGCGTCTGGTCTCGGCGCATCCGGAGATCCGGCAGGGTGAGTCGGCGCTCGTGATCTCAGCGTCACGCCCGCTGCTCTCCGCGATCCGCGATTTCGCCCGGCGTGTGGCGTGGGAGGAGGAGCAGAGCGAGCGTGTGCTGGAGACCCTGACCGCCGATGCCGAGGGGCGGGTGCTCGACGAGTCACGCGTCCTGCAGCTGCAGAGGCAGGCGGAGGCGCGGGAGCGCTTTCTGCGCGAGTTCCCGACACTCGGCAGCCGGGAGGTCGCGGAGCTGAGTGGTTCGACGGCCAGCAACACCGCGGCTCAGGCGAGCCGCTGGAAGGCGGCGGGGAAGATCCTCGCGGTGACGGTCGGCAGGGTCGATCGCTATCCCGCCTTCCAGTTCGGTGACGACGGCAGGCCGCTCCCGATCATCGCGGAGGTGATCCGGACCTTCGGTGACCGGAGCCCGTGGGCGCTCGCGCTCTGGCTCGTGAGCCACTCGGGTTGGCTGGACGGAGAGCGACCGGTCGATCTGCTGACGAGCCGTCCGGCCGACGTGCTGGAGGCCGCGCGCCGCGCGGTGGAGCGTCTCGATACCTGAAAACTTGGTCCCCGCACCTCCGGACTTCCAGACCGTCACCCCGCTCTTCCACCTCTGGGAGCAGGGCGAGCCGATCGTACGGGTCTACAGCTCCAGCTTCCGGGAAAACGAGTTCAACCCGGGCCGCGCGGGTGCCGGGGTGCGGGGCCGCTTCCACTTCTTCCCCGATGCAGCAGGCAAGCTCGTACCGGTGCTCTACGGATCCGATCTGGACGACGGGGCGATCGCCGAAACGATCTTCCACGATGTCCCGGTTCGGGGGGCGATCCGCACCGTTGCGGAGTCCCGCCTGGACGAGGCTGCGATCGTGACCCTCGAGCCGCGGCGCGACCTCGAGCTGGTCGAGCTGCTCGGCTCCGGGCTGCGGCGCCTGCAGCTCGAGCCGGGCGACCTGACGGCGATGCACCCGACGGAGTACCCGCGCACGGTCCTCTGGGCGCAGGCGCTTCATCGGACCTTCGCCGACACCGACGGCCTCGTGTGGATGTCGCAGCAATTCAACGCGGCCCGCGCGCTGCTCCTCTTCGGTGACCGCGTGCGGCAAGCGGACCTCGCGGTGGCGAGGCCCGCGATGCCGCTGCGCGCTGGCCCCGGCCGCAAGCTCGTCGATGAGGCAGCGAACCGCGCAGGCATCGTCATCGTCGGCTGACAAGCGTCTGGAGCGACCGAGGTGCGTGAGGTGCGGGTGCCAAAGGAGATCGCCGATGATGAGTCGAGGAGATGTCGTACGTGGCGCTGCAGCTCCGGAGCCTTCTCCTGCACCACGTCCCACACGAGCTGGTAATCCACACCGAAGTAGCCGTAGATGAGCCGGTCCCGCATCCCGGCAATCAGCCGCCACTCCACCTCCGGATGCTGCGCGCGGAACCCCATCGGGAGCTTCTTGACCGCCTCTCCGATCACTTCCAAGCTGCGGACGAACGCACGCCGAAGCGTCTGGTCGGCATCGAAGCGGTCGAAGGTGAGCCCCTGACTGTGCTAGATCAGGAACTCCGTCTCGACCAGGATGTGCTGTCGGACCCGATCTGCTTGGAACGTCATCATCTCAGCCATGCAGGAAGCTCCTGCATGCGCTCCAGCCGAACGAACTCCTTGCCGAGGAGTGCCTCCTCAGGCACCTGCTCGTGGGCCCAGGTGGTCTGATACGGGACGTGCACGGCGGCTGCGCCGATCTCCAGTACCGGCAACACGTCCGAACGCAGGGAGTTGCCCACCATGAGGAAGCGCGCCGGCTGGACCTGATGGCGAGCCAGCACCGCCCTGTAGGTACGGACATCCTTCTCCGAGACGATCTCGATGGCGGAGAAGTGATCTCCCAGCCCTGATCGGGCCAGCTTGCTCTCCTGATCGAAGAGATCTCCCTTGGTGAGGAGCATCAGGCGATGGCTATCAGCCAGCTCCCGGACCGTCTCTTCCACTCCCTCGAGCAGTTCAACTGGATGCTGAAGCATCTCGCGTCCCCAGTCGATGATCCGCTGGATTTCCCTTCCGGTAATTCGCCCTTCGGTCAGCTCGGTCGCGGTCTCGATCATGGAGAGGACGTATCCCTTCACGCCGTAGCCGAAGTGCTGGAGGTTGCGCTTCTCCGTCTCGTAGAGGTGCCGGTCGATCCACTCCTGGTCGTGGTACTGGACGAGAAGCTCACGAAAGCGCGCCTGCGTCGCCTGGAAGATCGTCTCGTTGTGCCAGAGCGTGTCGTCCGCATCCAGAGCGATGAGAT
>JACDHR010000540.1 GCA_013820915.1 Gemmatimonadota bacterium
CCGGACACCCGAATCCCAACTCGGCTGGAGGAATGATGCCGCCCACTATCAGGCCGCCGCACCCGACGGCCGAATCCGAGTCTCTCCCGCGGGAGGTCGCGCTCGCCTTCGCGCCGCTGCACAAGCGCGCGTTCGGTGTCGCGGTGGGGCTCGCAGTGGCGCTCCTGGTTCTCGGCATCACCGCGATCACCCTGCTCTACCCGCCCGAGTCCCGCCCGCCCCTCACGCTACTGGCGGAATACTTCTACGGGTATACGGTCAGCTGGCCGGGTGCGCTCGTCGGCGGCTTCTGGGGGTTCGTGGTCGGCTTCGTCGCCGGCTGGTTCGTGGCATTCTGCCGCAATCTGGTGATCGCCGCCACGCTCTTCATCACCCGCACCCGCGCGGAGCTGGCGGCCACGCGCGACTTCCTCGATCACATCTGAGCTGCGCGATCTACGCGGCGGCGCGCGAGGAAGTGGACTCTCACAGCGCGTGGTCCCTTAGCTCGGTCCCCCGGCGGCAGGAGCCGTGAGCATTCTTCCAGATGAGGAGGCGTCAGCCCCTGATGCCTGCACGGGGGAGGCCGGGGGATCCCCACCGGCAGATGCCCAACCCGCCCCCACCACCCGCTACGGGGGATCCCCCGATTCGCATCCGGTTTCCCCGGCCGGTTCCACGTCGACTGCGGGCTCTCCGACCATCCTGAAGAACATTGCCGCGCTGGTGGGCGGTGAGATGTCGGCACGAGCCATCGCCTTCATCGCGACAGCCTACCTGGCGCGTCGGCTCGACCCGGAGGGATTCGGCATCCTCGGGCTGGCGGCGGCGCTGGCCGGGTACCTGCTCGTCGCCGTGAGCACCGGTATCAATGATCTCGGAGCCCGCGAAGTCGCGCGCCGGCCCCGCGACGCGGGCGCCATTGCCGGCGGCGTCATCCTCGCGCGACTCGGCATGGCCGTGTTCGCCATGCTGCTGCTCAGTCTCATCACCTGGCAGATCGACAAGCCCGCGATCGTCAAGACGGTCATCGTCCTCACCGGTCTCTCCTTCTTCTCGCTCGCTCTCGATACCTCCTGGGTCTACAAGGGGCTCGAACGCAACCGCTGGGTCGCGTACGCGCTGACCTTCTCGCAGGTGATCTACCTGGGCGCGGTCCTGCTGGTCGTCACTAGGCCAGCAGATGTCGTCTTCGTACCCATCGCCCAGTTCATGGGAGAGATCACCGCTGCGCTGCTGCTCGGAATCCCCCTCTTCCGCGGGAGGCGCGTTGTGCTCCGTCCCATGGAGGGGTTCCGGCTGCTCTTCGCGTCGCGCTTCCTTGCCCTCTCCAAACTGCTGAGGACGCTGATCCTCACCTTCGACGTACTCCTGTTGAGCTTCATGCTCGGAGAGGCGGACGTGGGGCTCTATACCGCCGCCTATCGTGTCTGCTTCGTGCTCCTGGCGGTTGCGGCCGCGGTACAGGCTGCCCACCTGCCGGCGCTGACGCGCTCGACGAGCGTGGGAGCGGATGCGGTCGGGGATGTGATCCGCGGAACGTTCACGCATTCGGCGCTCATCGGCGCGCCACTGGTGATCGGCGGGATGGTTACCGCGCGGCCGCTGCTTGCAGCGTTCTTCGGACCCGATTACGCAGCGGGCGCGATGGCGTTTCGGTGGCTCCTGCTCAGCCTCGGCTTCGTCTTCATCCGGACCATTCTGCACAACCTCTTCGTCGTGTACGACCACACGAAGCTCGAGGTGCGAATTCTGGCGGCGGCCGTCGCCCTCAACATCGGATTGAACCTGCTACTCATCCCCATCTACGGGATCGCCGGGGCAGGTTTCGCCACCGCGATGGCCGAGGGGTTCATCGTCGCCGCGGGGCTGCGAGCACTGGCGAACACCGGCATCCGGCTCGACCTGGAGCCGCTCGCGCGTCCGCTCGGCGCGGCGATCCTCATGGCCGTGATCCTGGCCGCCATCGGATCCGGATGGGTGCTGCCATTGCAACTGCTCGGCGGCGCGGTCCTGTACGTGATCGCACTGGCGATGCTCGGCGGCCTACCGGCGACGACGATCGCCTATGTGGCCAACTGGCGGTCGGCGAGGAATGGGCGTGATTCGCGCGAGTGAGGCCGCGGCTCTGCGGTGCGGGTGTGCACGAGTTCATGCGCCCCCCGCGGGCGGCTTCACCGAATCGCCGAGTCCAGCCGCGAAGGAGGGGGATCGAAGGTAGGGGGGATGAGAGCGATCCCGTAGACCGACTCGTTGCTCTGCCCCTCCAGGGGTATGGCGGCCTCCACTCGCCCGGTCCGCAGGTTCACCAGGTAAATGGCGGCGGGAGCCTGGCTGCCGACGAGGATGGTGTCCCCATCCAACCGGGCGAGCCCGCGGACGAAGCCCGGATCTCCCGGAATCCTGACCACCCGGTCGGGATGTCGGCCATCGAGCCAGGTTGCCACTACATTGTCGGCGTTGCTGTCGTTGTAAACGAGCGCATCCCCGATCTGGATCACGTTGTGGTTCGGAACGCTCGTGCCGGGGATGGATTTGAGCATCGCCGCACTTCCGTCCTCCCGCAGCTGCACGAGGGCCGCGGAGGAACCCGCAATCGTGCCCACATGAGAAGCGACCCCCGAGCTGTTGGGGCGGCGCCGTCCGCGGATGCCGGCGGCGACCGCGAGCCGCCCGACGGTAGCTGCCAGCCTCCGCCTGCGGTACGCGGCGGGCGAGAGGATCCGGCCGAACGAGAG
>JACDHR010000541.1 GCA_013820915.1 Gemmatimonadota bacterium
TAGCTTTCGCCATCACTCGTGGTAATGGCTGAGTGAATTGCGGGACCCCGGCCCCGCTCCCGGGCAGCGTTGCGGCGCCTCACGGCTTGGATCCGGGCTGCGGAGGTGGTGGCGATGACGACTGTGGGGATTGCTGGGGCGGCGGGGGTGGGGGCGGCAGCTCAACCCCGTACGCGGAGATCTCGGATGAAGAGTGGGAGGAGCTATGTACCCCGGGAGTCGATCCAGGTTGCATCAACCGATTTCCGGAAGAATGGACTGCGGGTGAGCGAATTGGTGTGGAAGCCGCGATCGCGAACATCAGAAGCAGCGGTTGCACTGCTCAAGCGGATTTGCTAGGGCGTGCACTCGGACAGAACGAACTCGCGCTATGGGACAAACGTACGACACGTTGGGCCAACGTCATTTATGGAGGAGCGAATACCAGCACCGGAGCAATACGGATCTGGACACGGTATGATAGACATCCTGAAGATCGAGTAAACTGGACTCGATCGCTCGCGCACGAAGCGACACATATCCTCTACCCGAGTATGAGTGAGTGGGATGTAAAGCGTATAGCAGGCGATTGTTCGGGGGATTATCTCTAATGCCCCGACGGGAATGGTTACTGGTGCTACTCACGCTTCCGGCGTGTGGCGATTCCTCGGCCATACCTGTTCATGAGGAGGACCTCTATGTGGCTGCACTCGAGCATGTTGGCACAACATTGCATCTGAAAACAGTGCCGATCGTTCATCCGGCAATGATGAGTGTTGACGCAACTGCAGGAGAACCCTTGGGGTGGGACCGTGGCAAATTGTACATGGAACATCCAACTGACGCAATCCGTACGGCAGTATCTCAAAACGATGCGTTTGTGGTCTGCGATCCTACGGCTGACCTAACATGCATGGTTCAACCAGGAGAGACATTCGTCACGTTCTCGGAAATCGACTGGTCCGAGCGGGAACGGCCGCGGTTACACGTCACCGTCGTCGAACGTTTTCCGATGACTTTCGGAGCACGGACATTTCGTGCGGTTCTCTGGCAGCGAGAGAATAAGTGGACCGTGCGGCAGTTTGATCTTACTTCGGTGGAAAACTGATCCCGGGAGGCTGGAGAGATCGCAACCTTTTGAGCCCCGCCCCTTCACCTCCGCCGCATCTTCTGCGGCTTCATTCTTGCTTCCCCGGCAGGAACAAACCCGCTGGCGACCTGCCCGGGCGGAGCTTTCGCATGTGCATACCCACTCACATCATTCTTCCGCTAAGGAGATCACATGCCAGAGTGGTTCGTTCATTCCTTCGGGGTCGGGGAAGTCGGGGGCGCCAGGACTCGGTCCCGCCCTCAAGCCTCAGCGCGCGCCGTGTCCAAGCACTGCCTGCCGCGCTGCCGGCAGCGCGAGACGTGCCCATTCCGCGTACATCTTTGCGGAGGGGTGCAGGCCATCCGACGCGAGCATCGAGCGGTCCGCAGCCGCGGACCGGGACTGCGGCGTCACGTCCACGTAGTGTGCGCCAGCCCGCTCCGTTTCTTCCCGGTTGACCTGGTTCAAGTGCCCGATCTCCGTCGCGATGCGGCTCCGGTTGCGCGTACGGGCGAAAGGAGTCACGCCCCAGTCCGGGATGGAAAGCACCACGACGCGATCCGCATGGCCGCCCGCGAACCCGATCGCGCGTTGCAGGAGCGTCCGGAACTCCGTACGGTATTCTTCGGCCGCCCGGCCCCGATACTGATTATTGACGCCGATCAGGAGCGAAACGATCTCGAAGGAGCCGCTTGGAGCGGCTCGGTCGATCCCGGCGGAAAGCTCGTCGGTGGTCCAGCCCGTGCGGGCGATGATCCCCGGCTCGCCGATCGCCACGCCGCTCGCGCGGAGGCCCGCCGCCAACTGGACCGGCCACCGGAGGTCCGCGTTTACGCCCGCGCCGATCGTGTAGGAATCACCGAGCGCGAGGTAGCGAACCTCGCCCGGCGCCGTCCGGTCGGGAACAACGGCATGGTTGCCGGTTCCCATACACCCCGCAAGCAACCCGAGGATCAACGCCGCACTAACCCGCACCTGTGCTTTCACCGACTTCATTTCTCGCTCCCCCAGGGAAGTTAATTTTCAGGGTGCCGGTCACGGAAACATCAGAACAGGCTGAATTCCGCTGGTTCATCGGCATACCACGTACAGTACGCCACTCCCGCCGCCGGTGGTTTGGCCTGGCATCCCTACACCACTCGCGCCGACGGACACAGCTCCGCCAGCTCGCACACAGCGCAGAGCGGTGTGCGCGCGAGGCAGATCGCGCGGCCGTGGTCGATCACCCGGTGCGTGAACACCACGCGCTCCGCGGGCGGGATGAGCGGGAGGAGGTCCTTTTCCACGCGCTCGGGATCAGTGTGGGCGGTCAGCCCCAGCCGCTTCGCGACGCGCTTGACGTGGGTGTCCACCACCACACCGTCCGCGTCCCCGAATGCCACTCCACGTACGACGTTGGCGGTCTTGCGGCCGACGCCCGACAGCGCGGTGAGTTCCTCCATGGACCGCGGCACTGCGCCGCCGTGCCGCTCCTGAAGGGCCGCGCCGATGCCGATCAACGCGCGGGCCTTGGTGCGGTAGTAGTTCACGGAGCGGATCGCCTCCTCCACCTCGGCAGGATCCGCGGTGGCGAGCGCCTCGGCATCAGGGTAGCGGGCGAACAACGCGGGCGTGACTTGGTTCACCCGCGCGTCGGTGCAC
>JACDHR010000542.1 GCA_013820915.1 Gemmatimonadota bacterium
CCGCGATGTGATCGTCATGTAGCCGCGCCTGACCTCCGGTGGGGTTGTCCTCAGCAACGCTTGTGGACGACCGTTCGGCAGGTCGCGTTGCCGTCTGCACGGCAAGTGCCCGGGCAGTGAGCCAATCAACCACCCATAGGGTCTCCGTTTCCAGTACCTCGCTGAGATGTGGCGGGGCCGCCTCGAAGAACTCCACGGCCTCACGAGTCGTAGGGTCACGTCCGTCTGCATGCACGGGAAGGTGCGCGCGCCACACGACGCGGGTCTGTGACCTCTCCTTCTCCTCCCATCCTCGTAGCCACGGCGCGATCTCCGGTCGACCGGTATGCTGCTCGAGCGAGGTCATGGACCACGCATCGACCAGCGCGCGGCTCAGCGCCGGCCGCAGCGGCGGCGGCGTGGTGGCCGCGTCCAGGAGCACGGTGAGATCTTCATCCGTGCCGGCGCGGAGCTTCAACTCCCGGATGGCGCCGGGGCTCGCGTCCCGGCCACCCTCCGCCCGCGGGAGCCGGGTGAGCGGCTTCCGCAGCACCCGCATCCGCTCGTACTCGTGGGCTGCCTCCGCCTCCTTCTTCGATCGATCGTCTGGCTGCTTCCGCGCTGCCGTGCGGCCGTCCGGGTCCGTCACGGAGAAGACGACGACCTTCGCCTCGCCCGCTCCCCGTCGGTTCACGCGGCCGAGTCGCTGGACCATGCGCTCCCACTCCACGAGGTCCGACACCATGTGGTCGGCATCCAGGTCGACGCCTACCTCGCCCGCCGAGGTGGCGAACAGGAACGCCGGCCGGTCCAGCTCGACCGCGGACCCAGCGATGAACCCGTGCCGCTCTAGCCATACGGCCAGGCACTGCCGCTCGAACACCCGCCGCGCCCCGACGAACAGCTCGGAGTGTACTGGGCCTTTCGCCTTCTTTGCGAGGTTCCGCACCGCTGTCGCAGCGGACTCGGCATCCTTGCGCCTTTTGCAGAACACGATGCAGCGAACTGGGTCGCGCCCTTCGCCGCTGAGCTCCCAGGCCTTCGCGGCGAGCAGCTCCGGCAGCTCCTTGGCATCGGTACACGGGAGCAGCACCAGTCGCTTCCGGGCGTTCAAGCGCCTACGTACGACCACGTTCTGCAGATCCTTCTCGCTGAGGGTGACGGAGCCTTCCCCGGGTCGTATCCGGCCCGTCGCGGAGAGCGAGAGCAACCGGAACGACGGTATGAGCGCCCGCACCGCCTCGTCTCGTGGTCCGAACGCCGCACGATCATCGGCAATTGCTTCGATCAGCTTCTCGAATGGAGGTACCAGGTGCGCCTCGTCCAGCACGACCAGCGTATCGCAGCTCAGTAGGCCGGCATGATAGGGCCGCATCTTCCGGGACACGCCGTAGCCCTCGAAGAGCAGCCGCGAGCCTACCATGTCCACCGTACCGACGGCGATCGCCGGTGCGGCGGGATCTTCGAGCCATTCCCGGTTGTCCACGTACTGGCCGCGAAGCGTGGAGATCGGCAGCGGGCGGCGTTTCAGCCCGAGGGCTCGCTTGATCGTCTGGTTGTGCTCGACATAGGAGCGGAGGCCGGCGGCGACCTCCGTCGCCTGATCGACAACAGCGCGCCGGTCCACGACGTATACGAGGCGCCGCGGGACGGGCGCACCCATCGCGCGTGCCACCAGCCAGATCGCCATCACGGCGGTCTTGCCGAGGCCGGTCGGGACGTCCAGGGCCCGCGGGACCACCCCACTGCGTAAGCTCGTCAGCAGCTCTTCCTGCCATGGAAATGGTGTGTCGTCTCCCTGGAGACCGAGTGCTCCCCGTAGCCAGGCTACTGTGCCAACGCCACCGGTCGATCGGGAGACGGCAATATCAACGTTCCCCGGGAACGTGCTGGTACTTTCCCAGGAGCCGAAGTCGAGCTCCAGATTATCAACACTTCTTGGCTTCCTCACCGCTCCTCCGTCGCGTGGTCTGTTGCCTTGTCGGCTTCCCCCGCCGCCTCCACCCCCACCACCGGCGCCGCCTGGATCCGCCGCGCCAGCTCCCCCAGCTCCTCGACGGCTGCGAGCTGCTCGCGCAGCGGCAGGGCTGCCCACAGGCGGAGCTTCTCGCGCCGATGCTCCTTCCAGCTGGGCTGCATGGCGGGCTTGTGACCTTCAAACCTGATCACCGTCTCCGTCCGGCTCGGTCGCGATCATCTCCGCGACGACGCGCTCGCACCGCTCCACGAACGCGAGAACCTCGGCGTGGGTGGCATGCGCGTGCTCGATGGCGACGGTGGGAAAGTCCTCGTAGTCGGCTGCCTGGCGGAGTTGGAAGGCCCGGGGCAGCGCCTTGGCCGTATCCGAATCAATGCGACCCGTCTTGACGAAGTGCTTCTGAAACATGACGATGGCACTCTTGTGGCCGGTGGAGCGCACTGCCGCGGCAGCGAGCAGTGCGCGCGCGGCATGGAACGCCGCGTAGTAGAACCGGTTCACGGCATCGAGGTAATCGCTCGTCGAGAGCAGACGCTCTCCAACAGCCAGGGCGGCCCGGGAGCGCTCCAGGCGGTGCCTGACCAACCGCTTGCGCTCCCGATTCACAGTGGGATTCCCTCCTCCGCGACCGCCAGGGCGAGGTCCGTGATGCGCCACACCGGATCCTCGAACCTGGCCTGGTCGATCAGGAGAGGTGCAACGAACACATCGTGCCGTAGGTTGACGTCGAAGGCGAGATC
>JACDHR010000543.1 GCA_013820915.1 Gemmatimonadota bacterium
GGTGCCGGCTCGCCGGCCGTCCAGCCGCGGAAGTCCCGGTGGAGGAAGCGCTCCATCCAGCCGGTGTCCTTCGCCATGGAAGCCTGCCACTGGGCCTGCACCGCGCCCCACACCTCCTGCTGCTGCGAAGACCAGCTCTGCGCGGATGCCTGCCAGGGCTGGAGAAGCAGTACGATCGTCAGTGCGGCCAGGATCGGGAGACGTTTCACGTGAACCTCCGTAGCGGGGGAGTGTGTGCCCCCGGCCACCGTAGCGGTCGCCGCGGGAGACAGGGCGCGATGGGGCGGATGTGATCCCGTGCGCGGGGTTGCCGGGCCCGCACGGTCCGGTTCGGGATACGTGGCTCATCGGGGGCGATCTTCATCCAGGTTCAACAAGCGCCTCACCGCGGCCAGGAGCTCGCGGGCGTTGAAGGGTTTCGCCAGAAAGGCATCGTCGGGATCGGTTGGGAGCGCAGCTTCGGATTCGCCACTGATGAGGAGGACGGGGAGATGCCGATGTACCGGGTCGCCGCGAATCGCCTGGCGCAGCCCCAGCCCGTCCATACGGGGAAGGACCACGTCGCTGATGACCAGGCCGACGCCGTCCGCCCGCACCCGCCGCATCGCCTCGACGCCGTCGGCCGCGTCGATCACCGGGCCTGCCGCCTCGCCGAGGCCGCGCAGGCATCCGCGGAGGTAAAGGCGCATGTCGGAGTCGTCATCGACGATCAGGATGGTCGGGGCATTCACATCGTCCGTGGGTTCAGCGCGTCGCCCGTCGAAGCGTTCGATCCAAGCTACCGGGCCGAACGCCGGGCGCGTTAGCCGCCGGGTCGCGGATATTTGCGCGGATGTCGCGAGGTACGCCGGGGCAAAGGTGGAAGGCGCGCAGGAGCGCGAGTGAGACGGTAGGAGCGCCGGGGGTTGAGCGTAGGCGCTCACCGGAGTGGCGCCGCTCAGCCCAACGCCGCAACCTGCGGGAGAACCCCCTCCGCGACCGGCGGCGTCGCCACCGGCGGCAGCGTCGCCCCCGCCACTTCCGCCACCCCGCTCCCCTGGGCTACCATTGCCGTGAGCGACAGCTGCGCCGTGACGTTGCCGACAGTGGCGAAGGTGTCGGGGATCACATCGACGGCGAGCATCAGGGCCAGGATCTCCAGCGGCACGCCCATCACCATGAAGACCGGCAGGGTGGTGGCGACCAGCGAGACCTGCCCGGGCAGCCCCACGGCGCCGAGGCTGGTCACCACGCTGAGGGCGGCGCCCGCCGCGATCTGGGCGGGAGTCAGCTCGATGCCGTAGAGCGCGGCGCCGAAGATGGCGGCGGCGATGATGGGAGTGGGGCGGTGATCCGCATCAGCGCTACCGCCAGCGGGAGCACCAGTGCGGCAAGGGCGGGCGGCAGCCCGAGCCGCGCCTCCGCGCTCTCGATCATCACGGGCAGCGCGGCAAGCGAGGAGCGGGTACTGAACGCCACCGCCTGCGCGGGCGCGGCCGCGGCGGCGAAGCGGCGCATGGGGATGCCCGTGCCGAGGGCCGTCGCCGGGTAGAGGGCGAGGGTGACGACCAAGCAGAGTCCCGAGACGAGCAGCACGTAGTAGCCGAGCGCCCCGACCACCTCGATGCCGGCGCTGAAGCCGACGGGATAGACCAGCGCGAAGATGCCGATCGGGGCGAGGTACAGCACCCAGTGCACGATCACCATCATCGCCTCGGCGAGCGCGCGGAAGAAGCCGAGCAGCCGCTCCCGCGCTTCGGCGGCGAGCCGGGTCAGGGCGAAGCCGAACACCAGGGCGAAGACCACCAGCGGCAGCATCGCGCCCTCGGCCGCGGCCTGGATCGGGTTGACGGGCACCAGCCCGGTGATCCACTGCTCGAGCGCGGGCGCGGACAGCGTCTGCTCCGCGGCCTCACCCACCCCCGTCCGCAGCGCCGCGGCGGTATCGGGCGCGATCGGGAGCCAGGCGAGCAGCGCCACCGCGCCCAGCGCGCCCAGCAGGGCCCCCGCCGCCAGGAAGCCGGCGATCAGCCCCAGCGACCGCCCGCCGACCCTGCCCGCCGCGGCCGCGTCGCTCATGGCGCCGACGCCGATCACCAGGAGCGAGAAGACCAGCGGCACGATCGTCATCCGCAGCCCGTTGAGCCAGAGCGTACCCAGCGGCTCGACGACCGGAACCAGCGCGAGCAGTGCGGTTTGCCCCGTCGCAGCCCCGACGATCCCGCCTCCGAGGCCGAGGGCGAGGCCCAGCAGGACGCGTGTAGTCAGCGACATGGCGGTTCACTTCGGGAAGAAGGAAAAAGGATGTTGCGGATCCGCGGGTCCCTGCGGTAGTCCTCGAAGCAGGCGCGCTACTGCCTCACATCGTGCCGTACGTCAGCTTCTCCGCGATCTTTCCATCACGGACGGTGATGACGTCCACCCCATGCAGAGCCGCATCGCTGCCGTCTTCCGCCTTCCAGCGGATGACCCACCGGCAGCACGCCTGATCACCCGAGGCGAAGATGTCCACGATGTCCATCGTGTAGCCCGGAAAGTGCTCGTCCATCGACTCCCAGACGGCCCGCACAGCGGCCTGGCCCTGGTGCCGCCCGAAGCTGACGGCCGCCGGGGCGACATGCTCGAAGACGCAGTCTTCCGTCATGTCGGCCATGAGGGCATCCACGTCACGAGTGTTGAACCCGTTCTCGAAACGGGTGACCAGGGCCAGGGTGG
>JACDHR010000156.1 GCA_013820915.1 Gemmatimonadota bacterium
CACTGCGGCTGATGGACCGCCCGGCACCGATGGCCGAAGCGCGCGCGCGGCTGGAGCACGCCGGGAGAAGGCGGCGCGCCGGCCGGTCTACGGCGATGCTCCGCCGCGCCGCTATCCTGCTGCTCGGCTCGACGGCGGTGCTCTCCGCCACGGTGCCGGGCTCGCCGCTGCGCGACTGGTTGGCGAACGATCGCGGTGCGGCCGGCCCGACCGCCACCGCCGTGCATGAGCCGGTGGCGGCGCCTGCAACGGCGCCTGCAGCGGAATCCGCGGAGGCGGCGCCGGCCGGGATCTCCGTGCGCCCGCTGGAGGGCCGGATGCGGGTGGTGCTCACCGCGCCCGCTCCGGGATCGAGAATTCGCGTGCGCCTGCATGACGGCGAGCGGGTGGGCGTTTGGGCGGCGGGTGTCGCGGCGCGCGCCCGCTTCCGCTCGGGTCCGGAGCGGATCGAGGTCGACGGCGCCGGGCCGGGTGAGATCCGGGTCGAGATCCCGCGTGCCGCACGGGAGGTCACACTCGAAGTCGACGGGCAGGTCTACCTGCGGAAGCAGGGGGAGGATCTGCGGTTCCCGGGCCCGGCGGCCGATACGGCCGGGCCGGAGATCGTGTTCGAGGTGCGGCCGTGATCCCCGCACTCGCGCTCCTGCTTGGCCTGGTGCTGGCACCGCTGCAGCTGCCCGGTACCGGCGTCATCCGCGGCGAGGTCCGCAGCGAGGCCACGGGCGCGCCGCTCCCCGATGCGACCGTCGAGGTGAGGGTGGGCGCCATGGTTCGGTCCGCGGGTACGGACCGCACCGGCGCGTACGCGCTGCGGGCGGTTCCGCACGGCCGGCGCGTGCTGCGCGTCTCGCGCATCGGGTACGACCCGCTGGAGGTGGAGGTGCTGGTGCCTTCGGGCGCGGAGGTGAACCTGGACCTCGCGCTGCGGATCCGCCCCGTGCCCGTGGCCGAGGTCGCGATTCGGGGGCGTGCGGTCACCGCGATCGAATCCGACAGCCTTGCGCCCCGCCCGCCCGCGCTCGAGCTGGCCGGCATCCGCGCGCTGGAGAGCGCACCGGGCATCGCCGAGCTGGGGCTGGGCGATGCCTCGTACGGCTCGTCGGGCCAGGCGCCGGTGGATCCCTCCGATGTCCTCTACGTGCGCGGCGTCGCTACCGACCTGAAGCTCGTGCTGCTGGACGGTGCACCGGTATTCACCCCGTTTCACATGGGCGGGCTGCTCGACTCGTTCGAGCCCGATGTGCTCCGCTCCGCCACGCTCTACCTCGGCGGCGCACCCGCTCGCTACGATGGCGGGCTCTCCTACATCCTCGATATCTCCACCCGCGCCGGTCGCGACGGCCGATTCCGCTCGGCGGGCGCGGTGGACCTGATGTCGAGCCGTGCGGTGGTCGAGGGGCCCGCGGGGGAACGGGTGCGGTACCTGCTCGGCGGGCGGGCCGTCCACGGCCTCGGCGCCGGCCCGCTCCTGCGCGCCTCACTCCCGTACGACTATCTCGAGGGGCTGGCGCGCGTCGATGCGCAGGTTGGGGACGGCGTTCTCAGCATGACCGCCTTCCGGAATCAGGAGGGGCTGACCTTCGACTCGGCGACGGCGCGTCTGAGCGAGGCCGCGTGGGGGAACACCGCTCTCTCCATGCGCTACCGCACACTTCTCGGGAGCACGGATGCCGAGATCACCGCCGCCTACGGCGGGTTCGAGGCCGAGATGCCGGTGGCGGGCACCCGCCCACTCCCGACGCACGGCAGCAACGGGCGCGTGCGGCTCACCGGGGATTTCGCCCGCCCCGCCGGTGCGGCGCTGCTCCGTTACGGCGCCTCGTTCGAACAGCTCTCGCTGCGCCAGGAGGCGCGCTTCCGACAGGGCTCTACCGGGCCGCCCGCCTGGGAGAGTGAAACGCGGGGTGGTACGGTGGGCGCCTATACCGAAGCCGCCTGGCAGATCGCTCCCCGCCTGCGGATTCGAGGGGGGCTGCGGGGGGATGTGTTCGACGCCGACCCCTCGCCCCGATTCGCGCCCCGCCTCTCGGCGACCTGGCTGCTGAGCGACCGGGCCGCGCTGACCGCCGCCGCCGGCCGCTATCACCAGTACGTGCGCGGTCCCTCCGCCGCGCTGGTCCTGCACGACGCGGCCTCTACCGATACGATCTTCCTGCCGACCGGGATCGCCGTTGGGCGCGCATCACACCTCAACCTCGCGCTCCACCAGGAGCTCGACGAGGGGGTTCGGCTCGGCGTCGAGGGCTTCTTCAAGACCTTCGAAGGCGTTCCCGAGCCGCATGTAGAGCGCAGCCATGCCTCCGGGGCCGATCTGTGGGTGCGCCGAGAGACCGGGCGCGTCCGGGGCTGGCTCGGCTACTCGCTCTCCTGGGTCTGGTCGCTGCCGAGCGGCGGTGCGCCGGCCGACCCCGTGCACGGCAGCGCTACCGGCATGTTCGCCGGACGCCAGCTCCTGAACGTGGGCGCCACGGGGTCGCTCGGGCGCTGGGGCGACGTCGAACTGCGCTTCGCCTACGGCGCCGGTCTGCCGTTCACGACGATCTTCCCTAATACGGATCTCGCCACCCCTGGCAGCCCCGTGATAAGAGCCACCGGGGCATCGGAGAGGCAGTTCGAGGGAGCGGGCGATTCCCCGGCGATCCCCGCCCCACCGAGCGAGCCGTACCTGCGGCTGGACGTCGGCGTCTCCCGTACCTTCGACCTGCGCTGGCGCGATACGCCGTTCGAGATCTCGCCCTACCTGCGCGTCCTGAACTCGCTCGACCGGCGGGACGCGCTCTTCTACTGGTACGATCGCGACCGAAATCCCGACCCGCGGCCGGTAGGCGCTCTGCCCGTGCTTCCACTGCTCGGCGTGCAGTGGAAATTCTGATCTTCCTTTATCTCCGAGTTGACCATGAGATCCGCGACACGTCTTCATCGTTCTCTCCTCTTCCTGCTCCTGCTGGGCGGCTGCGGCGATCCCTCCGGCCCGGGCAGTGAGCCGTGGAAGTCGATCCAGCTCGACGAGCGAATCGTTCATGCGTATACTGACTTCGGGCTGAACCTTTTCGGTGCTCTCGCCGCCGATGCGCCCGCGAGTAATATCTTCGTGTCTCCAACCAGTGCGGCGTTCGCGCTCGCCATGACCTACAACGGCACCGCCGGCGAGACCGCGCGGCAGATGGCGCGCGCGCTCGGGGTGGAGGGGATGACGATCGAGGATGCGAACCGCGCCAACCGGGAGTGGCTCGACGCGCTCGCGAGCACCGGCGACCGCAAGGTGGAGCTCTCGATCGCCAACTCGCTCTGGATCCGGCAGGGATTCCCCATTCAGCCCGACTTCCTGGAGCGGAACCAGACCTTCTACCAGGCCGAGGTGCAGGAGCTCGACTTCTCGAGCCCCGCCGCGGTGAAGACGATCAACGACTGGGCGAGCCGGAGCACGCGCGGCCGCATCCCCGAGATCGTTGATGAGATCGGCGACGAGGTGCTCTTCCTGGTCAACGCCCTCTACTTCAAGGGAGACTGGGCGCACCAGTTCGACAAGCGCCGCACCCGACCCGAGCCGTTCACCCTCCCAAACGGCCAACGGAAGAGCGTTCAGATGATGCGGCAGGAGATGAAGTTCCCCTACTACCGCGGAGACGGATTCGCGCTGACGAGCCTGCCGTACGGGAGCGGGCGCTTCAGCATGGTCCTCGCGCTCCCCGATGAGCAGTCTGACCTGGCCGGTTTCTACGCCAAGCTGAACGCGGCGAGTCTGGAGCAGTGGATCGCGGGACAGGCGGGTACTATCGAGGTTGCACTCCCCCGCTTCACCGTGGAGTGGGAAGAGACGCTCAACGACGTGCTGATCGCGCTCGGCATCGAGGACGCCTTCGACGAGTTGCGGGCCGACTTCGCCGGCATCAACCCGAACCGGAGGGACCTGCACATCAGCGAGGTCAAGCAGAAGACCTTTCTGAAGGTGGACGAGGAGGGCACCGAGGCCGCGGCGGTGACGTCCGTCGGGGTCCAGCCGACCAGTGCCAGCCCCGCGCTGATCTTCAATCGTCCTTTCTTCCTGGCGATCCGTGACAACGCCACGGGCACAGTTCTCTTCATGGGGCAGATCACGGACCCGAGTTAGCAGCGCACTGTTTGGGCAAGGTGCCTACGGGAGTTTCCGTCGACCGCTCGCATCCACCCGCAAGCCCTCAATGGAGGAACCGCAGATGAACATTCCGTCGTTGAAATACGTGCCGACCTTGCTGGCGATCGTCGCGCTCGGAGTGCTGCTCCGACCGGTAGAGGGGCCGGCCGTCGTCGCCGCACCGCCAACCGCGGCCAGCGAGGTGGCGCGCATCAGAAACCACCTGCAGACAGTAGAAGGCGAGCTTCTCGCCCGCGACGTATCGCACCTCACGCCGGAGCAGCGTGCCGACCGGGTACGGCACATCGCGGTGCTGCGCGAATACCGGGAGCGCGGCGCCTTCCCGCACAACCATCACTTCCCCGGCGAGCGCGTTCCGGTGTTCGTGGATGAGCACGGCACCCACTGCGCCATGGGCTACCTGATCGCCCGCTCCGGAAACGAGGCGCTGGTGGCGCTTGTGGCCTCTACGCGCAACTACGCGGTCGTGCCGGATCTGGCGGATGAGCCGGGGCTGATCGCCTGGCTGGACGAGGCGGGGCTGACGCTCGCGGAGGCCGCGCGCATCCAGCCGTGGTACGAGTCGTACCAACCTACGCACGGCCCCGGCACGGTCACCACTCCGTACGCCGCGGGCACAGCACTCTCCAACGGGTTGAGCGGCGCGTCCATCGCACTGAACCTCACCCGCTCGGCCGACGCTCCCCGCTGGCCGGGCGTGTTCGGGATCGCCACCGGGATGTTCGGCGTCGCGCTGGGTGCCAACAAGCTCGGGGACGGCGGTGCACCGGCGCTGCTCGGTGCGCTGAACGCCGGCGTCGGGGCTCTATCGGTGGGGCTCGGGATGCGCACCCTGCTCAGCGTTCCGGGAGACAAGCCCGGCACGCGGCGGTCAGCGGAAGATCGAGCCGCGGGCGGCGTTTCCGTCACGGCGGCTCCGCTGGTGACCGCGGATGCCGCAGGTGGGGCGGGGGTGGTGCTCAGCGTGCGCTTCTGAGGACGGCTGCACCTCCTCAGCTGCGAAATTTCGAAGGGTTATCAACTTTATCGGGAGGTGAAATGATCATTCGTCATTCTTCCTGCCGCCGGCCCTTGCAGCGACTCTCATTCCCGGCGGCTGTGCCTGTGCGGAGATCGTCCGGCTACCCACGGGAGAGGCAGTTGTTGTGTCTCACGTCGTGGTCTGCACCGTTCAGCGCCGAGCGCTTGCCCGTAGACCGGCGTGCAAACTTCCAGATGAGGCAGGCCGCGAAGATCCACCCTCAAATCGAGGAGCCCGGTATGGTACGCCGCTCCGTCGCCTGGAGTTGGGACGCTCATCCATCGGCGCGCGGCGGGTCCGCCTTTCCCTTCCCGCGACAGCGTTCGCTGCTGCGTGACGCGGCGCTGCCCGAGGAACGCATCTACTTCGCGGGCGAGCAGTGCTCGCTTCATCACGCGTGGATCCAGGGTGCGCTTGAAACGGCAATGGTGGCAGTAAGGGATATGCTCGCGAGGGACGTGTATAGGATCGCGAACACGCTGAACAGACCGGCGGCGCCTAACGCTCAGGATAAGGAGCGAAGGACCAGGCGTGATGCTGACCAGAGCCGCTACAACCCAACCTACCTGAAACGCCGAAAACATGCACGGCCCTTCGGCGCCGTTCAGCGACTGGTTGGGCGGCTCGCCCGCGCGAAACGCTCACTCGCGTACGGTGTTGCCAGTACCGGGGCTTACGTCAATGGTGCGCAACCGCCAGAATGTAGACGCGCTCCGGTTCGTCGCGATAGATGAGGGTGTATGGAAATCGACGCACAAGCCAGCGTCGCAGCGACGTGCGCACGGGCTTTACTGCGGGCGGGCGCGGATGCGGGCGAAGACTTCTTCGGCGGGGACGGAGTGGACCGCACCGGAGCGCAATTCCTCATAACGCCGCTCGGCTTCGTCCGCCCACGCCTGCGCGATCTCGTCTTCCTCGTCCAAGCTACGGAAGAATGCCCGGCCCTCTGTCGCCTGCAATCGATAATCAGAGCGCGTTGTGGTTTTGCAGCCAATCCCGCCAGCGGATGCGGCCGTGCTCTCCCTCCGACACCGTGTTCTTGCCCAGCGTCAGCACCTCCGGCCCGCCGAACTCCGGGAGTCGCTCACCCGGCACGTCCCGGCTCGCTTGGGCGTTCGGGATCTCGCCGCTGGTGGTGGGGCTAACGGTGGTGGCACTCGGCACCAGCTCCCCGGAGCTGGCGGTCGCAACCACAGATTCGTCGGGAGCACTTAGCGCAGTGGGCGCGGTGTGGTCCTGGCAACTGGCGAGTAGTACGGCGGCGCCAAGCCCGAATGCCAGATTCGGGACGGGCAATTTGTGTCGCATGCAGATCTCGTGGGGTGAGCGACGTGGGTGGATGCCATACGCGAGCACGTCGGCCCTCAATCCGGGGTACTGCTGCTCTATGGGATGTGACTACGGTGCTGGCACGACGGCTCCTTCGTCTCAGGTGAAATGAAGGGCAGGAAGCTGTGGTCGGAGATCGTTGTCATCTCCGAATTGGTGAGACGCGTGTTCACTTACACACTTGGATGTACGTATTGCAAAAATGGATCTCCCCCCGTTCGTTGGACACGGGGTTTATGCCGCCCTCGGAGTGAGGGCGAGCTGGGCCTCGTACTGCGACGTGGATGCGGATCGTCTTGTCATCCGTCTCGACCCGCCGGTCCGCAGCCGCGCTTCGTAGTTGCCGACCACCACGCCACCGGGCGAAAGGAGGACGACGCTGACCCGCTGCTCGCCACCCTTCACCAGTTGGGGGATGAACTCGGGGTCGACGCGCGCCTGCCAGTCGGCCGGGACGTCGAGCCGCACCCGCACCTGGTTCAACGCCCGGCTCCCTGCGTTGCGCACCGTCACGTCCAGTGCGAGCGGATCGGTCGCCACCTCGCTCCCGTCCACCACCGCCTTCGCGCCCGTGGGGCGGATGAAGCGGACGAAGTCGAGGAACAGGTTGATCGCCGTGGACCTGCCGGCGCCGTTCGCGCCAAGCAGGCAGAACGTTTCGCCCGCGTGGACGACAGGTCCAGGTGGTCGAGGGCAAGTAGCCCGTCCTCGTAGCTTGGGGGTTTTCCACAATCAGGTAGAACAGCGGCAGTTCACGCCGAGCCGGTCACGCCACCCATCACCGGCAGCACCGCGCCCGTGATGTAGCTGGAGCAGGACGGCGCCGCCAGGAAGACGTACGCTGGAGCGAGCTCTTCCGGCTGCGCCGGGCGCTTCATGCCCGTTCCCCGACCGAAGCTGCTAACCTTCTCCGCGGGCTGATCGGCGGGGTTGAGCGGCGTCCACACCGGCCCCGGCGCCACGCAGTTCACGCGGATTCCCTGGTCGGCCAGACGGGTGGCGAGCGCCTTGGTGAAGGCGTGGATGGCGCCCTTGGTGGCCGAGTAGTCGGGCAGCATCGGCTGGCCGAACAGCCCCGTTTCCGAGCCGGTGTTAATGATGCAGCTTCCACTCTTCAGGTGCGGAAGCGCGGCGCGGGCCATCCGGATGTAGCCGTAGATGTTGGTCCGCATCGTCATGTCGAGGTGTTCGTCGCTCAGCTCCTCGAGCGACATCACATGCTCCTGGAAGGCCGCGTTGTTGACCAGAATGTCGAGCTTGCCGAACTCGCCCACCGTATGCTCGACCGCCGCCGCGCAGAACTCCGGGTCCCGCACGTCGCCCGAGATCAGCAGGCAGCGCCTGCCCTCGGCCTCCACCGCTCGGCGGGTTTCCTCCGCGTCCTCATGCTCGTTGAGGTACGCGACGGCCACATCCGCCGCTTCACGCGCGAAGAGGGTCGCCACAGCCCGGCCGATCCCCGAGTCACCACCCGTGATCAGGGCCACGCGGTCCCGGAGCTTGTCCGAACCCTTGTAGTCCGGCGCCCGAAACTGCGGCGGCGGGTCCAGATCGGCTTCCCTCCCCGGCTTCTCCAGGTGCTGCTCGGGAAGTGGCGTTTCCGGGTACTCGCGTGGGCCGGCCTGCACCGCTCCGGACTTCTCTTCCTCGTCCTCGTTCTGCTGCTTGCGTTCGCGGTCCCGCTGGTCCACCCGCTCCTGGATTCGCCGCTGTTCCTCGGCCGCTCGTTCCGCCGCTTCACGGAAGCGCTGCATCCGCTCGTTGGTCATCGTGGCCCCTCCGCTTCAATTGAGGTGCGAGTCGCGGGACGTGCCTCCGGATCCGTCGTCCCTCTCGGTTGTGGTATCGGGACGAACGGCAGATGCAACACGCGCGCCGGCCGCGCGACGCCGGTGCATCCGCGGCGCCCCGATCCCCCTCGCCGTCACCACTCCGCTTCCGCTCACCTCTGCAACCGCCGGATCACTGCTTGACCCCGTGTCCGCTGCCGAGAGGGAAGTCCAGTACGAAAGTCCAAAAATACGAAGGTACGATGAAGGGTTTGCTGATCCCACACTTTCGTACCGTGGGCGCAGCCCAACCGGACTTTCGTACTCGTATTTCAACGTACTTGTTGTTCCCGCCGCCGCCGTGTACTATCCCCACGTTCCGGTAGGCAGCCCCGATACCCTCGCGGAGGACCGATGGCGAACATCCCGCAGGATCTTCTAT
>JACDHR010000544.1 GCA_013820915.1 Gemmatimonadota bacterium
CGCGAGGGCGGCCCTTTCCTCCCGACCACCGCCGTGAACCTTCGCACAGCGGACAGGAGGTCTTTCGCGGAGCACGGCTTCATGAGGAGAGCGTCGCAGTTCGTACGCATCCGCTCCCGCTCGTAAGGGCGCCCCTCCCCGGTCATTGCGATAATCGGAATCGGGGAAGTGTCCGCGTACTGCCTCAGCGACTCGGTCGCCTCCACGCCGTCCACGATCGGCATGCCGACGTCCATCAGGATCATATCGGGCCACTGCTCGCGCACCATCCGGATCGCCTCGCCTCCATTGCTCGCCTCCAGAACCCGATACCCCGCCCTCTCTAAAAGCGCTGCATAGGCGTCGCGGGTATCCTCGTGATCATCAACGACAAGTACGGTAGTGCGGTCCATCATCGCTTCCGGGAAAATCGTTCTCTGGCAGGGATGAACGTCTGATCACCGCCCGCGCACCTTCAGGAAAGAAGAGCAAGAAACACACCGTCTGTTTCTCTGTCCTGGGCCCCGGACCGGGCTACATGAACGCCTTCCGTCAACCCCCGGATGTGCCGGAAACGTGGATTACCGCTTCGCGGCGGTCTCCGGCAAGTACGGCACGCGCGGGTGGCGGTTCGCGGACCAACGGCCTACTTTGCCGGCGAGCGCGGATCACTTGCCCAGACGATCGTCACGGAGGTCGAAATATGAACAGCATTCCCGAGGTCCCCCTTCCGCGGAACGAGCCGGTTCTCTCCTACGCGCCCGGCACCCCGGAGCGCGCCGAGCTGAAGGCCGCCCTCCAGAGAATGAGCGGCGAGCGGATCGAGATTCCCATCATCATCGGCGGCAAGGAGATCCGCACCGGCGACACCGCCGAGGCAGTGATGCCGCACAATCACGGGCACGTGCTCGCTACCTGGCACAAAGCGGGCGAGGCGGAGATCCGTCAGGCGATCGACTCCGCCCTCGAAGCGCAGCGGGAGTGGGCGACCTGGCCGTGGGAGGACAGGCTCGCCGTCTTCCTCCGCGCCGCAGACCTGCTGGCGACCCGGTGGCGGCAGACGCTGAATGCCGCCACCGTACTCGGCCAGAGCAAGACCGCGTACCAGGCGGAGATCGACAGCGCCTGCGAGCTCATCGACTTTCTACGCTACAACGTCCACTTCGCGCAGCAGATCTACGCCGAGCAGCCGTTCTCCGGCCCCGGCATGTGGAACCGGCTGGACCACCGCCCGCTCGAGGGCTTCATCTACGCGGTCACCCCGTTCAACTTCACCGCGATCGCCGGCAACCTCCCCACGGCGCCGGCGATGCTCGGGAACGTGGCGATCTGGAAACCGTCGGACAAGGCGGTGTACAGCGGCTACTACCTGATGAAGCTGCTGGAAGAGGCCGGGCTACCGCCGGGCGTGGTGAACTTCCTCCCCGGCGACCCCATCTCGATCAGCGAGGCGATGCTGGGCAGCCGCGACCTGGCCGGCATCCACTTCACGGGGTCGACCGCCGTCTTCCAGTCCATCTGGCGCAATGTCGGGGAGCGGATCGACCGGTATCGCTCCTATCCCCGTCTGGTCGGCGAGACGGGCGGCAAGGACTTCATCATGGCGCACGCCAGCGCCGACGTGGACGCGCTCGCCACCGGCATCGTACGCGGCGGCTACGAGTACCAGGGGCAGAAGTGCAGCGCCGCCTCGCGCATCTACGTTCCGGACTCGATCTGGCCGCGCGTGAAGGAGCGCACGCTGGAGATGATCTCGCAGATCCGCGTCGGCGACCCGGCCGACTTCCGCAATTTCATGGGTGCGGTGATCGATAAGACGGCGTTCGACAAGATCAGCGGCTACATCGACCATGCCCGCGACGCCGATGGCGTGGAGATCCTCGCCGGCGGCGGCGTGGACGACTCCACGGGCTACTTCATCGAACCTACGCTGGTCGAGGTCAAGGACTCGGCCTATCGCCTGATGTGCGAGGAGGTGTTCGGCCCCGTCGTGTCGCTGCACGTGTACCCCGAGGCGCGCTGGAGCGAGACGCTGGAGATCGTAGACAGGAGCTCGCCCTACGCGCTCACCGGGGCGGTGTTCGCGACCGACCGGAGCGCCCTCCGCGAGGCCGACGCCGCGTTGCGCAACGCCGCGGGCAACTACTACGTCAACGACAAGCCCACCGGCGCGGTAGTGGGACAACAACCCTTCGGCGGCGCGCGCGCCAGCGGCACCAACGACAAGGCCGGCTCAATCCTCAACCTGCTGCGCTGGGTCTCGCCGCGCACCATTAAGGAGACGCTCGCGCCGGCTCGCTCCTTCGAGTACCCGTTCATGGCGGAGGAGTAGCGGCCCGGCGTCCGCCGGTCCCCCCGAATCTCACCCCTGCCGCGGGGGGAGATCCCGGGGGTCGTTGGGCGAACCGGCGCAGTGCGCGGTGAATTAACTTGCCCCCCGCCTCCCGCTTCACATCTTCCTGCCAGCGTACTACTTACCACTACACCTTCCACTCACCTGTTTCCGAAAAAGCTTGACATTCGCCGACGCGCTGCGTACTCTGGAACTGTCGCTAAGATAGCGCCACGTTCATGCCTCGCCGTAGAAGCATGCGCGACGTACCCCATCCGCCTCCCGATTGGTGACACCCACCCTTTCATGCTGGAGACCCTCCATGCACTCAATCCCGCGGCTCCCGCTGCCGCTCGTGCTGCTGCTCTCGGCTT
>JACDHR010000545.1 GCA_013820915.1 Gemmatimonadota bacterium
CCCGATACGCTATGCCGCGAGCCTCGTCGCACAAGCAGCTACGATGTCCCGGGCGTGGACGGCGTCACCGCCGGCGCTCCCTGTCCGGCCGGGTCCATCGCGGCGAAGTAGCGGGTGTAGAGGAGCATCAGCCGCTGCGTGGACTCGGGCTCGGCGCGCGACAGCAGGGTAATGATCTCGTCGCGCTGCTGCAGGATCGCGCGCAGTTCCTGCTGCTGCGTCGGGTCCCGCACCTGGCCGAGGCTCTGCTGCAGCTCTGTAAAGAAACCGGCCATCAGCTGTCGAGCGCGCTCGTAGTTGCTGCGATGCGATTCAGCCAGAGCCGCACCCAGCCGCCCCTGCAGCCGCGCGATCTCAAGATCATGGCGTGTCTCCGTCAGCTCGCGGTCCAGCGTCCGCGCGCGCGAATAGGTGGGAACGAATCCGATCAGGAAGGCGACGATCAGGCCTGCAACCGCAAGGCCGATCCACTTATTTCGGGTCATAGGGGCGCGAGGTGCGGGTGAGCGGCCAGGTACCAGCGTCGGAAGCATACGGGCGTACGAAGCGGAGCACAACCACGCTGCGGGCCCGCGCAGAGATTCAACCGTAGTTTCGCCTCGCCCGGATGCACTACCATGCTCAACGGCCTCACACCGGGTCTGAAGATCCTATGGTAGTGGCACCCACCGGCCCACAGCCGGCGGCGCGATGGGCTGCGGGAGCGTCTGTAGCTCGGCGACGATCGCATCGAGATACTCCAGCCCGGTGCCGGTCATCTGCCCCTGCAGCAGCGCGTCGAAGCGGTCTCCGCCGGTGGCCACGAAATCCGTGGTGCCGAGGGTGACCGGGTCCGTGTCCCGCAGGATACGGTTACCATCCAGCCGGATCTCGCGGATCCGCGACCCGGCGGGCGCGCCGGGATCATAGCGGACCTGCATCCCGGAGATGTGCGCGTTCGTCCGCCCTTCCGCGTTGATCGCGGTCTCGAGCGCGGCGCGTAGCTGCGCGCCTGTCAGCTGCACGGTAACCAGCTCGTTCTGGAAGGGGTGCAGCTCGTACAGCATCCCGTAGGTGATCGGGCCGGCCGGCATATCGCGGCGGATGCCGCCGTTGTTGACCAGGCCCACCTGCGCACCACTCGCGAAGCGGTACGCGTCCGCCAACAGGTTGCCGAGGGCATGCTCGGCACCGCGACGCGGCATGGCGTCGGCGAACTCGATCACGACGCGCTCCGCTCTCGGCCGCACCACTTCGTCCCACTCCTCCACGATGCGCGCCACGGCGGTATCGGTGTCCACCTCGTGCGCCCACGAGGTGCGCACCGCGCGGTGTAGAACCACCGTGGAGTCTCCCTGCCGCTCCAGGTCGGTGACGGTGTACTCCACGCTGTATGGCGCCGTTTCGGTTACGGGAATCCCGCCCGCCGTGGTCAGCACACGCTGATGAGTATGGCCGCCGACGATCAGATCCACCGGCTCCGTCAGTGCCTCCGCGACCTCGATCATGGAGCCCCGACAGCCGCGCGACTCCTCCTCGGGCGCCTCCCCGCGCTCCTCACATACCGCGCCGACGTGCATGGTCACCACCACGAAATCCGCTCCGGCGGCACGCGCCTCGCGTGCGTAGCGGTCGATCGCCTCGGCCTCGGGGCCGAACTCGATCCCCTGGATGCGGCCGGCCATCACGACCTGCGGGGTGCTCGGTAGCGCGATGCCGATCACGGCCGCACGTATACCCGCGCGCTCGATCATCGCCCAGGGCCGCACCCAGTCCGGATGCTCGCGTGTGCCTGTGCGGTACACATTCGCTCCCATGCGCGGGAACCGCTCGTCGCGCATGCGCGCGCGTAGCGTATCCATCCCCCAGTCGAACTCGTGGTTGCCGAGCGCGGCGGCATCGTAGCGCTTCGCGTTCATCACGGCCACCGTGGCGCGACCCCAGCTCATGTTGGAGATCGCGGTGCCCTGGTAATCGTCTCCACCGGAGAGCACGATCGTGGGGCCGCCGAACCGTGCACGCGCGCTGTCGAAGTGCGCCGCGAGCACCGCCGAGCCGCCGACGCCACGTCCCTCCGCCCAGGGCGGATCCTGCGGAAGGAGCCGCCCGTGGAAGTCGTTGGTGTGGACGACCCGCAGGCGTACCGGCGCATCGGGAGCGGGCGCCGCGGCGGGCGCCGGGACGCACCCGGCAAGGACCGCAACGGCGAGAATTGCCGCGAGCAGACCCCCGCGCCCTGCCGCCCGCCCTGCTCCTGATTCAGATCGTCTTCTCATTGTGCTGATATCCCTTGCCTGTATGCTTGGTGCGGCCGATCAAACCCACGTAGTGCCCGGCGGCGGCTCCACTCCGGGAACGTGGGTTATGGCAAAAACCCTTTTGTCCGACACGCAGTACCCGTGTCCGGGGGAAGAGTACCCCGCGGGACCGCTCCCGATGCTCCCGGGGTGCGGATAAAATACCCGGCTCGGGCAGAAAGGCAACGCAGTCAGGGGGTAGCAGCTTTAGAGTTCATGATCCTATCGTCATCGTGTTCATGCGAAGAGGGGCCGTTCTCCGCTTTGGAGTTGCCCGGTTTGGTGGACACTTCCATGTTGAAGTTGAAAGGAGGTGTCACGATGCCACGTACACGCAGGCCGTATCCAGCGGAGTTCCGGTTGCGGATGGTCGAGTTGGGGTGGGCGGGACGGAGTCCG
>JACDHR010000011.1 GCA_013820915.1 Gemmatimonadota bacterium
TCTCCGGCCCGATCCGCGGAGCGGTTTGCGAGGCCCCGGAGGCGGGTCTACGCCTCGGCGCCCTCGCGCACGTTCAAATCGGAGCGCACACCCCGTACTCCGTCGACATCCCAGGCGTCGTCGGTCGCGTAGCGGATCTCCTCGTAGCTCGGGAGCTCGCCACGCAGGGTGACGATTCCGTCCTTCACCTCCACGGTGATGGCTTCGGCATCCACCCAGGTATCGTAGAAGAGCGCCTCCTCCACCTCCTCGCGGAGCTCTTCGTCAGGACGCCGCCGGTTCCGAAGACGCTCGTGATACGGACCCAGGCCGTAGCGCGCAGGTCCGTACATCCCCGCGTCTGCCTCGTCCTGAAAGCCCCTCATCCCGGGCTCCGCGGTCGGGCCCATGCCTCCCCCACCGAAATCCTGATCGTATCCCCACCAGGGCGCGGGACCTACGCCACCGCGCGCTCCACCTCCCGGCCCCTGCCCGAAGCCGCGATTGCGGAACGGCTCATCGTACCGGTTTCCCTGCGGACCCCATCCCTGATCATAGCGCGCCATCGTCCCTCCTCTGCCTGGATGTTCCGAATCTCGTCGCGAGCGGTCGGCGCGACCGCGAATCCGCACCCACGGTCTTCCTACGAACCGCCGTGCGGAGCATGATCAGGTGGCGCAACAAGCGTTCCAGAGAGATCCTTCCCTCCCGGCCGGCGAGCGGCAGGGCCACGGTGCTACGCTCCGTCTTCTCCTCCGGGCGAACCCGGAGGGAGTGGCCGGCCCTCCATCTCGTGGAGCACGCGCGCAAGGACGTCCAGCCGATCGGTGATGATACCGTCTACTCCCCACTCCAGCAGGCGGCGCATGTCCGCTTCCTCGTTCACCGTCCAGACATGCACCGGAAGGTTCTTCGCATGCGCCTCCTGTATGAACCGGGGAGAGAGAACTTGGCGGCCCCTGTGCCGCTCCGGCATCTGAAACGCGTCGGTCCGTGGCTGAAAGAAGGCAGTTCCATGCACGTTGTACAGCAGCAGAAAGCGGACGAGTTCCGCCGACGAGGCACTCGTCGGGCCGGGATAGGCGCTGAACCGCGAGCGGTTCCCCTGCTTCTCCGTGGCGATGAGAACCCGGGATGAAGCGCCCAGTTCCTCGACGACTTCCCACACTCGCTCCTGCGCCCTGCCATCTTTAATCTCCACGTTGACGCGCGCGGTGGGGAACGCTTCCAGCACCTCGCAAAGAGTGGGGATACGCTCTCCACGCCCGCGGAACGGGTAGGAGCGGCCCCCATCCGTGGAGAAGCGGTACCCGGCGTCCAACTCCCGCAACTCCGCCAGAGTGAGATCGACGACCCGGCCGCGGCCGTCGGTGGTGCGATCCACGGTGGCATCGTGGATGACGACTGCATCTCCGTCGCGCGTCGGCTGAACGTCCAGTTCCAAGATATCGGCGTTCCACCACTCCAGGGCGCGGCCGAAGGCGAGCGGGGTGTTCTCCGGAGCCAATGCGGCGCCGCCGCGGTGCGCGATCAGGAGGGGAGCCCCGGCGAGATAGGGATGCCCCGGCCGGGGCTGCGCCGTCGCTGCGCGCAGGGACAACGCGGCGACCGGCAGTGCGATCGCGCCAGCCACGGCCACTGCGCCGCGTCTACTCACCCGACTCCACCGTGTTTCGCTCACCCTCCGTCAGGCGGTAAAGCCGATAGAGAACCAGGTCGATCAGGCGGAGCGTCATCGCGCGAGCCCAGAGGATTTTCTGCGAATCGGCACCGGCGCCGAGCTCGGCGGAAAAGACCGCGCAGCGCTCGCCCAGAAAGGTGAGAATCTCCTCCACCACATCGGGGTAGGTGCGCGGCGTGCTCGCCCCGGCGTTCTGCGAGTCGGGGTCGAGAAGCAGCCCGTTGACCAGGGCCAGCAAGCCGGGAAACACGAGTTCCGTGAGGTGCCCTCCTCCAACCACCTCCTCGTCGGTCAGCTGTTCCCACGCAAGCTCGTTCCAGTAGAGCTCTTCGGCTTCGCGGCGGAAGAACGTCAACCGTTGCAGCGGCGTTTGCTCCGTCCCGGCCGGCGGCGGTTCCGGACACCGATCGAGAGTCGCCAGGATTCGCGCGCGCCGCAACTCTACGTATGCCTGCGCAGTACCAGGTTCCATGGTGGGACTAGGCATGAATGATGTAGCTGCTCAAGGTCGTGGAATGCACCGGGTCGTGCGGGCAAAGTAAGGCAGGACACACCCCGCGGCAAACGCGCGCGGAGTCGCTTCACGGCAGGAACCGGGGGATCACGCCGCGCCTTCGCCAAGCTCGCTCGGGACCGTGCCAGCGGCGGCGGCACTCATCTGCTCCTCCGAGATCTCCGCCCCCCTGAGCTCCGAACGCTCCAGGTCGGCGTCGGTAAGGTCCGCACCCTTCAGGTTCACCTCGCTGAGATCGGCGCCCTTCAGGTTCGCACCGGTCAGATTCGCGCCGGAGAGGTTCGCACCGGTCAGATTCGCCCCCGTGAGAGTGGCGCCGCGCAGGTCGGCTCGGGCAAGCGAGGCGCTGGAGAGGTTGGCCCATTCGAGAGAAGCCGACTCCAGATAGGCGCCGGTGAGGTCCGCTCCGCGCAGGTGCGCCCCGGTGAGATTCGCGCCCTTCATCTGTGCACGCTCCAGATCCGCCCCGGTGAGGTTTGCTCCCTTCAGGTACGCGCCCGTCAGGTGCGCACGCTTCAGGTATGCCCACTCCATGAACGCGCCTTCGAGGAAGGCCCACTCCAGCGAGGTATCTTCGAAGTACGCGCCCCAGAGCTGCGCCCCCTTCATATACGCCTCCGTCAGGTTGGCCCCGTTCAGGTTGGCTCCCTTCAGGTCGATGTGCGCCGCGTCGGCACCCGCGAGGTTGGCCCCCTTGAGCAGAGCGCCCGCGAGCCGCGCATTCCGCAGATTCACACGCTCGAGATTAGCGCCGCTGAGGTTCGCCCGCTCGAGCACCGCCCCTTCCAGATGTGCCCCGCGCAAGTTCAACTGACCGGCGGCAACCAGTAGCCACAGGTCGCGGTCCGAGAGAATCCTCCGGTCCATTCGTTGCCTCCTCCGGCTAGAGTCGCCAGGCAGGTGGGGGTAGACGGCTGCGCCCTTCCACGCAGTCAGGGTGCAGATCGCTCTCCGAGACCTGCACGGCAAGGGCCGTTCCGCATTCTCCGTACGGATCTTGCGAGGCGAAAGACTCCGAACCACTTTTTTTCAGGAGAATTGAATGTCCAGATACTCTCGATACGATCGATCATACGGTTCCAAGCGTCCTCGTCGGGCACGCGGTATCCCGCCCGAGGGGGGATACGACGCGGACTATGGCCGCTACGCCACACCATTCCCGGGCGCGGCCGGATATCCATCGGCCCGCTGGGGCTGGGGACCTCTCGGGTGGGCAGGATGGGGCCCCGGGATGGGATTCTGGCCTTACGCGGCCATGCCCGGGTACGGAGCTCCCGCGTATGGCTTCGATTATGAGGATCGGCAGCCGCGCCGCCGACCTGAAGAGAGCCCCACCTACGGCACGGGCGGCGATCAGGCGCTGCGCCGCTGGGGAAACCGCTACGGCTACGACTTTGCATATTCCATACAGCCGCGCCGACGCGGCTCACGATAACCCTCGCTGGAGAAACGACAATGACGAAGCGTAACGTGGACCCGGAATACGACGCCGACGAGATCCGGGACGAGGATCCGCTCGGCGAGCAGGCATTCGAGGAGACAGGATTCCAGGACGCGCCCGACGGCGGTCCGATCCTCGAGGCGCCGGGGCTGGACACGCAGCCCGACAAGCCAACGGCGAAGGGCGGGCAGAAAATCGCCGGGGTGCCGGAGGAAGAACAGAACCGCGCCAACTCGTCGAGCCGTCAACGCCCCGACTCCGAGGAGATGGTGATCCGCGAGCGCGGCGGCGCTACGAAGGGCGATCCCGCCGTCGGTGGAACCCGGCCGGAGTAGCCTTGCCCCCGCGGCCATCGAAGGATTCGCGGAGGCACGCCGAACACCCGACCGGGGCAGCCTCCGCCGAATCCCTCTCCACCGGCCGGTTCGACATCCACCGGGTACTCCGGCAGGTGGCCGAGGCGGTGGAGCCGCTCCCGAAGGCAGCCCTCTTCGAGCTTCGGGAAGAGGGCTTCTCATCCCCCTTCGAGCAGCTCGTCACCTGTATCCTCTCGATCCGCACCCGCGACGAGGTCATGCTCCCCACTGCACGGGAGCTGTTTTCCCGTGCGCGCACCGCCTCCGAAATTCATTAGTTGGGACCGGAGGGGCTCGACCCGTTGATCCGCGCCTGCAGCTTCCACGAGCAGAAGGCCCGGCAGATCCATGAGATCTCAGAGCGTGTCCTCACCGAACACGGCGGAGAATTTCCCTGCGATGAGGCCACCCTCAAGCAGCTGGATGCCATGCTTCCGCCGCCGTACGCGGTGGAGATCAACCGCTTGCTCGTACCCTTCGGTAAGCACATCTGCACCGGCCGTCAACCGCGCTGCTCCACCTGCCCCGTACTCGCGTCGTGTCGGCAGGTCGGCGTCACAACACATACATAAGCCTCTTCGCCGATCGGCGTTCACCGCGTCAGGTCACGCGGCCCGGGCGAGTTCTCGCAGCCGGTACACCAACCGCGCCACCGCCTGCAGCACGCGGTACCGCCGTCACTAACGACGCAGCGCCCGCCCCGGACGAGCACCGGTTACCTGCGCGTCGCGGATCACCGGCACCCCGTTGACCAGCACGTGCCGGATGCCGACGGCGGTCTGAACCGGCTGCTCGAAAGTAGCGCGATCGCAGACGGTATCGGGGTCGAACAGGGTGAGATCAGCGTACATCCCCTGCTTCAGAACGCCGCGCCGGTCCAGCCCCACGCGGGCGGACGGGAGCGCGGTGAACTTGCGGACCGCGTCCTCCAGCGAGATTACCCCGCGCTCCCGTACGTAGCGGCAGAGGATGCGGGGGAAGGAGCCGTAAGCCCGAGGGTGAGGGTTGCCGGTCACGGTGGAGTCGGCGGCGCGGGCGCCGGCGTCGGTCCCCACGCTGACCCAGGGCTGGCGCATGGCGTACTCGATGTCGTCCTCCGACATTGCGAAGTAGATGGCCGACAATCTCGTGCTGTCTGCCAGCAGCAGGTCGAAGAGCGCATCCACCGGCTCCTGGCCGCGCAGTTCCGCTACCTCGTCGAGTCGCTTTCCTTCGTATCGTTTCAGGCTGTCGCTGCGCACCCCCGCGATCAGCACCCCGCCGGGGCCGCCGACAGCACTGATCCGCCAGTCCGCCCCGCCGCCCGCTTCGCTAACCACCTCCGTACGCAGCCTCGCGCGCGTGGCGGGGTCCTGCAGGCGCCAGATCAGCGAGTCCGTGCCTCCCGCATGCGCCCAATTGGGAAGGATGGCGGCCAGCCCCGTGCCCGCCGCGGGGTAGGGGTACTGGTCGGCGCTTACATCCACCCCCCGCGTGCGCGCGGCCTCGATGGTCGCCACCGCCGCCCGCATCTTGCCCCAGTTCTGCTTCCCGGAGGCCTTGAGGTGGTGAATCTGAACCCAGGTTCCGGCGCGCTCCCCGATCTCGATTGCCTCCTCCACCGCCTCGATCAACTGATCGCCCTCGGAGCGGATGTGCGAGGCGTAGCCACCGCCGTGCGCCGCCGCCACGCGCGTCAACTCCACCAACTCATCGGTGGTCGCGAACGAGGTAGGGGCGTAGATGAGCCCGGTGGAGAGCCCCATCGCCCCCTGGCGCATCGCCTCCGCCACGTGCTCCTTCATCCGCTCGCGCTCTTCCGGGGTGGGAGAGCGCTCCGCATCGCCCATCACGGCCCGGCGGGCGGAGCCCACGGTCACGAAGGTGCCCAGGTTGATGGCTGGCCGCGCCTCCTCCAGGCGATCGAAGTAGCCGCTCAGGTCCGTCCAGTCCCGATCCGACCCGGGCACCACCGGCACCACGCTACTCACCTCGCCGGTGATTTCGGAGGTAATCCCCTGGGTGATCTTGGAGATGGCGCGCCCGTCGCGCAGCAGGGAGTACTCCGAGTGGCCAAGCATGTCGATGAACCCCGGCGCGACCACCAGCCCACCGGCCTCGATGGTGTCGCGGGCCTGCGCGCCAGCGAGGAGCCCCACGGCCGCGATCCGATCGCCCAGGATCGCCACGTCGCCGCGGTACCACGGGCTACCGGTGCCGTCGACGATGCGCCCACCGACGATCAACATGTCATAGATCTGCTCCGCTCCAGCCACGGAGCCGGGGCGCGGCAGGGCGCAGGCGGTCAGGGTAAGCGCGACAAACGGTAAAACGATGCGGAATCGGCGAGTGCGCATGAACAGGTCAGGTCAGGACGAGTGGATGCCAGGGGCGAACGACGAAAAAGTTCGGCGCGTGCTCAGCCGGGTTCCGGGGGTGAGCCGCCGTACGGAGACGGAGCTGGCGATCCGGCCTTCTCGGCCCGCCCCTCAAGCACCACCCATACCGCCTCGCTGGTGGGCTCTGGGCCGCGGCGAACCACAAAGGATGCCGGTGCCTCCACCGAGAGCGACGGCCGACCACCCTGATCGGTGAGCGCGTCCCGCTCCGGGTGCAGGTAGAGGCCCTCCACCCCCAGCGTATCACGGGCAATCGCCTCCGTTAGATCCCCTACCTCGGTGATCCGCCCGCCCCGCAGCCTCAACGGGTCGGCGTAGTCAGCCGTGAGGTCCGCCCGCACCGGTGCAAGCCCCGGGAGCACCAGCCATCCGCCACGCACCAGCAGATCACTGACTCTGCGTCCATTCTGCGGGAGCGTCGTGTACAGGGCCGGGTCGGCGCCCGCGTATGCGTCGCTCGCGATGGCGTCCAGAGCGGAGAGGATCCCCACGAAGTTCACCCCCCGCAGGTACTGCTTCTCCGGATCATCTTTCCAGCCGCCCGATTCGATCAGGACCGTGCTGGTCCCCCAACTCTGGATCAGGTCGCCGAAGGCACGCGGGTTGAAGGTGTCGTCGTAGCGCGCGATATGGCCGCCCACCAGTGGCTCCACCGCTTGCCGTATGACGGCGGCGACCTGCCGGGCACGCGAGCGGACCTCATTGTAGTCACGGCTCTCGTCGTAGGCAGGGGCCAACAGCGCGATGGCTGCCAGGCGCTCACTTCCACCTACGCGGGTGCGCACGTTCTGGTCGTGGAGATTGAAACCGAACTCCGGCTTCAGCCGTTGCTGGAGTGCCTGTAGAGCGCGTCCCTCGGGGGTGGACAGCGCCCGGGCATCGCGGTTCACGTCAATGCCGAAGGCGTTGTGCCGCTGGAAGCGCTCGGCGCCATCCGGGTTCAGCATCGGCACCATCACCAGGGTAAGCTTCTCCGCGAGCCGCGCGGCGAGAGGGTGTTCCGCGGAATCGGCCAGGAAGCGGAAGATATCCGCAAGCGTCATCGTGGCGGTGGATTCGTCCCCGTGCATCTGCGACCAGAGCAGCACCGTGGTGGAACCGTGGCCATAGCGGACGGCGTAGATCGGCCGCCCCTCGGCTGATCGGCCAATTTCGCTCCGCTCCAGCACGGGCGACCGCTCGACGAGCGGCTCGATGGCGGTCCAAAGCTCGCGATGGGTGAACTCCCGCTCCGTCAGGCCATCGACCCGGAAGCGCTCGTGGAGCCGGACCAGTTCACTCGTGGCCGGGAGTTCAGAGGGTGTGTTGCGGTCGCTGGCGGAAGCGGCCGGCGCCGGTTCTTGCGCTGAATGCGGGGCGCAGGCGGCGAGGAGCACAGCCGACACGATCAAGAGAACGGGCATGAGCAGTCCGGTGGGGTAGGAAGCGAACGCCGCCGGGGAGCCGCGGCTCATCGTGATCCACGCGGCTCATCGTGATCCAATGGGGACCGCTTGTACACCTGCATCATAGACTCTGTATGCAAGCCAAACAAGTTACCGCGACGGGGCGTAGCCGGTCCTGTTCGATACACGGGGTTTGCACACCGCCCGGAGGTGGCACACTACTGGCACGGTTCGGAACGAAAAAGGCCACCCGCGATAGGTGGCCTTTTCCGTGTAAGCTGTTGTCTTGCTCGAAGTAGCGGAGGAGGGACTCGAACCCCCGACACGCGGATTATGATTCCGCTGCTCTAACCAGCTGAGCTACTCCGCCACAAGATCCGGCAATAGCGGGGGCGGGATTCGAACCCGCGACCTTCGGGTTATGAGCCCGACGAGCTACCAGGCTGCTCCACCCCGCGATCTTGCTTCAAGAGTAGCGCTTTGCGCCGGGTGCGTCAAGGGGTACCCGCGACCCGGGCCGGCAGATCGGCCGCGGGCTCTACGTCGACGAAGCGGTAGAGCATCTCGCCATCGCGGATCATTCCGAACCGCTCGCGTGCGACCCGCTCGATGCTCGCCGGATCGTTCTCCAGCCGCGCGACTCTCAGGCGAAGGGAATCCACCTCGGCACGTGTCGTGGCCAGCATCTCCGCCTCGGTCTGCTGCATGGCGGCGAGGCGCCGCAGGTCGAAGGCGGAGTACTCGCCGCCCCACACGGCGTAGTACACCGCTACCGCCAGGGGCACGAGCGACGCCGCTGCTCTGCTCCAGCTCCCGCTCAACGCCATATCGTAGACCCCGGATAGCGGGCTGCCTCGCCGAGCTCCTCTTCGATGCGGAGGAGCTGGTTGTATTTCGCCACCCGGTCCGTGCGGCTCGCGCTCCCCGTCTTGATCTGGCCGACTCCGGTGGCCACCGCCAGGTCTGCGATGAAGGTGTCCTCCGTCTCGCCGGAGCGGTGCGAAATGACGGCGTTGTAGCCGGCACGGCGCGCCGTCTCGATCGCCTCCAACGTCTCTGTGAGCGTGCCGATCTGGTTCACCTTGATCAGGATGGCGTTGGCGACTCCGCGCTCGATGCCCTCCTCCAGCCGCTCGGTGCTGGTGACGAAGAGGTCGTCGCCCACCAGCTGAACGGCGTCACCGGTGGCGGTGGTCAGCTCTTTCCACCCGTCCCAATCGTTCTCGTCGAGTGCGTCTTCAAGCGACAGAATCGGGTACTGGTCCACCCAACCGCGGTAGAAATCGACCATCTCACTCGATGTGAGCCGTTCGCCCGAGGACTTGTGGAAGACGTAACCGCCGTCACGGTACATCTCCGAAGCTGCGACGTCGAGAGCGAGCACGATGTCCTCGCCGACCTCGTAGCCCGCCTGCTCGATCGCGGTGAGGATGACCTCCACCGCCTCCTGGTTGCTGGCGAGGTCGGGCGCGAAGCCGCCTTCATCCCCGACGGAGGTGCTCTTCCCGGCCTTGGAGAGAACCGTCTTCAGCGCGTGGAAGATCTCGACACCCATGCGCAGCGCGTCCGAAAAGCGGTCCGCGCCGACAGGCATGATCATGAACTCCTGGAAGTCCACGTTGTTGGCCGCGTGCGCGCCGCCGTTAAGGATGTTCATCATCGGCACGGGCAGGATGTTCGACAGCGGACCGCCCAGGTACCGGAAGAGTGGGAGCCGGCAGTCCCGTGCCGCCGCGCGAGCGTTCGCGAGCGAGACGGCGAGGATCGCGTTCGCGCCGAGGCGCCGCTTGTTCGGCGTACCGTCCAGCTCGCGCATCGCGCGGTCGATCCCCACCTGATCGTAGGGGTCCTGCCCGCGGAGTGCCGACGCGATCTCGTCTTCGATGTTCGCCACCGCCTCAAGCACTCCCTTCCCACCGTACCGCTCCGCGTCTCCGTCCCGAAGCTCGACGGCCTCGTGCTCTCCTGTCGACGCGCCGCTGGGCACGGCGGCGCGGCCGAACACACCGTTGGAGAGAATGACCTCGGCTTCCACTGTCGGGTTCCCGCGCGAGTCGAGGATCTCGCGGGCACGAAGCGCTGATATGGTGACCATGATTTGGATAGCTGGAACGGGAGAGACGTGAGCCAGGAGCCCACCCGGATCGGGTGGCAAACTACATCCGGAGCGCGCGAGGTGTCAATCAACGTTAGCGCGGGACCGGGAGATCGAGCGTAATCCCGGGGATATCCAGTGATGATACCGCATCGGGTTCGAGAAACGCGGCCGGCAGCGCATCCGCGACATCGCGCGGCAGGAGAGAGCGGCCGCGGCCGGCGATCTCGGCCGCGCGTCCGGAATAGTAGAGTGCCAGCGCGCCGGCATCGCGAGGCGTGCACCCGATGGCGAGGAACGCGACCGCGATGCCGGCGAGGGTGTCTCCCATTCCGCCGGTCGCGATCCCGGAATGCCCCGTCACGTTGGCGAGCATCCGTTCGCCGGGCGCGGCCACCAGCGAGGGCGCGCCCTTCAGGAGCACGGAACAGCCGAAGCGCTGTACCGCACGCTCGGCGGCGGCGAAGGGATCGGCGACGACCTCCTTCGTCTCCTCATCCAGCAGACGCGCCAGCTCGGAGGGGTGCGGGGTCAGGAGACGCGGCCGATCGACTCCCTCCAGCAGATCCGGGTCGCGCGAGATCAGCGTCAAAGCGTCGGCATCCAGGACGAGCGGGGCGTCACCGTGGCGCAGCACGGCACGAAGCACGCGCTGCGCGACTTCATCGGTGCCCATACCCGGCCCGGTCACCACGGCGTCGGCGGTCTCCAGCAGGCCGGAGAGCTCCTCGCTGTCCCGATCGTAGAAGAGCGCTTCCGGGAGAGCGATCTGCAGAATGATGCGGTTCTCTGCCGCCGAGACCAGCAGGACCTTACCCGCGCCCGCGCGCGCCGCACCCGTTCCCACCAGAACGGCGGCGCCCGCCATCCCCGTCGCTCCGGCGATCACGGCGACCGTGCCGAGCGTTCCCTTGTGCGCGTTCGGCGCTACGCCGGGCGTGCGGGCGCGCGCCCATCGCGGAGTGATGACCGCGGCGGAGGCGCCCTGGCTCTGGAGCGGCGATAGTCCGACTTCCACGGCCACGATCCTGCCCGCGCACAGGCGGCCGGGGTAGAGCAGCAGGCCGCGCTTCGGGGCTCCGAACGTCACCGTCAGCTCGGCCCGGATCGCGGCGCCCTCCGTCTGGCCGGTGCTCAACTCCACACCGGAGGGGCCGTCGAGGGCGACGATCGGCCGGCCGGAGCCGTTCATCGCTTCGATCACCGCAGCCTGCGGCTCGCGCGGGGCGCCACTGGCACCCGTCCCGAGGATGCCGTCTATCAGCACACCCGCGGAAGCGAAGGCAGCCGCGGGCTCCCCGGGCAGCAGGGGCACCTCCCATCCATGCAGAAGCGCGGGGTCTGAATCGGCAACCTCCACGGGAACAGCCAGCGTGTCTCGCCCCCACGCCCGCAGAGTGCGTAACGCTACCAGAGTATCGGCACCATTGTGTCCCCTCCCGAAAGCGCCCACGACGCGGCCATGCGGATACAGACGCTGGATCAGCCGGGCCGCGGCTCGCCCCGCGGCCTCGATGAGCACCCCCTCCGAGACCCCGAAACCGTGTATCGAGTGCCGGTCCCACGCGCGCATCTCCGCGCGCGTAAGCAGGGGCACGTCCTCGACTCCGAACGCGCGAGGGCGACTCGCGTTGCGGTTCCGATCTTCATCCGACGGCCCGGCCGCGGCGGTTTCCATGGGTGGCGGAGACGGGGGAGGGCTCACGGAGCTTCAGGGGAGGCGGTGCGCGGTGCGACACTCCAGAGCGCGACGCAATCTACTTGTAGCTCTGCGTGATTGAGCGGCCGAAGCTGATCTCTCCATTGTCGATCCGGATGTTGAACCCGCACTCCGGGTTGGTGCAGACCCAGGCTTTATACGTGATCGGGGCCCCATCGCGTCCATAATCGGAGAGGGGAAGCAGCTTCCCTCCCTCGCACTTCTGGCATTCCGGATACTCGCGCACCTCCGCCATCGCAGCCCCTCGCTCTAGTGACCCGAAGACCGACGCATTCATCGGACCGGGTCAGCACCGGGCTGCAAGCAATGTTCCAGGCGGTAACTGGAGAGGCGGGAAAGGATCCTTCGGGAACAGACGGGGAGCAGAGCGCGGGGCGTGCAGGCGAAGCCGTGAATCAGGGCTACGTGTCGAGGGCTGCAAGCCACGGGTACTCGCGTTCGAATACATCCTCGAACGAATACACGCCCTCGAAGTCCACGAGCGAATCATCTTCCCGCCGCACCAGCACGCTACAGTCGACGAGCGCGAAGACGATCTCCCCGAGATCGCGAGTGGAATGGATCCCCCAGAACTCCAGAACGGGACGGGCCATCAATCCCCACCTCTCCAGCGCCAGATCACGGCATCCTTCCGCCAGTTCGGCGCCCGTGATGTGGCGGGGCTGTCCGAGCCGGTCGATGGTGAACTGAAGACCGGAGAGGATAAAGAGATAGGCGGTCTCGTGGTAGCACGGATAGCGCCTGCGAAGGCGATCCATCACCGAGTCTTCCAAAGAAATTCCACTCATTCTTTACTTTCCGCACGGGCGGAGGCCGGATACAGGAAGCGCAGGGGCCACGGCCGGATCATTGGTGTTGCGAAACAGGCTACAGGTGAAAGCTACAAAGCGGAGAATTCAGCGTCAAGCAGCACGATGAGCCGCCGACCTGCCGACCACCTCAGACCGTGGCGTCCCGGTAGACGATGTGCTCCTCCACCACCTCCGGAATCACGTCCCCGGCGGTGGCATCGCGGAGCGCCTCTCGCACTCGGGATTCCATGGCGCGCGGCAATGAGAAGGTCACCTCGCCGGCGTCGCCACCCGGAGCAAAGCCGTGGGCGATATCGTAAATGTCGGGTTGCTCCAGTACACGCATAACCGGTGCAGTGTGCCCGTACGGATAGCGGACGCAGAGGCGCACAGCCGGGATCCCCCTGCGGCGCGGTGCTTCCGCGAGCGCGATCGCGGCGACCTTCGCGTAGGCACGCACCAGCCCGCCGACGCCGAGCTTGGTTCCGCCAAAGTAGCGGGTTACGACCACAATGCAATCCACGAGCTCCGCACCGTCGATGGCGGCGAGGATCGGAGCGCCCGCGCTGCCGGACGGCTCGCCGGCATCGTTGCCTCGCCGTGTCCCGTCCCTCAGGCTCCAGGCGGAGCAATTGTGCGTGGCGTCGAAGAACAGGCGCTGCCGCTCGGCGAGCACGTCACGCGCGTCGGCTTCGTTACACACCGGCGCGGCGAGCGCCCGGAAGGTCGAGCCCCGCACCCGGATCTCGGCCGTGCCCGGCCCGGCCAGCGTTTGGAAGGTCGGGTTTTCCACCGGTGAAGGATGCGACTGCGGGCGAATTGCCGAATGCGCCCGGCCGGAATCGGCCGGGCGAAGCGTTCCTCTATACTCCGCTAGTCGCCAGTGGCGATGCCGGACTCCTCGGTGTAGTACTCGAGGCCCAGGTGCGTGATCTGCTCCTCGCCCATCATCCAGCGGAGCGTGTTCTTCAGCTTGGTCTGCTGGATGAACAGGTCGTGCTCCGGGTAGAGCCCCTCGGCATGCATCGGGCTCTTGAGGTAGAAGGAGAGCCACTCCTGGATGCCGCCCATCTCGGCGCGCGAGGAGAGGTCCAGGAAGAGCGCCAGGTCGAGCACGATCGGAGCCGCGAGGATCGAATCCCGGCAGAGGAAATCCACCTTGATCTGCATCGGATAGTCCAGCCATCCGCGAATGTCGATGTTGTCCCACCCCTCCTTCGCGTCGCCACGCGGCGGGTAGTAGTTGATCCGGACCTTGTGGTAGTAGTTCTTGTAGAGGTCCGGATACAGCTCCGGCTGAAGGATGTACTCCAGCACGGAGAGCTTCGACTCCTCCTTGGTCCTGAACGATTCCGGGTCGTCGAGCACGGCACCGTCGCGGTTTCCGAGAATGTTGGTCGAAAACCAGCCGTCCAGCCCCAGCATTCGCGCCTTCAGCCCCGGCGCGATGATGGTCTTCATCAGCGTCTGGCCCGTCTTGAAGTCCTTCCCCGCGACGGGCACTCCGCGCTCGGTGGCGAGAGCGACCAGCGCCGGCACATCCACCGACAGGTTTGGTGCGCCGTTGGCGAACGGCACCCCCTCCATCAACGCCGCGTAGGCGTAGAGCATGCTCGGCGCGATCGCGTCGTCATCCGCGTCTATCGCGGCCTCGAACGCCTCCATCGTGCGGTGAGCGTCTCCGGGGCGGATGAAGATCTCGGTGGAGCCACACCATACCATGACCAGCCGCTCGCAGGCGTTCTCCGCCCTGAAACGGCGGATGTCCTCGCGCAGTTCTTCGGCCCACGCGCGTTTGCTGGTCCCGTGCTTCACGTTGGTGCCGTCCAGCCGCTTCACGTAGTGCCGGTCGAACGCGGCGGGCATCGGGACGATGGTCTTGAGGAAATCAGCGATCGGCTCGATGTGCTCGTACCGCTGGAGCACGCCTGCCTCGATCGCGGAATCATAGGCGTTGTCCGGGATCGGATCCCAGGCGCCGAAGACCAGATCGTCCAGCGCGCTGAGCGGTACGAACTCGGCAATGCGGGGAGTCCGCCCGTCCGTGCGCTTGCCCAGGCGGATGGTGCCGAGCTGCGTGAGGCTGCCGATGGGCCTGCCGAGGCCGCGGCGCGCCAGCTCGACGCCGGCGATAAACGTCGTGGCGACCGCGCCCAGGCCCGGGAGCAGAACGCCCAGCCGTCCGTTCGCAGGCGCCGGAGGAGTACGCAGATTGTTCAAAGTCGTTTCCCCGTGAACTTAGTGGAGTCAGGGCGGCGAGCCGGCAGCGGGCCTCCCGGACGGATGCGCGTGTGACGGTACACCCAGACGATCCGCTGAAACGCGGTGAAGTTCGCGAGCACCGCGATCAGGATGATCGCGCCGCGCAGTACCGCGCTGTCCCACATCGTGCCGAAGAGGAGGGCGGCCGCCCCGAGCGCGATGACCCGCTCCGCGCGCTGCATGAGGCCCACCTTACAATCCAGCCCCAGCGCCTCGGCGCGGGCGCGTGTGTACGATACCATGAGGGAGCCGCCCAGCGCCAGCAGCACGGCGTAGATGATTCCCACATCGCCCTGTGCACTGCCATCCCGGAGGAAGAACGCAAGCACACCCACGAAGACGATGATCTCGGAGATGCGGTCGAGCGTGGAGTCGTAGAAGGAGCCGAACGTCGAGGCGAGCCCCGTGCCGCGGGCAACGCGCCCGTCGAAGATGTCGAACGCGCCTCCGATCAGGATGAACATTCCCGCAAGCCGTACCTGACCCTGCGCGAAGGCCCAGGCCGAAGAGATCCCGACGAAGAAGCCGAGCGTGGTGATCGCGTTCGGATGGACGCGTGCGCGAATCAGCGCATCCGTGATCGGGGACAGCGTACGGATGACGAGCTGCTCCGCCCACTGCGGTCGCAACGGCATGGACGACTCTGAAAGCTTCAGGAGGGAAGAATGATCCGGCTCTGCTCGCCGGCCTCGATCCCATGCGCGATCTCCTCGTTCACGCGCATCATCAGCCGGTCGAAGTTCGATTGCGCCGCGATCACGCCCTGGTAGATGGAACGCGCCTGCAGGTCGTTGATCGTGCGCTCGTACTCTTCCGCCTCCTCCTCCGTGGGCTCCACGCCCCGCCGGATCGAGTCGGTGAGCGTCTCCTGAAGCTCGGAGAGCCGGTTCAGGAGCGTGACCGTCTCCCGATCGCCTGCAACCCGGTCGTTCTCGCGCCGCAGAGCCTTGTACTCGTCAGTCCGGGAGATCAGCCTGCCGATTTCCCGTGCGCGTTCCTGGATCGTATCCATATCGTTGATCAGTCGGTTGAACCGTGGTGTAGGGGCCGGTGCCGGGAACCGGCGAATTCGGTGAGGACCATGCGGTCACGGCCGGCAAGGTCGCGGCTCACCCGGGGCGGCCTGAAACCCGCCGTGCCGCGAATCATCTCCACGACCGCGGGAGCCTGGGAAGCACCGATCTCCAGCGCGAACAGGCCGCCCGGCTTCAGCATTCCGGGTGCCCCGCGGATCAGCTCGCGCAGCACGTCGAGGCCGGTACTCCCAGCGAAGAGCGCGGCGTGCGGTTCCCACTCCCGCACCTCCGGCCCCAGCGCCATGGACTCCTCCAGCGCGACGTACGGGGGGTTCGAGACGACCACGTCGAAGCTCTCACCACGCACCGGGTCATAGACATTCCCCTCCCGGAACTCGACCGGGGTCTCGGGCGCGATCCGCGCGTAATTCATTGTGGCCATCGCGAGCGCATCCGCTGATAGATCACTGGCGACCACACGGGAGAACCGGCCTTCCACGGCCAGGCTGAGCGCGATCGCACCGGAGCCGGTGCCAACGTCGAGAACGTCAAGCCCGGGCCGTCCGTCCGCCCAGCGGAGCACTTCGCCCACCAGGAGCTCGGTCTCCGGCCTGGGGATCAGGACGCGCGGGTCTACCTGCAGGCGCAGTTCACGAAAGGCGGCCTCTCCTTCGATATACTGCAGCGGCTCGCGCTTTACACGCCGCCGGAGCCGCGCCTTGAAGTCCGCGAGCTCCTCCGGCCGCAGCGGGCGATCGAACTGCAGGTAGAGGTCGAGACGCTTGAGGCGGAGTGCGCCGGCCAGCAGCAGCTCCGCGGTGAGACGTGGCTCGGGCACCGCCTTCTCGGTGAGGTACGCCGTGGTCCAGCGCAGCAGCTCCAGCAGAGCCCAGCTCTTCTCGCTCACAGCCGGGCGGGCTCGGGCAAGCGGCGGCAAGCCGCGCGGCTCACGCCGCCCGCTCCTCCTGCCCGGCGAGCTGCAGCCGCTCGATCAGCTCGCCCAGGTCTCCGTCCAGCACGGCTTGCAGGGCGTGCGTCGTATACCCAATCCGATGGTCGGTGACGCGGCTCTGCGGAAAGTTGTACGTGCGGATCTTGGCCGAACGGTCGCCGGTGCCGACCTGCGTCTTGCGGTCCCGCGCGCGTTCCGCCTCCTGCTCCGAGATCCGCAGATCAAGCAGCCGCGAGCGCAGTACGCCGAGCGCCTTATCCTTGTTCTTGTGCTGCGATTTCTCGTCCTGGCAGGTCACCACCAGCCCGCTCGGGAGGTGCGTGATGCGCACCGCGGAGTCGGTGGTGTTGACCGACTGGCCGCCGGGCCCCGACGATCGGTAGACGTCGATCTTGAGTTCGTTGTCGTTGATCCGGACGTCCACCTCCTCGGCCTCCGGAAGCACGGCGACGGTGGCCGCCGAGGTATGGATCCGCCCCTGGCTCTCCGTGGCGGGAACGCGCTGCACCCGGTGAACCCCGGACTCGTAGCGCAGGTCGCCGTACGCATTGATGCCGCGCACCACCATGATCGCCTCCTTCACGCCTCCCGCGGAGCCCTCTGAGAGGCTGAGCAGCTCGATCTTCCAGCCTCGAACCTCCGAGAAGCGGGTGTACATGCGGAGCAGATCGCCGGCGAACAGGGCGGCTTCATCGCCGCCGGTGCCCGCGCGGATCTCGACGACCGCATCGCGGTCGTCGAGCGGGTCCTTGGGGCGAAGCAGCCGCTTCAGGGCGGTCTCCAGGCGCTGGACCTCGGGCCGGAGCGCCTCCACCTCCTGCCCCGCCATCTGGACCATCTCGGGTTCCGACGAGTCCTCGTGGAGCTCGCGCGCGGAGATCAGCTCCTCAAGCGCCTTCCGCCACTGCGCGCCGACGCGCACGACCTCCGTGAGCTGCGAGTGCTCACGCGAGAGGTCCCGCAGCCGCCCGGTGTCCGCGATTACCGAAGGGTCAGCGAGCTGTACGGAGAGCTCCTCGTATCGGCGCTCCAGCTCCTGGAGTCGATCATCCATAGGGGAAATAGAGAGAAAGCCGGGGCGGAAACCCCGGCTCCCCTCCTGTTACTTGGCTGCGGTGCCGCCGCCGTAGCGCTGCCGGAACCGCTCGACGCGACCCGCGGTGTCCACCAGCTTCTGCTTGCCGGTGAAGTAGGGATGACATGCGGAGCAGATTTCCACGCTGATCGAGGGCGTGGTGGAGCGCGTCTGGAAGGTGGTCCCGCAGGCGCAGTTTACCGTCGCCGTCTGGTATGTAGGATGGATATCCGGCTTCATGGTGCTTATATGCTCAGGCCAGGTGAATCAAGAATTTCGGTCGCAAGGGCAATAATATAGCATTGAATCCGGCGGAACGCCACCCTGGATCCTCGTGTGGGGGAGCGGACGGCGCATCCGCTTCGCACTCGACATTCCCGCGCGTGCTGTTCCTCTTGCAGCTACCGCCAGTCCTTCAGCATGCGGCGGATGTCGTCGCGGTGGTTGCTCTCGTCGACGATCAGGTCCTCGAGCTGGATTTTGATGGAGATCTCACCGGCCGCCTCAGCCTGCTCGATCCGGCGCGTATAGCGCTCGATCGTTTCCACCTCAGCCTGCAGCGCGCTCTCGAGCATCCCACGGTTATCCTGCGGGACGGGCACCTCGGGAACCCGTACCGTGGGAATCCCCCCCAGTGCCACCACCTTGTCCGCCAGAAGGGCGGCATGGCTGAGTTCGTCGGGGATCTCGCCCTCGAAGAACGCCTTCAGGTCCGGGCGATACGGACCGGTGACCAGGCTCGCATAGGTACGGTACATGATGACCGCCTGGTACTCCGCGGCCAGATCCTCGTTCAACCCGTCGATCAACTCCTGAGTTGCAGCCATCGTGTGCTCCCGCTGGTAGATGAGTTCGTAATAATCCCTTGCAGCCCTCGCAAGAGCGGGACCGGCGTTACCGCCGCGGCTGGATGGGCGCGCGGGTGGGGAACAGTAGCATCCCGCCGATATTGATCGAGCCGTGACGGACCTCGCTCGCCAGGGTGTAGCGGGCCTCACCGATGACGTCGAAGGAATTCGTGATGGGCACGCGTAGCCCGCCGATCAGGTTGAGGCCTGGTGTGATGCCATCGAGGAAGTCTTCGATGAAGGTGCCGTTGATCGCCTCCCCGCGCCCGTTCAGCAGGTGGACGCCCACACCGAGTCCGGCATACGGCACCAGAAGCAGCGGGGTCTCCGTCCACTCGTAGTGGCCATCGAGGTGGAATGCGAGATCGCTGAGCCTGATCTGCCCCAGGTCGAGCGGCGGGCACTCGGCCAGCCGCTCGCGCTGCCGGAGACAGACGCCCTGCAGCTGTTCGGACAGCCGGTTCACCTCCTGCTGGCGCATCGTCGATGACCAGTAGGAGATCCCCGGGAAGATCCGCACGTTCGGGCCGAGATAGCCGAGGTCCGCGCGCAGCCCCAGCGACAGCGCCGCGTCTACGCGGGCGGGCCGTACCACGCCCAGCTCCAGGCCGACGCCGCGGAATTCGAGGTTCTCGTAATCGTAATCCTCCCATGTCTGTGCCGCCGCGGGCGGGACGGAGAACAGGGCGAGACAGGCAAGGAAGCCCAGAAGAAAGCAGCGCATACGGAAGTACTCCGGGTACGGGAGAGGAGGATCAGTACAACCGGCGAAGTTCGGTGTTGGGATAGTAGGTGCTCAGGATCGTACGGTAGTTCTGGCCGTGACGCGCTCTACCCATGGCGCCGACCTGGCACATCCCGATCCCATGCCCCCACCCTCCCCCGTCAGCGGCGACGTCGGTGACCGTGCCGGCGCCGTTCCGCACCAGCGAGACATCGAAGAGCGAGCTGTTCAGCGCCGCACCGGCCGGAGTGAGCAGGATCCAGCGGACGCGGTCGCGGCCCACCGTGAAGCTGGTGGTCGAGGTCTCGATACGCAGCGCCTGCACGCGGCCGGAAGCGGTGCGCTCCAGCACGCGAATGTCACGCAGCTCACCGAACGGCGTTCCCGCGGCAAGCGAATCCGCGAGTGTGCGGGAGAGGATTTCCGTAAGCTGCGGCGCCGTCCACCGCTGCGTCCAGCGGAAGCGGTTGGAGAAGTGGTCGTAGGCAACCCCCGTCTCCGGGTTGACGTCCACCACGGAGACGAGATAAGGACGCGGCCCGGCGGGCCAGACCTCCTCGATCGCCGCGGTGCGGCCGGCGCACGTCGAGTGGTAGTAGGCCTCGATCGGCGTTCCCTGATGCAGCAGGACCTCGCCGTGCGTCTCCCGCACCGCCCGGTCGGTCACGTCGTGCTCGCCGCCGGAGCCGCGGTAGACCTGATCCTGCACCGTAGCATAGTAATCGAACCCCAGGGCAGAGCGCCGGCCCTGATGCGCAACCGCGTAGGTGCGCGCGGCAATGGCCTGCGCCTTGGCGGCTTCGAGCAGGTCCTCCCCCACTCTACCGATCTCGTGCGGAACCACACCGAGGAGGTAGGCCTCCATCTCAACCACGTTCACCGCCGTCACACGGCCGGGCCGCGCGGCGCGGACCAGCGCCTCTCCGCGGTAGGGGCTACCCCCCACCAGTACGGTTCCGCCCTGGTCCGGCCGGGCGAGAACCGGCCCGCGCGCGCTGGAGACGGCCCTCCCGTCCGCCGTCGCGATCTGCAGCGTGTTGTCGGCCGCCGAAGTGACGAGCAGCCGCTCCCCCGCCTGTGCGCGCGCCAGGACCCGCGCGCCGGCCGCGGTATCCACGAGAGTGAACCCGGTGGTGGAGCCCAGCTCGACCCGGGCGGTATCCACCAGCAGCCCCACCCGCACTACGGGCTCCGCCATGGGAAGCGGTGTGGCCCCGGGCGCCCCGGGATCGGGCGCGGGAGCCGGAGCCGGAGCGGGCACCGGTGTCGGCTCGACGGCGCGAGGGGCGCAGGCGGCCAGCGTCAGCAGCGCGACCGCGGCAGTGCGTTCAGCCCAGCGCCGCACGGAGCGACTCACGGGCGCGCTGAATGGTGTCTTCGATAACGTCATCGTCGTGTTCTGTGGAAAGGAACCCGGCCTCGAAGGCGGAAGGGGCAAAGAATACACCCCGATCGAGGCTCTGATGGAAGAACCTGCGGAACAGCTCGACATCGCACTCCCGGGCGTCCGCGAAGCAGCGCACTGGCCCGGGCGCGAAGAAGACCCCCCACATCGAGCCCAGGCTGCCGCCGTAGGCGGGCACCCCGAGCTCGGCCGCGTTCGCGAGCAGACCCTCCACCAGCCGGCGGGTTCGCCGCTCGAGCGCGGGATAGGGGTTGTCTTCGCGAAGCATCCGCAGTTGCGCGAGCCCCGCGGCCATCGCCAGCGGGTTGCCCGACAGCGTTCCGGCCTGGTAGACGGGGCCGACGGGGGCGACCTGCTCCATGATCTCGCGGCGCCCGCCGTACGCGCCGACCGGGAGCCCGCCGCCGATCACCTTCCCGAGGGTCGTCAGATCGGGGCGAATCCCGAAGCGCTCCTGTGCGCCGCCCGGCGCCACCCGGAAGCCGGTCATCACCTCGTCGAAGATGAGCAGCGCGCCGCCTTCTTCGGTGATCCGCCGCAGCTCGGGAAGGAAGACCTCCGCGGGTTCGATGAACCCCGCGTTCCCGACGACCGGCTCCAGGATCACCGCCGCGATGCGTCCGGCGTGAGCGCAAAAGATTTCGCGGACCGCCTCGACATCGTTGAACGGCGCGGTGAGCGTCAGCCGAGACAGCGCGGCGGGCACACCGGGAGAGTTCGGCAGCCCCAGCGTAGCGACGCCGGAGCCCGCGCGGACGAGGAAGGAATCGCCGTGCCCGTGATAGCACCCCTCGAACTTGAGGAGCAGATCGCGCCCCGTATGGGCGCGCGCCACGCGAACGGCGGACATGGTCGCTTCCGTGCCGCTGTTGACGAAGCGGAGCAGCTCCATGGATGGAAAGAACTCGCGCACCTGCTCGGCGAGCTCTACCTCCGCGGGAGTGGGCGCTCCGTAGGAGGTGCCGCGCGCGGCGGCCTCTCGCACGGCCTCCACCACGGCCGGGTGTGCGTGGCCTAAGATCAGCGGACCCCAGGAGAGGACGTAGTCGATGTACTCCCTTCCTTCCACATCCCAGAGCCGGCAGCCGCGGGCCCGCTCGACGAAGAACGGCTCGCCACCCACCGCACGGAACGCGCGCACGGGCGAGTTCACGCCGCCGGGCGTAACCTCGGCGGCGCGGCGGAACCAGGCGGCGGAGCTCGTCATGAGCGGAAGTTGCCGAACTGGAGCTCGAGCCCGAAGTCTTCCTTCTTGAGCACTGCGATTACCGCCTGCAGATCGTCGATCGAGGGCGACTGCACACGTACCTGATCGTCCTGGATCTGCGCCTGCACCTTCTTGAGCCCCGAGTTCTTGATCGCCTTTACGATCTCCTTCCCCTTTTCGGTGGAGATCCCCTGTTGCAGCGTGATGATCTGTCGCGCCTTGCTCCCCGAGGCCGGCTCCACCGTGCCGTAATCGAGGTTGCGGATCGGGACGCCGCGCTTGATCAGCTTGCTCTGGAGCACGTCGATCAGCGCCTTGAGCTTGTACTCGTCGTCTGACAGGAGGGTGAGCGTGCCGTCCTCCTTGCTGAAGTCGATTTCGGCGGTGGCGCCCTTGAAATCGTAGCGCTGCGAGACTTCCTTCGAGGCCTGGTTGACGGCGTTGTCGACCTCCTGAAGGTCGACGGTCGAGGTGATATCGAAGGTAGAGTTCTTGGCCATGGCTCTTGCGTCGGCAGACAGGATTCGCGTCGTCGAAGCGCGCAATGTACGAGCGAGGCGTCGGGTACGGCAAGCACAAACAGAACGGGCGGGCCACGGCGGCCCGCCCGTTTGCGGAGGTCAGCTCACGTTGTGCGGCTACTGGTCGAAGACCCGGGTACCCGCCGGCGGAGTGAACTGGAAGAGCGAGTCTGGCAGATCCACGTTGCGCCTCATGTTACGGAACTCGAGGCGACGGACCGTCTCGTTCTCCTCCGTCATCTCGAAGCGGCGCACGAGCGAGTCGTTTCGGTTTACCCAGATCCGGATCAGGCGGTACTGGGAGCGGCCGCGCGGCACCAGCGTCAGCACGTCCGCGCGCCGATCATCCACGGTTTCGGTTCCCACGAGCGTGGCCACGTAGCGCTGGGTGGGGTTGGAGAGGAACTCTTGCTGAAGGTCCACCTGCATCCCGCCCTGCCCCATCGCCGAACGCAGCACCTGAGTGCGGTCGGCGCTCGGCTGGTACATCCAGAAGTGGCGCCCGTCGGCCACGATTACGTCTCCGGCGGGGTCGGTGAAGCGCATGAGGAACCGGTCGGGGCGCCGCTGGTAGAGCTTGCCCTCGCTGCGCTGGCTGCTGCCCAGCAGCGGCACGCTGAGGTGCTGCACGAAATCGGCCTCCAAGGAGCGCATCCCGGAGTAGGCCTGCTCCACACGGCGGAGGATCTCGTCCGCGTTGGCGGCATCGGCAGCCGAGGGCGCCGCGGACTGCGACGCTGCGCCCGCGGCTCCAGGCGTCTGCGGCTGGCCCTGCCGTGGCTGTGCGCCGGGAGCGGCGGCTGCGCTCTCCCCCGCTTCCACGGCGGCTCCCGCTTCGGTACCCGCGGCTGCCGGAGCGCTGCCCGGCACGGCGGCTGGCGCGTCCGCGCGCGAGGGGCGCGGGCTCTCCTGGCTGATATCACCGGGTTCGGCGCGGCCGCATGCGGCCAGTGCGAGTGCCGGGACGAGCAAAAAAATGAAGCGTCGCTGTGTCATCGCGGTGCTTTCCTGAGTCGAGTGGTTCAGAATCACTGGGCCACTCGTACCCGATTGCCATCGCACCGTTCCGGCTAATCCTCCGGGCAGACCTGGTCCAGCGAAATGATATCCACCAGCACCTCCCGCGGCTTGGATCCGTCCGGCGGGCCGAGCACACCGGCGTAGTGAAGCTGGTCGATCACGCGCGCGGCGCGGCCATACCCGATCCGCAGCCGCCGCTGCAGCAGCGAGGTGGATCCGCCCTGATGCTGGATGCAGAGGAGCGCGGCCTCGCGGAAGAGTTTATCGCGGTCCTCGGGTGCGGCGTCCATGTCGTCGCCGTCGCCGGAATCGGCCTCGTTCGCGCGAACGATGGCAAGGATGTCCGGCTCGGCTCGGTCTCCGCCCCCGGGAACACCGCCGCTGGAGAGCGCTTCCTCGCGACGCAGGCGCGCTTGGTCCCGATACCACTTCATCAGCCGCTCCGTCTCCTCCGTGGAGAGGTAGGCGCCCTGGATGCGGACCGGGTCGCTCTGCGCGGGTGGGAGGAAGAGCATGTCGCCGTTGCCGAGCAGGGAATCGGCGCCGTTCTGGTCGAGGATCGTGCGCGAGTCTACCTTCGAGGATACGCGAAACGCGATCCGGCTGGGGAAGTTGGCCTTGATGAGGCCCGTGATCACGTTCACGGACGGGCGCTGCGTCGCCAGGATCAGGTGGATCCCGATGGCGCGCGCTTTCTGCGCGAGGAGCGCCAGCGGCTTCTCCACCTCGCCCTGCACGGTCATCATCAGGTCCGCCAGTTCGTCGATGATCAGCACCACGTACGGGAGCGGGCCGTCCTTGTAGATCCAGCGGTCCGGATCACCCTCGTCGCCGTCGGCTTCGGGGGTCCGCATCACCTGGACCGCATCCACGCGTTTATTGAAGTCCTGCAGGTTCCGCACGCCGTTTAGGGAGAGGAGCTGATAGCGCCGCTCCATCTCAATGACGGCCCACTTCAACACGCCCGCGGCCTCGGAGTTGTCCGTGACCACCGGGTGGCGGAGGTGCGGGAGATCGTTGTACATGCTCAGCTCGACCATCTTCGGATCGACCATGAGCAGGCGCAGCGACTGAGGCGAGTGGCGGAAGATCAGGGAGGTGATGATCGTGTTCACGCACACCGACTTGCCCGAACCTGTCGCGCCCGCGATCAGCAGGTGCGGCATCTTGGCGAGGTCCGCGACGTAGGGGTTGCCGGAGATGTCCTTGCCGAGCGCGACCGGGAGCTGCGCCTTCGAGTTGCGAAACGCCGGCGACTCGATCACCTCGCGGAAGAAGACCATCTCCGGGGTGGGGTTCGGCACTTCCACACCCACCGCGCCCTTCCCCGGAATGGGAGCGATGATCCGGATGGATGCCGCTCGCATCGCGAGGGCGAGGTCCGCGTCGAGGCTGGCGATCCGCGCGACCTTGATCCCCGGTGCGGGCGTGACCTCGAACTGCGTCACGACCGGGCCGGTGGTCATCCCGACGATCTCACCGGGGATCTTGAACGTCGCGAGCTTCTCGATCAGCACCCGGCCCAGCTCGTTCAGCTCCTGGCGGCTGCGACCCGCATCCTGCGCCGTCGGCAGAGCCAACAGTGGGGAGGGAGGGAGATCCGCCGAGAGCGGGTCTCCGGTATCCTCCTGCACCAACTCGGGCGGCGGTGCCGCCACGGGCTTGCGCCGGAGCCGCTCGGTGAGCGGGAGCGCGCGCGCCGGCGCGGCTTCCTCGACCGTCGCGCGAGCGAGCGCCGGCTCCTCTCCAGGCGCGTAGCCGCCCACCTGCTCGTGCGTGAGATCGTCGGTATCCGCCGTCTCCCGCTCCGCCAGGCGCAGGCGGATCCTTGCCGTCCGCTCCGCCAGACGCGAGAACACCGCGGGGCCCACCGCGCGGTGAGCACCGGCCCACAGGGAGACTCCTCCGCCGGCCACACTGCGCATCGGATTCCAGCCGAGCGTCACCACGCACAGCGCGGCGAAGAAGAAGGAGAGCAGGAGGAGCGCCCCAATCCAGCCGAACCACGCCACGAACGGAGCACCCATCGCGACGCCGACCCAGCCGATCGCGGAAGTAGAGCCCGTTACCGGCCGCACCGCCACGTAGCCGACGGTAGGGATCAGCAGAACCGCGCCCGCGATGAGCAGCGACCAGCGGAAAGCGGCCGCGGTTTCCAACTTCTCGAGCGCCGCGGCGCCCCAGAGAGCGGGGAGCGCCGGGAGGAGCAACCCGGCGATGCCGAAGAACGACCAGGAGACACCCGCGAGTGCCCGCCCGATCACCCCGACGATATTCCCGGCGGGGAACATGCGCGCAGCGCCCCCTCCCGCGAGGGAGAGAGGGAAGAGGCTGAGCGCCAACAGGATCGCAAGAGCGAACAGCGCCAGCCCCCAGAGCTCCCGACGCTGCCGCTCACTCAGTGACAGCGACATGTCTGTGTCCTGCATATCTGGAAGGTCTATCCCGCTCGCTCGATCGCGGGGCGGAGGGCAACCGGAAGCACGATGAGCCGTTCATGCAGAACCGGGACGAGAGGGTGGCGGTTCCGATCCGCACAGATCGCGAGGTCGCCCTCGAGGCCGGCGGCGAGCAGAAGCTTCCCGGCCCCGATCGAGGTGAACATCTCTTCACCCGTACCGAAGCTCTCCTGGAGAGCGATCGCCGCCCTGGCACCGTCGTTCAGCGCCCAGTCGCCCGGGCGGCTCTCCATGAGGCGTGACGCCATGGCACCCGCGCAGACGGCGTCTTCCATGGCGAAGAAGCGCTCGCGCCCCGCGCAGATGAAGGCAGGCTCGGCCTCGGAGGTGGCGAGGTCCTCCACCACCGCATCGAGGTTCAGCAGCGAGCCGATCAGCACACGCGACGCGCCGGCCGCGAGCATCATCGCGTGAGTGCCGTTTGTAGTGCTCATGACCAGCGTCTTCCCCGCTACACGATCGGGGGTGAACTCGCGCGGCGAGTTGCCCAGGTCGAACCCTTCGATCGGCAGACAGCGGCGCTCTCCGCAGAGCAGCACCTCTTCGCGTCCCAAGCTGTTCGCCAGACGGATCGCGTCCTCGATCGATGCAACCGGGTAGATGGCCTTGGCGCCTGCGGCCAGCGCCTCCACGATCGTGCTGGTGGCGCGGAGGACGTCGAGAACGATAACGGTGCGCCCGGCAATCTCACCCGGCGTCACCTCACCGGGCGTAAGAAAAACATCCAGTCTCATGCAGTGGTTCGTTCGGAGAACAGCCTTTCGAGGAACTTCGTATCCACACGGCCGGCGATGAAGTCCGGGTGCTCCAGCACCTCGACCAGAAACGGGATCGTCGTATGGACCCCTTCGAGCACAAAGGACGACAGTGCGTTGCGCATGCGCGCGAGCGCCTCCGGGCGGTTGGCGGCGTGAACGATGAGCTTCGCCAGCAGTGAGTCGTAGAAGGGGGGCACCCGATACCCGGCGTATACATGGGTATCGAGGCGGATGCCCGGCCCACCCGGCGGGTGGAAGGTGGTGATCGTGCCGGGCGAGGGCGCGAAGTTGCGCTCGGGATCCTCGGCGTTGATTCGGCACTCGATCGCGTGTCCGCGCAGCTCGATCTGGCCTTCCGCCATCGAGAGCGGCAGCCCGGCGGCCGCTCGGATCTGCTCCTTGATCAGGTCCAGACCCGTGCACATCTCCGTCACCGGGTGTTCCACCTGGATGCGGGTGTTCATCTCCATGAAGTAGAACGACCCGTCCTCATCGAGCAGGAACTCGATCGTCCCTGCACCGACGTAGTTGATCGCCACGGCACCCAGCACGGCTGCTTCCCCCATCCGCTCGCGGAGATCGGGAGTCAGCACGGGAGACGGCGCCTCCTCGATCAGCTTCTGGTGGCGGCGCTGCACCGAGCAGTCTCGCTCGTTCAGATGGACCACGCGGCCGTGGCGGTCGCCCAGGATCTGGAACTCGATGTGCCGAGGCCGGGCGAGGTACTTCTCGATGTAGACCGTGTCGTCGCCGAATGCCGCACCCGCCTCGTTGCGCGCCATGGAGAACTGCCGCGCGAAGTCCGCGGCGTCCTGCGCGACGCGCATCCCCTTCCCACCCCCGCCGGCCGCGGCCTTGATCAGCACCGGAAAGCCGATTTCCTGAGCGGCGGCGAGTGCCGCGTCCACATCCCCCATGGCGTCGGTTCCGGGGACGATGGGAACGCCCACCTCGCGCATGGTGCGGCGAGCGGCGGCCTTGTCCCCCATCTGCCGAATCTGCTCAGGCGTGGGCCCGATGAATGTGAGGTCGCTCCGCTCGCAGATCTCGGAGAACTCCGCGTTCTCGGCGAGGAAGCCGTAGCCGGGGTGGATGGCGTCGGCGCCGGTGATCTCCGCGGCAGCGATGATGCGCGGGATATTGAGATAGCTCTCGCGCGCCGGCGGCGGTCCGATGCACACGTCCTCATCGGCGAAGCGCACATGCAGCGACTCGCGGTCGGCCTCGGAGAACACGGCGACGGTGGGTATCCCCAGCTCGCGGCAGGCGCGGATCACGCGGAGCGCGATCTCGCCGCGGTTGGCGACCAAAATTTTTCGGAACATCGAAGCTCAGCCCTCCCGCCGGATCGGGGCGGCCGCCGTCCATCCGGCGTCGGACGCGCTCTGAACGCCCGATGCGCGCAGCGAGAACTCGGCGGGATTGGAGGCATAGAACATCGCCCAGTCGAAAGAGATCATCTCGCTGCGAAAGAGCTCCATGAGGCTTTGATCGAAAGTTTGCATTCCGTACTGAACCCGGCCCTCGGCCATCAGATCCGGGATGGTGTGGATCTCGTCTCCCTTCCGGATCCGGTCCGCGATCGCCGCGGTGTTGACCAGCACCTCGGCCGCGGCGATCCGCCCCTCACCGTCCAGACGCGGGATCAGGCGGAGCGAGACGACGGCGCGGAGCACGCCGGCGAGCAGCTCCCGAACTTCGGGCTGCTGATGCGGCGGGAAGAATGAGATGATGCGGCCAATCGTCTGCGCGGCGTCGGTGGTGTGCAGCGTGGAAAGGACCACATGCCCGGTATCGGCAGCCTTGAGTGCGGTCTCCATCGTCTCGCGGTCGCGGATCTCGCCGAGCATGATCACGTCCGGATCCTGGCGCAGCACGTGCCGCAGCGCTTCGTGGAAGGAGAGCGTATCCGTGCCCACCTCGCGCTGGCTGATGATCGAGCGGCCGTCGCGGTGCAGGAACTCGATCGGGTCCTCTACAGTGACGATGTTCACGGGCCGCCGCTCGTTCACATGCCGAAGCATCGAGGCGAGGGTCGTGGATTTCCCGCTTCCCGTGATCCCCGTTACCAGCACGAGGCCGCGCGGGTAAAGCGCAATCTCCTGCAGCACGGTCGGCAGTCGCAGCTCATCGAGCGACGGGATCTCGAACGGGATCGCGCGGAGCGAGAAGCCCAGCGTGCCACGCTGCTGGAAGACGTTGATGCGGAACCGACCGAGCCCCTGCACGCCGATGGCGAAGTCCAGCTCCTTCCGGGCAGCGAACTGCTCCCGCTGTTCGACGCTCAGGATCTGCTCCAGAACACGCTTCAGGTCTTCGGTGCGCAGCGGCGCGAGCTCAGTGTCGAAGAGATTGCCGTTGACGCGCAGCACTGGCGCCCGCCCCACCTTGAGGTGCAGGTCGGAGGCGCCGCGGCGGATCATCTCCTCGAGCGCGGCGCGGAGCACAAACTCGCGCTCGCCATCGACGGCCCGCCGCAGCGCCGCGGCGTTCACGCTCACCGCGCCCTCCCCGTGTGTCATGGGAGCGGCTCGATCCGGAAGAGCGGCTGCCCGTACTCGACAGGCTCGGCGTCCTCGATCAGGATCTCACGAACGATCCCCGACATCTCGGCCTCGAGCTCGTTCATCAGCTTCATTGCCTCAAGGATGCAGAGGGTCTGCCCCTTGGTGACGCGGGAGCCGACCTCCACATAGGAGGGTGCTTCCGGCGAGGGCGAACGGTAGAAGGTGCCGACCATCGGGGAGCGGATCTCCGTCAGGTTGTCGGCGACCGGAGCCGTGGCGCCACTCGGCGGCGCATCGGCCGCATCGCCCGCAGTGCCCTGCGGCGGGCCAACGAGTGCGGAGCCCGCGAAAGCCGGGGCCGCGGCGTGGACGGGTGCCGCCGGAAGAGCGGGCGCGGCCGAGACCGCCGCGGGTGCCGCGGTCTTCGCGATCCGGATCCGCGTGCCACCGCGCGAGATCTCGATCGAGTCGATCCCGCTCTCATCGATCGCCAGGATCAGGCCGCGTACGAAGTCGAGATCAATCATCGGTTAGCACGTTCGATGTACTTGTCCTCCCGACGGTCGACGCGGACGCGGTCTCCCTCGTTGAGGAACAGCGGAACCTGCACCACCGCACCCGTCTCCAGCTTGGCAGGCTTGGTCCCGCCCTGTGCCGTGTCGCCGCGCAGGCCCGGGTCGGTCTGCACGATCTCGAGCTCCACGAAGTAAGGCAGCTCCACGGCGATCACATGGTCTCCGTGCACGAGCCCCTCGCACTCCATGTTCTCCTTGAGGTACTTGAGCTGGTCCGCGCCGAGGACGCTCTCGGCGAGCGGGATCATCTCGAAGGTCTGCTGGTCCATGAAATAGTAGAGCTGGCCGTCCGTGTAGCTGTACTGCACGGCGCGATGCTCGAGCCGAACCTCGCTCACCTTCTCACCCGCGCGGAATGTCTTCTCGAGAACCGCGCCGGTAAGAACGTTTTTCAGCTTGGTGCGCACGAAGGCCCCGCCCTTGCCCGGCTTGACGTGCTGAAAGTAGGTGATGGTGTAGAGCGTGCCATCCATCTGGACGGTCATGCCATTCCTGAAATCGGCAGTGCTAGCCACGAAATCTCCCTTGATCGGTTACGCAGACACGCCGCGCGCGTCGTCGTGCAGGTGCTCAGCCACCGCGCGCAGCGCGAGAAGGTAGCTGTTGAGGCCGAATCCCGAAACCACCCCTACCGCGCGGTCGGCGAGATAAGAGTGATGGCGGAACGGCTCGCGCGCGTAAACGTTGGATACGTGCACCTCGACAAATGGACGCGCTACGCCGATCAGCGCGTCACGCAGCGCAATGCTGGTATGCGTGTACGCGCCCGCGTTGACGATAAAGGCATCCACCCGCTCCGCCGCGGAGTGCACGTGGTCGACCAGAGCGCCTTCGCCGTTGGCCTGGAAGCACTCTACCGCGACACCCAGTTCCGCCCCCAGGCGCACGAGGGCAGCGTCGACCTGCGCGAGCGTGCCGCGGCCGTAGACCTCGGGCTCGCGCCGGCCCAACAGGTTGAGGTTGGGGCCGTGGACGACCCCGATCCTCAGCGCTTCAGGCTGCGCAGCCACGCCTGAAATGATTCCAGGTCATCTTCCTCACCCGTGCCGAGAGAGCCCGCCGCCCCCCCCTCGCCGGCAGCATCCACACGCGGCTCGTCCACCGCCCTCTGCGGCTCGCCCGCCTGGCGTGGCTCGGAAGCGGTCGGCGCAGTCTCGTCCTCCGGCTCGAAAGCCTCGCCCGCGAAAGACCACGGCTCCTCGGCAGCCAACTGCGGGTCACGTGCGGCATCGTCGCTGCCGGGGCGCTCCCATGGGAAGAGATCGTCCTCCGCAGTTGCCGCATCGGTCGCAAGCTCCGCAGCCTCGGCCACCAGCTCGGGATCAGTGCCGAGTGGCGGCTCGCCGCCAGTGGTGGTGGCCGAGCGCGAGCGCCAGGAGAGAATCTCGCCGAAGTACTCGCCGATACTCGGCACGGCGGACGCCGGCTCCGTGGCCGCCGGCTCCTCGGCCGTCGTGCCGGTGTCCGGGCTCTCTGCCTCGTCGCTGAAGGACGGACTGAGAGTTACATCCCCGGCTATCCCGGCGGGCTCCGCGGGCTCGGAAGCGGAAACCTCCTCCGCCGTCGGAGCGGGGCTGCCCGCGAAGCCGAAGGCAAAGGAGTCGGGAAAGGCATTGTCCGATGGAGCGGACGTCCGCGCTCCGGCGTCCTCCTCTTCGGCTTCCATTTCCAGCTCGGCCAGCCGGCGCGTAAACTCCGGCACCTCACCGCGGCGACGGATCAGCTCTCGATACATATCCGCGGCTCGCTCGCGGAAACCCTGCCGGGCGTAAAGCTCGGCGATCGTCTCGGTCACCAGCTCCACCTCTCCCTCCCCCTCGGATATGTCCGCGAGATCAGGAAATGCGAGCTCGTCCGCGCCTTGCAGCAGCGGCTCCGCTTCGGCGTCCCAGTCGAGGAGCTCCAGCCCCATCCCCTCTTTCACGTCCGGACCATCATCAGCCTGCTGAGCGGGGAGCGGCTCGCTCCCGGGCAACGCCGCGTCGAAGGCAAGATCTTCCTCACCGGCCATGACCGGAGAAGCGTCCAGATCCGGATCCCCGGTCTCTTCGTCGCGCGTGTCGCGCGCCTCGGCCTCGGAGGCTGTTTTCGGCATCGCATCCGGCTCAGCGGCGGAGGAGGAGTCGCCAAGTGGCGGCGCCTCGATTTCGGCGAGAACCTGCCGCGCCTCCTCGTTCATCGGGTCGACGGCGAGAAGCTCGCGGTACCAGTGCCCTGCTTCGTCCGCGCGGCCGACCGCAGTCGCCATCTCGCCCAGGGTGCGCAGCGCGATCAGGTTCTGCGGGTCGATCCCGAGCACGTGGCGGAACTCACTGGCCGCCTCGGCAGCCCGGCCGCGGTCGGCCAGCGTACGGCCCAGCACGATATGCGCGCTCAGGTACTCGGGGTGGCGGCGCAAACCGTCGTGCAGAAGGCTCTCGGCACGGCCAAGCTCACCCAGCTTCCGATAGGCGTCGGCGAGCGGCGCGAAGTTGCGCCCGTCCGGGTTCTCGGAATGCTTTCGTTCGTATTTCTCGATTTCCGCGTGCAAATCGGCGGGGGTTTCGGCCATGATCGTAAATCCACACGTGAGGACCGGCGGGCGAGAGACAGGGGTAGGGGGAACAACATACAGACCGTGCCCGATACATGTCAACCGGGCGCGGGGCTGGCTCCTGGCTCCTGGCTCCTGGCTCCTGGCTCCTGGCTCCTGGCTCCTGTCTCCTGTCTCC
>JACDHR010000546.1 GCA_013820915.1 Gemmatimonadota bacterium
TCACGATCCTGATCGGCAACAACATCGTCAACATCGGGGCGGCCTCTCTGGCGACCGCGCTCGCGCTGGATGTATTCGGCAACCAGGGCGTCGCGTACGCCACGGGCGTGATGACGCTGCTCATTCTGATCTTCGGGGAGATCACGCCCAAGGGATTCAGCTCCGTCAACAATGTCCAGGTCGGGTTGGCGGTCGCTCCGGTGGTTCACCTGCTCTCGCGGGTGCTCTATCCCATGGTCCTGCCGCTCGAAGCGCTGACGCGCTGGTTCCTGCGTCGCAGCGCGCGGGTCGGAGCGCCGAGCGTGACGGAGGGGGAGATCCGCGAGATGACGGCGATCGGCCACCGCGAGGGCTCGATCGACGAGCACGAGCGCCAGATCATCGAGCGCGCGTTCTGGCTGGACGAGAAGCGTGCCTGGGACATCATGACCCCGCGCGTAGATATCTTCGCCTGGCCGGCGACCCGCACGCTGGCGGAGATCGCCGACGAACTCAACACCGTGCGGCACTCCCGGATCCCCGTCTTCCGCGAGACGATCGACGACCTGGTGGGCGTGCTGTACACCCGCGACGCGTACCAGGCGTTGGTATCCGGCCAGCGCGACATCCAGATCGGGGAGCTCGTGCGCGAGCCGCTCTTCGTGCCGGGGAGCGTGCCGCTGACGCGGCTGCTCGGCAAGTTCCAGACGAGCCGCGTCCACATCGGAGTCGTGATCGACGAGTACGGCGGCACGGACGGGCTCGTGACGCTGGAGGATATCCTCGAGGAACTCGTCGGGGAGATCGTCGACGAGACGGACGTCGAGCGCCAGTCGATCGTGCGCATCTCGCGCCACGAGATCGAGGTCGAGGGCGGAGCCGATCTGCGCGAGATCAACTATCTCTTCAACACATCGTTCCCGCAACTCGATCACCGCTCCTTCAACGGCTATCTGCTGGACGAACTGGGCTATGTGCCGGAGCCCGACGAAGAGGTGGAGCGCGACGGGATCCTGATCCGGGTGATTGATGCCTCGGAGACCCAGGTCCACCGCGCGCGTCTGATTCGCCCCGTGCTCCCGGGCACGGAAGATCCACCCACGGATGACGACACGCTGGAGATCCACGTGGAAGAGGTGAGGGAGGCGCCATGACGGAGCCCGCCGCGTCCGCCCGCGAGCCACTGACCCCGGAACCGATGACGCACATGGCAACGATCCTTTCCTTCCGCGGCATCGCACCGCGGATCCACCCGAGCGCGTTCGTCGCACCCACCGCGACGATCATCGGCAACGTAGTCGTTGAGGAGGAGGCGAGCATCTGGTTCGGTGCGGTCCTTCGCGGCGACGATCCCGAGCGCGAGATCCGAGTAGGCGCACGAACCAGTATCCAGGACAACTGCGTGGTTCACGTCAGCGCGCAGGGCCCCACGCGGATCGGCCCGGAGGTAACCGTGGGCCACGGCGCGGTGATGGAGAGCTGCACGGTAGGGCGCGGGTCGCTGATCGGGATGAACGCGGTGATTCTGCAACAGGCGACGATCGGCGAGGGAGCGCTGATCGCGGCGGGCGCGGTGGTCTCGGCGGGTGCGGAGATCCCGGCGCGGCACCTGGCGGCCGGCGCTCCCGCGAAGGTCAAGAAGGAGCTGGAGGGTGAGTCTCTGCGTTGGATCCAGACGAGCGCCTCGCACTACGTGGATCTCTCCCGCGAGTACCTACGAGGCGGAATCGGGAGAGTGGGGGGGATGGCCGATGCGGGTGAGTGAAAAGGAGGCGCCGCTTGATCCGCCTGATCGAGGAGAGATCTCCGCGAATACGATCTCGTAGATGAGTGAGCAGGTGAGTGAGATCGCGGAGCTGTTGCACGCACTATCTCACCGGCGGCTGATGGCGCGCGGGAAGCGGGGCGCGCAGATCGTCGTGGTCGGCGGTGGGGTGATCGGCTGTGCCGTTGCGCGCCACCTCGCGGCGGCCGGAGCGGACGTGGTCGTGATGGAGCGCGGGACCCCCGGCGCGGAGGCTTCTTCCGCCGCTGCCGGGATGCTCTCGCCGCTGGCCGAGACCGCAGGACCCGGTCCGTTCCTGGACCTGCTCCGCCAGGCGCGCACCGCCTTCCCTGCGTTCGCGCAGATGCTCAGCGCAGAGACGGGGATCGAGGTGGGCTACCGCGACCGCGGCACGCTGATGCTCGCGCTGACCGCGGCAGACGAAGCGGAGCTGGACGAGCGCTATCGGTGGCAGTCGGCGGCAGGGCTGGAGGTCGAACGGCTGAGCGCGGCGGAAGCGCTTCGCCTGGAGCCGAACCTCAACCCCGAGGTGCGCTGGGCGCTCCGCTTCCCCGGCGACCACCAGGTCGAGAATCGGCACCTCTCGCGCGCGCTGTGGGCGGCCGCGGCGCGGGCGGGCGCGCACTTCCGGCTGGGCGCGGAGGTGATCCGGCTGAGCTGCGAAGGATCCAGAGTAGCCGGTGTCGAGCTGTTCGGAGGCGAGACCGTGGAGGCGGAGACGGTGGTTGTGGCGGGGGGAAGCTGGGCCGGGCGCATGGCAGGGCTTCCCCGCCCTCTCCCGGTCTTCCCCGTGCACGGGCAGCTCCTCGCGGTGGAAGCGCTGCCCCCGGTCTTCGCGCATGTGGTGGACTCCCCGCGCTGCTACCTTGTGCCCCGTGCCGACGGTCGCCTGATCGCCGGGGCGA
>JACDHR010000157.1 GCA_013820915.1 Gemmatimonadota bacterium
CTTCCTGCAGGATCCGCAGCTTATACCGGGCCGAGAAGCGTCTTCGCTGCGCGCGCTCGACCAGCTCCGGATGGGGCACCTCGGCGCCACGCCCGGCGGCCGCTTCGCTCCGCTCGCCTACGGCTCCCTGCGCTCCGCGGCCGCCGGTCCCGTTACCTTCCACAGTAATCATCCTCCTGCTTCCGTTCTCGCCCTCAAGATTCAGTAATTCTTCCAATGATAACCGTCTCACACTAACTTGGCCGAGCGGCTCCGTGCGTCGGACCGGATGCTCGTTACCTATCGCCAGGCGTTTAGTAATCGGGATGATCCGCGGGCCGATACTCTTCGGACAGAGCTTGTTCGCTTGCTTACGGCTACGGGAGATCTGCAGGGTGACTCTGTCCTGGAAGTGCGATCTCAGCAGTTTATCGTCGAGCGTGGTGGAAATGGAAGAAGCGTCTCCGTGACGCTGAATCCGTTCGGCCGCCGCAGCATCGTCCGCGCCGGACCGGGCGACCGCGTGTACCACCTGTGGACAGAGAGCGCAGCGATCGAGGGGACTTCCCTACGAGGAGATCCCGTGGAGCGCGTCGTCATCACATACCAAGCTCCGCCCGTGACGGGTTCGGATGTGGAAGCCTATGTCCAGCGGTTCGGAGAAGATTACCGTGAAATCCTATCCGCAAACGCACCGCCCCGGTGGCCCGCGGTAAGAAGCTTTCTGGTGGATGATCAGGGACGGCTGTGGGTGGGACTTTCGGCTCCGGCGGGGCAGCCGGCGGAATGGGTCGTTTTAACGGGAGATGGGGAGTACGTCGGTTCGGTCCTGCTTCCCGGCGACACGGAGATTCACAGCGTTCGTGGGGAACGAATCGCCGCTGTGGCGACAGATGAAGAGGACGTGCCCCGGATCGTCCTCTATCGCATTGCTTTGCCATCCGCCGGGGGACCGTAGTGGTGGGCGGGAGGCGAGGAGCCATACTCTGCTGCTAGCTCCGTCAGCGGTGCTATCCCTCCAGCCAGCGCAGCCATTCCGCCTCGAGCGCGTTGACATCCTCGGGAAGATTCCGGCCCTGGAGTAGCATGTCGTCGACAGACAACTCCCGCGCGAACCCCTCCGCAAGCCTGCCGATGACCTCGGGCCCCTCCCGCTCGATCAGGAACTCCGCCACGGAGAGTGCCTGAGGATAGAAGAGATCCGGCTCGCCCGTGTCGCCCCGGGTGATGGTGATGCGGGGACGCCGCGAACGTTGTTCCGCCTCCGGTTGCACCCCAGCCGGTGCGGTGTGGCCGGCTGCAGGGTAATCCATGGCGAAGAAATCGGTTAGCGATCTCCGGCTGCCCACCCCGCGCCGCATCGCCTCACGTCGCTCCGCGCGCATGTCCTCCGGTTCGCAGAGCACCGCCACCGCCTCGTCGAACCAGTCGGGCATCCGTGGATCGCCATAGGAGCGCTCTTCCAGGGCCGCCACCCACGCTTCATCCGGACGCGCTTCAACGCCTGCGTAGATATTACTGGCCGGGCAACATCCGCGAACTCGAGCAGGTGCTCACCTGCGCGGTCACCTTCTTTGCTGAACCGACGATTCTGCCGGAGCATCTGCCCACCGATTTTTTTTTAGAAAAGGGATGCTTGGGTGATGGGGAGAGTCGGGCCGGTTCACGGAAGCCGCGGTATGCAGCACCGATCTGTCCTCATGAAGAAAGGAGAATGATCCTCGACGCGCTCGATGCTGAGGAGGGGAACCGAACACGTGCTGCGGCGCGGCTCGGGATGTCGCGGGCAACGTTGTGGGTCAAGCTGCGAGAATACGGAAGCGGACCGCCTCATTCGGAGTAGGCTCACAGTGTCCAATCGTTGAGTTGCGGGAGATCTTCGAGCGTGCCCACCCGAGGCGAGTACGAAAGTTCTGTTCGAGAGGGGAAAGCAGCGCGTCAAGAGTCGAGGGTTGAACGGGTTCGAGAGCTTCTCGGGCACACGCCAGCGGTGGCAGGAGGAGATCACGAACTGCTCCGTGGATCGCAAGACAAGAGGGCTCGCCGAAAGGTTCAACAACCGGGGAAGGTACTGAAGCCATGCTGCTGTCCGATCTTCCAACGTTTCACTCTCCATGTCCGGGGCTGTGCTCGCCTCACATACATCTGAGATTACCATGACATGTTGAGGGCACTACTGGCACTTCCGGTAGAGATCGAACCCGAAAAAGCCGAACTCTGGTGTAGGGTGCACCCTCGAAACCGGGAGCGAAGAGTCATGTCGGATGTGCACGATTAAACACTGTTTAAACACCGTCTAGACAGCGTCTTCAGCGGAATGCGATCCGCCACAACAAGAGGCTGTGATCGTTGTAAGTGCATCCGGGACGAACGCTTACGTGCTGAGCGCTTCTGAGGCCGGATTCGGGCATCACCTTTGCCTGTTGTGCCCGGGTGTCCGTCATTCGCAGGAGCGTTTGATTTGTAGAGTTCTGCGGTTGAAATGAGGTGGAAGTGCCCCGCAGGAGGGTGGTTGGAGATCCGTGCCGAGCGGGTCCTGCCGCTGATCGATGAAGTGAAGCGAAACCACGGGCGTACTGCATGCCCCGATTTCATCAGTGGTGAACCGCAGCCGCAAGGCGAAATCGTGATCTTGCCGGCGCAGGAGAATCATCGTACCCGTGTGCTTGGCCAGGGGCGCGGTGAGTTCACCTGATGATTCTCCGACCAATCCGTGTGATGATATGGCATATCCCGCCCACAGCCTGATCGACGAGATCCGTGCCGCTACCCGCGGCCTGAACGTCTTCGCTGCACGCTACCTTCCGTCTTATGCACGAGGCCACGCCCTCCTCAATGTGATCGCCTGCACAGGCCTGTTTACCTGCTCCTTCGTCTCGAACGCTGCTTCCCAGCTCCATCTGGCGGAAGAATCCGCTTACATTCTGCCGGATTCGTTTCCCGTCACCGCGATGGCTGCCCTGGACAACGGAAGGATCGGTTTGCTGTCGAACCGAGACTACGTACTGATTGCCCATCGTGGCAGCTTCGCCGAGGTCGGTGTTGGGGTTCTGCGCCGCCCCGTAGGTATCGGGGTGAATCCGAAGTCCGGAAGGGTGGAAGTCGTCGATGCGCAAAGAAGAGAGATCGTCTCATTACTCCCCGCCGAAGGCGTAAACCATCGGCGGTTGACCGTTCCGATCGCAATTGGGGCGGCGGTGCGGGTAACCGGCGGCTGGTACGTCGGCGGAAGCGATGGGACGGAGGTCCGTCGTGTCTTCTACGTCCCGGACGATGGCCGGGTTCGGCAGGTGCATTCATGGAGTAGCGCGCGGCGTCCTTCGGGCCAGCCGGCTGCGCGGTTGAGCGCTCTGGACGATCGCGTGATCATCACGGAAGCGGACTCCCCCTTTCACAGCGTCATTGTGGACTCGGCTGGTCGCCTCGTCTCCCGCCTCGAAGCACCGGATCCCGACGACGCTTCGATACAGCCGGCTCAACGGGAGAGGCGCTGGTCATCCCTTCCGGTGCTTCGCGCGGGATTCTTGTTCCTTCAGGTCGTGAGCGATCTCGCCAGCGACACTCGCCTGGTCATGACCTACGACGAAAGCGGAACACTGCTGCGAGTGGCCGAGGTCGGCATCCCGATCGGGTTCGGTGCGACAATCCCGGAGCATTCTCTTCTCGTCGGAATCCGTCGGTTTGGACCGCAGGAAATCGTATCGTATCGTTGGTCTTGGGGGGCTCGACGATCACAACTCGAACAGTGAGACGCTACCATGAGGATTTCAGCTTTTTTCATCGCGTTCGCGGCGTGCTTCCTCACCGCGGGCGTACTGTCCGCACAGGACGCCCCTTGCGGAGAGGGGTGCATGCTAACTGATTTTGATTATTACATGTGCTACCCCGGGGGGGGTGGCGAGGCGAACTGCCAGGGTGGAAGCGGTGGGTGCGCGGGCTGGGGATCATGTGACACGGCCGTCACGATGGATGGCTCAGTCTCTGATCCTTACGGACATTATGCGGTACGGACAGTCGAGCATATGGAAGGGTCGGAGAGACCGGGCGGAACCTGGTCCACCAACGAACTGTGGATTCGCTACACCTGAGGATGTGATGGTGCTGTGGCTGAGCGCATCATCTCAGCGTCGGCGTTTTTAGAAGCACGTGCCGAGGCACGGACAATCACGCTGTAAGGCATCTTACGAGCTCCCCAAGCTCTGTTCTTTCGGCGTATGCCGGGCCCGTTCACCCTTGCTCCTGGCGATCATGGCTCATCTGCACTGGAAATTTCCGGCCCTACTCGTATCGTGCACCATCCTCCTGAGCGCCTCGGGGGCTGCGGCGCAGGAGCGTCCCTGGCGGCTCGTTCAGGAGCAGCGCATCGGCAGCCTGGACGACGAGCGCACCTCGCTCACGCGCGTCCCGATCGTGGCCGTTGCCCCGGATCTGACGCTGTACGTGGCGCAGCCGATGGAGTCGCTGATCCGCGTCTTCGACAGTAGCGGGCGGTATGTCCGGTCGATCGGCCGGGGGGGAGAAGGCCCGGGCGAGTTCCGCCTGTTGGGGCGAATGGGGCTGCGCGGAGACACGCTGTGGGCGGTGGATCTGCGGCTAAACCGCATCAGCCGTTTCTCCGCGGAAGGGAGGCATTACAGTAGCGACCGGCTCGCTCCGTCCCCGCTTGGAGAGGAGTTCCAGTCGACGCCGCCTCTTGGCTATCTTTCCGATGGGAGTATTGTCGCACAGCCCTCGATTCCGACAGCAATGGCTGCATCAGGGCCGAATGTTCAAATACCCGTCGCTCAGCTCGATCGGCAGGGACGCGTGCTTAGCCGCTTTCCCTCTGCCAGCCTTCGAGGCGACACACGGGAGGCTCGGATCCCGAACGGAGTCGGCTTCGTGCGAACCCCGGTCCCCTCTAGCGACCTCGTGCGGGTGGCGCCGGACGGGTCTGCGGTGGTCTTCGTGCGGCGCCCGTTGCCGACGCGTAGTGACCAGGCGGCCTTCACGGTGCTGAAGATGCGCACACCGTCGGACACGGTGTTCCTCCGCTCGTACCGCTTCCCGCCCCGCCCTGTTCCCCCACAGGCCGCGGACAGCCTGCGCCCCGGCGTGCTGCGGTTCCTGGAGCGTGGGATGAGCCGTGCCGAGGCGGAGCGCTTCATCCGCGACTCGGACCTGATCCCGCAGTACCAGCCCGGGATCAGCAACGTGGTGGTGGGGGATGAAGGCACGATCTGGCTCGGCCGGGAAGTGCTGGGGGAACGGGCAGTCCGCTGGCTGAACCTGAACGCGCGGGGAGACATCGCGGGCCTTGTCCTCGTGCCCGCCAATGTGAGGCTCCTCGCGGCGCGGGGAGACCGCCTGTGGGGAGTGGAGACGGGGGAGTGGGGCGTGGAGTACATCGTCCGCTACCGTGTGGAGCGGTAGATCGGGCTCCGGATCGGGCGCGGTGGGGGTGGCAACCGGACGGGCAGCTATGAGCTGTACTGGCGGACCCCGGGGTGGGTATATGGCACGGGGGCCGCACTCTGCGTCCGGCCGGCCCGCTTCAGCGGCGACTGGCGAGCCAGTGTAGAACGAGGCGCACGGCTCGACGCGCGGTTGTCGGCTCACGTCGGGTTTCAGGCGTCGACGGCCGAATCGCTGTTCCGTGATGCGCTGCTCCGCTTCCGTGACGACTAACCTGATGCCGGCAATCCGCTGAAGGAAAACCGGTGAAGGTCTCTGCTGACACCGCGGAAGGGATGAACGCTACCTGTGATCGCCGCGTTCTCCACAGCCTGTGCCGCACTCTTCCAGTCTGGGGATGGGAACTACCGAAGAGCGGGCTGCCCGGGAAAACCTCCGGCGCAGAGGTGCCGCAGCTCCTCGTGGGTGGGGACCTCGGGGAGGAGACGCGTGTCACGCACCACTGCGTGCTCGTCCAGCAAGAGGCGCGTGGGGGTGGCAAAGATCCCGAGATTGCGGAGCACATCGCGCTCCTCGTCCGAGGCCTGCCTGATACGGAGCACGCGGTCCGGAGAGAGGCGGTGCCGGCGGACGAATTCATCGATCTCCGCGTCGCGGCCGGCGAGTATCCAGTACGGGACGGGAGTGGCGTCGCCTTCGAGTGGCGCGATCCGCCCGGCAAGCTCCTGGCACCACGGGCAGCGGGGTTCGCAGACGAAAGCCGCCCAGCACGACTCCGCCGGCTGCCACGGTGTCCGGCCCGGCCAGCTCAGAAGCTCGGCGCCAAACCGCTGGTCGGGGAGCAGCGGCATCACATCGTCCTCGATTTCTGCGGCGACACGTCCTGCGGCACTTCGCCCCACCTGCTGCCATGTGGCGGTGAGCAGGAGAAAGACGGCAGCCGATCCGAGTAGAAGAGTCTTGAGCATCGCCGGGGATCTCCGGTGTCAAGGGTCAATCCTTGCTTCTGCGGGCTCTACCGCCTTCGCGGCCGCAGCCCCAGGAGGACGGGATAGGTCTCGTCCGCATAGGTAAGCACGTAGAAGGTTTCGCCATCATCCGTATCCATAGACCAGGAGCTGGAGGGAAGCCGATAGGACCTGCGGTATTCGCCCTCCATTCCATAGACGTCGATCAGCACCGTTGGCTCTCCCTCCATGTGCGACATTCGAACGGGCCGGCCTCCGAAGAGCATGAAAATCTCGTCGCCCACGATGCTTACGGCACGCGCACCGAATCGGGCAGTGTCCGCCCCGATCGCGCGCTCGCGGGGGCCGGACTTCAATGCGAAAGAGATCGGATCGATGTAGCGGTGCACGGTGGCAGAGTCGCCCCGGTGAACAATGAAGCCGGGACCAAACTCGAAGGCGGTGACCCATGTGTTCTGCTCTCCTGTGGAAGCAGCCAACGTCGTTGTGATATTGAGGCGAAAATCGAGCGGTTCCGGCCAAGGTAGAGGATGAGTTTCGATAATCCGGAGCGAATGTGTATCCGCCGCAATCACGCCTTTGTCCGGTGTATTGGTTTGGAAGATCACCCGATTGCCGAGGCTTGCCAACGATGTCGGACCCGCGGGAAAATGGTGGATCGGGATGTCCCGCAGCACCTCACCGTTGGGCGAGAGTTCCACGACTTTGCGATTGTCTGAATCCAGAACCCAGAGGTTTCCCGAAGGCGCGGGTGTGATGCGAAAAGCATTTTTTAGCTCGCCTGGTCCGCCTCCTCGTTGTTCAAGCGACCACAGCCACTCGCCACCCCGTGAGAATGCCCGTACGCTCTGGTTCCTTTGGTCTAGCACGGCGATTCGATCTTCCCAAATCTTCAGGTGTCGAGGCTGGAGCAGGGTGGTATCGTTGGGGTCGGTGCCACCGATAAGCAGCACAGTGTCCCAAGCAGCGGACACGAAGTGACGGTGGGGGAAATCCGGATCGCGATAGGATTCTTCGTTCCCGGTTGAGCACCTCACGTGTGTGAAGAGAAGAAAGAGCGGCGGGCCGTACCGAACAGCCCGCCGCAGACAGCGTGCGCATCGCGTGTGGAACGGTGTATGCGAGTCCACAGCGCCTGGCCGCCGAACGGTTTTTCGAAAAAGGCTCATCAGCATGTGCACGTCGGCGTTTGATCGACGTTCAACCGCAAGAGGGACACTGATCGGAGGTCGAGCACTCGTCGACGATCCAATCCATGCAGGTCCCCGGCCCCGGCTCCTCCACCGGTCCGCTGGGGTCGGAGCCGCCGAAGCAAGCACAACTACGAACATCGTCGGCGGCCGTTGCGGCTGGTGTGCCGGGCAAGGCGAGCGCCAGGTTGGCCGTCACCAGGCAGAGTACGGCCGCCGGCAGGAGCTTGGCAAGCATTTCACACCTCCTGAGTGGGAAGAGGATCCGAAAGGCAACGGGACGCCGGTCGGTGTTCCGTGCGCTTCCGGTCGGAAAGCGCTGAAGGACTCCATTCTCGTTTCAGCGCGGGGGAAATACGATCGGGAGCGCCGTCCAGACGCAGGTTTTTTCCCGCTCGTTGTACGGTGACGTGAATTGGAAGAGCCGGGCTGCGTAAACCGCCGCTGAATCGAGAGCGGGATGACCGCTGGAGGTTTCGAAGGCGGCTCGTGCTACCCGTCCTTCATTGTCGATCAGAAACCACAGCCTCACTGCGCCCCGCACGCCCCGCGCCTTCAGTGCGGCAGGGTAGGCCTGCTCGATCGACTGGATGGCGGCGGCGCGGTTGCGTATCGTCGGCGGTACGGTGAAGGGAGTCTGCGTCGGCCCGGCAAGCACGCGGGGATCGCACACCTCCGGCTGCGCCGTCTTCGAAGAGGACGTGCGCGCCTGCGCACCGGCTGCCGTGGCCGTGCCGCTGGAGGCGCAAGCTGCCAGAGCCAGTAGGGCGCACTTAACCCCGGATCCTGCACGGGGGTGGTGAAATCGGCGGCGGGGTAATGCGAAACACCGCCTGAGGCCTTAGGTTTTCGGGACTTCCTGACAGAAGTTTCCCTGAACGCAGAGGCACCCAGACGGTGCGAGTCCACACTATCGCTTCTCGGCCTCATGTGCAAGGTACCCCAGCGCCGCTGCGGGTGCGGCACTCCTCGGGCGAGCTGACCGACGGCGCAGGTCTTCTGCTGGTGCGGCGTCTGTGGGATCGGCTTGGACTGGGCTCGCGGATCGATCGGGAGGCGGCCTGGC
>JACDHR010000547.1 GCA_013820915.1 Gemmatimonadota bacterium
GCGGGGTGCGCAACTGGGATTACCGCTACTGCTGGATCCGTGATGCGTCGCTCACCGTGCAGGCGCTGATCGCCCTCGGCCACGAGACGGAGGCGCTCGATTTCCTCCTCTGGTCCGAGCGCGTCTCACAGGCCAAGGCGGAGGAGGGGTGGCACCTGCAGATCATGTACGGCCTGGACGGGGAGACCGAACTTGACGAGGTCGAGCTGACGCACCTGGAGGGCTACCGCGGCTCCCGGCCCGTGCGGATCGGGAACGGGGCGGCCAAGCAGCGTCAGCTCGACACCTATGGCGAGCTGCTCAACTCGGCATACGAGCTGGTGCGGCGTGGTGTAGAGCTGGATCCGACTATGCGCACCTTCCTGAGGTCGCTCGCCGACGGAGCCTGCGCCGATTGGAATGAGCCCGACTACGGAATCTGGGAGGTGCGCGGCGGCGCAGAGCACTTTACCTACTCCAAGCTCCTCGTATGGCTGGCACTCGACCGCGCCGTGCATCTCTCCGACATCATCGGCGCGGACGCGGAAGCAGACGTGGCGCGCTGGCGCGATACGCGCGAGCTCGTGCGCACCCAGATCCTGGAGCGCGGATACGACCGCGAGACGAACTCGTTCGTCCAGTCGTTCGGCACCCGGGCACCCGACGCCGCGAACCTGCTGATCCCGCTCTACGAGCTGCTCCCCTTCGATGACCCGCGCGTGCAGGGGACGATCGACCGCACGCTTAACGAGCTGACCGAGAACGGGCTGGTGTACCGCTACCATGCCGACGACGGGCTGCCCGGGCCCGAAGGCGCGTTCGGCCTCTGCACCTTCTGGCTCGTCGACGCGCTCGCCCTCTCCGGCCGGATTGATGAGGCGTGGCACATCTTCGAGGGGATCGCGGGCCGCGCCAACCACGTGGGGCTTCTCCCCGAGCAGTTCGACGCCCAATCCGGCGGGTTCCTAGGCAACTTCCCCCAGGCGTTCACCCATATCGGGCTGATCAACAGCCGAATCTACCTGGCGCATGCCGAGGGGAAGACGATCCCCGGTCCGCCGGCGCTGGGCACGCCCGAGCACCGCCGCGCAATCGGCCATTCTCCCTGACCTCCCGTTTGCGACGGCGGCGGACACGGCGCGAGGCGCACGGGTACGAAATCTGCTCTCCCTGTACAAACCTTGGACGCGTAGTGCGTTCATGACTCGTTTTCGATACGAATCAGGCGAGCCGGGCAAGGGGAGCGCAGGTGACGCTGGTGCGCCTTGCCCTGTGGCTCTCCTGGATAGTGACAGGCGTGGCGACGCTGCTCTTCGCCGCGGGGCTCCATCTTGCTCTCCCGGGCGCCGCATCGGAGCTGTCGTCGCTGATCGCGCTCTACCTCGTGCTGATCTCCACACTCACGCTGCCGCACGTAGTGATCGTCTGCTGGATGGATCTGCGGCAGGGGGTCTGGCGCACCTCTCCCTGAGCGCCTGTGGGAGAAGAGGCGGAAGCCCCCTCCTCTCCCACGGGAGGGTGCGATCAGAGGCCGGTGGCCCGAGCCCGATCCACCACTCCGCAGGCGATCCGATCTCCCGAGTTGCCGGACGGGTCGGTGCGCTGGTCGTCCTCGCCCGCATGGATCACGAGAGCGGTGCCATCGCCATCGAACAACGAGTTCGGCACCCCCGTCTGCAGGGTGACGCGCGGGTTGACGAGCACCGTATCCACGGTACCGTTCTGCCGAATTGGGAGATTGGGCATGTCGCCGGCGTGCGGACCCTGCGGGTTCTGCAGGCCGTGCTGCCGGCCCATGGGCGCGAAATGGTCGCCCGCGCTCTCGAACGAGGGCGTATCACAGCGCCCGGTTTCGTGGAAGTGGTACCCCTTCGGACCGGCCGGCAGATTGGAGGCCTGGAGGGCGATCCGCACACCCCCATTCTCCTGCGTCAGCCGCGCCGTACCGATTCGCTGCCCCTCGCGGTTGATCATCTCCATATCGACAGTGGCCGCGGCATCGCTCGTCATCCCGGCCGCCGGCGCGGTGGTGACCGGTTGGGTCACGCCAAGGGTATCGGGTTGTTGGAACTGTGTCCGCTCGGCCTGCTCTCCGTTGCAGCCGAGCGTGACCAGTACGGTAAGCAGCAGGCTTCCGCAAAGCGTCGATGATTTCATCGCTTCCCTCCTGAAATTTAGGCAATCTGTGGCGGCTGATGGTGAACAGCACCAGCCACGTGCATAAAGCAGTCCGTGCGGGCCTTCCCCGTGTCCATCACGAAGCCCCAGCACTGCTTGGCGTTGAAGATCACCGTATCCTTGCAGTAATCGGGGCTGGAGGTGGGCGTAGTCGTCGTGCAGGTGCTAACGATCGGCGCTCGCGGCAGCCTGAATGCCGGCGTCCGGCGCGCGGTCGTAGATGATGCGTTCTTTTTGGAAGAAAAGGTTTGTGGAAGTTATCGGTTATCGGCTCACTGTGATGACCGTGCACTGAGCATCCTCGTACTCTCGTACTTTCGTACTTGCCCTCAGTATCCGAGGGCGGCGCCGTCGCCGCGCGGGTCGGGGGGCGGCCGGTGCGGGGCCATTCGGGCGGCTTATCGATCCTCCTTTCGAGCATCGCCGGCCGGGACTACCTGGATGTCGGCGGGCTCGTTGCCGATCACACCGCCGGTGCTCTGCGCCCCGATGATCGCCGATTCACTGA
>JACDHR010000158.1 GCA_013820915.1 Gemmatimonadota bacterium
GCCGCCGACCTCGCCGTGACGGCGCACCTCGCGGCCGAGCCCGACGACGGCCGGGTCGCGGCACGGATCGCGGCCGACCCCGCGTGCGCGCCCTTTCAGGCGGGCGTCGAAGAGTACATCGCGCGCTTCGGCGACCGCTGCATGAACGAGCTGAAGCTGGAGACGATCCCGCTCTCCGAGGATCCGGGCTTCCTCTACCAGACCCTCCGCAGCTACCTGGCCGGCGGCGTCACGGCGCCGGATCCGGCGCACGAAGGCGAGGTTCGGCGCGCGGCTGAGGCGAGGGTCGGATCCGCGCTTCGCGGCGGGCGCCTGCGCATCCTCCGCCTCGTGCTCGCCCACACACGGGCGCGGGTGCGAGACCGCGAGAACCTGCGCTTCGAACGGACGCGCGTCTTCGGCGTCGTGCGCCGGATCTTCGTAGGCATCGGGCACCAGCTACACGCGGCGGGGAGGCTGGAGGCGCCACGCGACATCTTCTTCCTGCGGGTGGAGGAGATTTTCGGGCATGTGCACGGCACCGGCACGGGCGGTGATCTGGCCGCACTCGTCGGGCTGCGGAAGGAGGAGTGGGCGGAGTACGAGTCCGGCCCTCCGCCGCCCGACCGCTTCGAGTCGATCGGCCCGGTGTCGGAAGGGCGGTGGATCGTTCCCGCGCCCGCCGACGAACCCTCGGACGGGAGCACGCTGCAGGGGATCGGGTGCTGCCCCGGCGTGATCCGCGCGCCGGTGCGGCTGGTGCGTGATCCGCGCGACGCGGGAGACCTCGCGGGGCGGATCCTGGTCGCCGAGCGGACCGATCCCGGCTGGACGCTCCTCTTCCCGGCGGCGAAGGGGCTGCTGGTGGAGCGGGGAAGCCTCCTTTCGCACTCGGCGATCGTGGCGCGAGAGGTGGGTCTGCCCTGCGTCGTCTCGATCCCGTCGCTGATGGCGAGCCTGCACGACGGCGAGGTGGTGGAGATGGACGGCACCACGGGTCGGGTGCGGAGGGTGGATGGCTGAGGCGCGCTCCGCCCGTGACCGGGTGGCCTGGGACCGGATCCGCTATGCCGGTGTCTGGGAGGATGCGGACGTCCTCTGCGAAGCGCTCGCACCGGTCGCACCGGCCGGGCGTCTGCTTTCGATCGCCTCGGCCGGCGACAACGCGCTCGCGCTGCTGACGCTGGATCCCGCGGAGGTGGTGGCGGTGGACCTCAACCCCGCGCAGCTCGCCTGCCTGGAGTTGCGCGTGGCGGCCTTCCGCGAGCTGGACGACCGGGAGCTACTCGCCTTCCTCGGGGTGGAGCCGGAGCCGGCGCGGCTGGCTACCTTCGCCGGGCTGCGCCGGCGTCTGAGCCCGGCCGCGCGCGGGTTCTGGAATGCCCATCCCGCGCTGATCGAGGGTGGGATCATCCACGCCGGTAAGTTCGAGCGGTACCTGCGCTCCTTCCGCCGCTGGGTGCTGCCGCTCGTGCATGGCGGCGAGACGATGCGGGCGCTGCGCGCGCCGCGGTCCGCGGAGGCGCAGCGGGCCTTCTACGCGGAGCGGTGGGACACCGCGCGCTGGCGTCTGCTCTTCCGCGTCTTCTTCAGCCGTACCGTGATGGGGAGGATGGGGCGCGACCCCGCGCTCTTCGACCATGTGGAGGGTGGCGTTGCCGGGCGGATCCTCGCGCGGACGCGGTACGCGCTCTCGGAGCTGCCGGCCGCGAGCAATCCCTATCTCGCCTACATCATGACCGGGAACTACCCGCCCGAGGCGCGCCCGCGGTACCTCCGGCCGGAGTCGATCCCCGTGATCCGCGCGCGGCTGGACCGCCTCCGCTGGATCCACGGCGGTGCGGAGGCGGCGAGCGGCCCCTTCGACGGCTTCAACCTTTCCGACATTTTCGAGTACATGACGCCCGCCGACCACGAGCGCGTTTACGGCGAACTTCTCGAGCGCGCGCGGCCGGGGGCCCGGCTTGTCTACTGGAACATGCTCGCGCCGCGGAGCCGCCCCGAGCCCTTCCGCGAGCGGGTCCGGCCGCTGCGCGAGGCGGCGGCGGCGCTGCACGCCCGCGACCGCGCCTGGTTCTATCAGGCGCTGCACGTGGACGAGGTGGCTCGATGAGCTTCCTCATCGAGGAGGCGCTCCGTGGCGCCGGCGTCGGCGCGGTCTTCCTGGTCATCTTCGCGGCCGCCGAGGCGTGGCGGCGCCTGGGTAGCCCGGAGCCCGAGTGGACCCGGAAGCTGGTCCACCTCGGCGGCGGAGTCGTCTCCCTCGCCCTGCCGTGGCTGGTCCGCTCCCACTGGACGGTGCTGGCGCTGGGGCTCGCCTTCGCGGGGGTCCTGCTGCTGACGCGGCGGCTCGGCGTGCTGGAGAGCGTCCATGGGGTGGAGCGCGTTTCGGAAGGGGGGCTCTACTTCCCCCTCGCCATCTACGCGATGTTCCTGCTGGCGGCGGACCGGCCGGTCTTCTACCTGATCGGCGTCCTGGCGCTGGTGGTCTCCGACGCGCTGGCCGCGCTGGTCGGGACAACCTACGGGAAGATGCGCTTCCGCGTGGAGCGCGACCGGCGGAGCGTGGAGGGGTCAGCGGTCTTCTTCCTGGCCACCTTCCTGGCGGTGCACCTTCCGCTGCTCCTGATGACCGACCTCGACCGGCTGCTCAGCGTTCTGGTCGCGGTGCAGATCGCGCTCCTGGTCACCTTCCTGGAGCTGATCAGCCTGAGAGGCAACGACAACCTGATCGTCCCGATCGGCACCTACCTCCTCCTTCTCAAGCTCACGCCGCAGATGCCGGAGACGATCCTCTGGCAGCTGGTGGCGCAGCTCGCGATCCTCGGCTGCCTCTTCCTGGTCGCGTGGCGCTCACGCCTGCTCACGGGGTCCGGCACGATCGCGGCCTCTCTCTTCTTCTACGGCGCCTGGAGCCTGGGCGGGCCCGCGTGGGTGGTCGCCCCCGCGGCGGCGCTCCTGGCTTTCGGGCTGGTCGTCCGCTTCGCGCGGACCTTCGACCATAAGCCGAGCGCGCGTTACCAGGTGCTCGCCGTCTTCTATACGGGCATCGTGGGTGCCGTGCTCTTTATCGCGAACAACGTCCTGGAGACGGTTGTGCGGCACCCGGTCTGGGGGTGGGGCGATCCGCTCTATCCGGTCTTCCTCGGTGCGCTGGCGGCCAACCTGGCGCTGCTCACCCTCGTCTTCTGGACGGATACGCCCTGGATCCGGCGCGTCTCCGGGCTCCAGCTCCTGGGCTCGGTCGCGCTTGGAGCGGGCGTGCTGATCCCGCTGGGCGGATGGGTCCACCCGCACATGTCGCTGGCCCAGGGGCTTCTCGCGGCGGCCGTCCCCCTCCTCGCTGCGGGGGTCTACCTGGCGGCGAACCGGCTGCCGAACGTGCCGCGGCGGCGGCCCTGGGACGGTCGTCTGCAGTCGCTGTCGGTGGCGGCCAGCGTGCTCCTCCTGCTTCCCCTCTTCCTCGCGGCCCACGCATGAGCGAAAACGAGCTACGGAGGGAGCGCGGGGTGCTCGCGGCGGAGCCGCCCCCCGGGTGGGCCGCGGTGCGGGAGGCGGCTGGCTCCCCCGCCGAGGATCGCCCGCCCGAGGGGACCCGCACGCTGATGGCGTTTTGCGGAGCGGAGGCGGTCGCACGACTCGGCATGGGAGTCCGCTCCGGCTTTGCCGGCGCGCCCGGAGTGACGGGGTTCGTCGGCTGGTACGAGGCGGCGGACGGGGAGGCGGGTGCGGAGCTGCTGCGGCAGGCGGCCGCGGACCTCTTCGGCTCGGGCGCCGAGCGGGTGGTGGGACCGCTGAACGGCTCCACATGGGCACGCTATCGGCTCGCGCTCTCGCGGGAGGTAGGGATCGGGGACGGCGCGCCGTTCCTCTCCGAGCCGGTGAACCCGCCGAAATATGCAGAGCATTTCGAGGCGGCCGGATACCGTCCGCACCTGGAGTACGAGAGCCGCATCGTGCGCGATCCGCGGCCGGACCCCGGCCTCATCCCCGCCGCCGCCCGTCTGGCGGATCGGGGGGTCGGGATCGGCGGGATCGACATGCAGCGATACGAGGAGGAGATCCGGAGCATTCACGATCTTTCGCTCCTCGCCTTCGCACGGAACCCGTACTACACGCCGATCGGCTTCGCCGAATTCTCGGCGATGTACACCGCCATACGGCCGCTGGTGGATCCCGCGCTCATACGGCTGGCTCGCGACGCCGAGGGGCGCCTGCTCGGGTACGTGTTCGCCTACTCCGACCCCCTGGCCCGTGGCCGCCGGATTGTCCTGAAGACGCTCGCTTCGCATCCCGCGGCCCGCGGTCTGGGGCTCGGCGCCCTGCTGACGGACGCGGTCCATCGCGTGGCGGCCGAGCGCGGCCAGCCGGTGATTCACGCGCTGATGCACCTCGCCAACCTCTCCGAGAACATCTCGCGCCGGAGCGAGAGCGCACACTTCCGGAGCTATCGCCTCTACGCGGCCGAGCGCCCGTGAACCCGAACCTGGCGGCACGACTCGCCGAGCGCGCCGAGCGGATCCCCGGGCGGCTCGCCATCGCCGAGGCGCGCGGGGGGCGTACGCAGCGGATCAACTTCGCCGAACTCGCGGCGCGGGTCGCGCGCACCGGCGAAGGGCTGCGGCGAATCGGCATCGGGAAAGGGAACCGCGTGCTGCTCTTCGTGCCCATGTCGATCGATCTCTACGTAGCGCTCCTCGGGGTCCTGCACGCGGGGGGTACGGCCGTCTTCCTGGATGCGTGGGCCGACCGCCACCGGCTGGACGCGGCGGTGGCGGCCGCCCGCCCGTCGCTCTTCATCGGCGCTCCGCGCGCGCACCTGCTCCGGTTGCTGAGCGGCGCGGTGCGCGGCATCCCGCGGCACTGGGTGGCGGGGCGGCGGTTCCTCACGCTGTCGCGCTTCGAGCGCACGCCCGCGGCTGCGGCGGCCGGAGTGGCGGGGGACGACGCGGCGCTCGTCACCTTCACCACCGGGAGCACTGGAAAGCCGAAAGCCGCGGCGCGCTCGCACGACTTCCTCTGGGCCCAGCACGAGGCGCTCGCCGAGCACCTGGAGCTCACTGCCGGCGACGTGGACATGCCGACGCTCCCCGTCTTCGTCCTGAACAACCTGGCGCTCGGCGTCCCCAGCGTGATCCCGGACTTCGACCCGCGGCGCCCGGCGGAGTTCGACCCCGAGCGCGTTCTCCGCCAGGTGGAGGCCGAGGGGGTGACCACCACGAGCGGCTCACCCGCCTTCTACGACCGGCTGGCCCGCCACGCGGAGGAACGAGCACGGCCGCTCCCCTTCCGCGGCCTCTGGACCGGCGGCGCGCCCGTTTTCCCGCCGCTCGCGGAGCGACTCGCGAGCGGCGTGGCCGGCGAGGCGCACGTCGTCTATGGAAGCACCGAGGCGGAGCCTATCGCGGGCATCGCCGCCGGCGAGCTGGTCGAGCGCACGCGTAAGGGTAGGGGACACGCGGGGCTGTGCGCCGGCCACCCGGTGCCGCGGATCCGGCTGCGGGTGATCCGGGCACACGACGGTCCGGTCAAGCTGGAGGCTGCCGGGTGGGAGCCGTGGGAGTTACCGCGAGCCGAGGTGGGGGAGATCGTGGTCACGGGTCCGCACGTGCTCGGCGAGTATTTCGATGCGCCCGAGGAAACCCGGCGTCACAAGATCCGGGACGGCGACACCGTCTGGCACCGAACCGGCGATGCGGGCCGGCTGGACGAGGACGGCAGGCTCTGGCTGATGGGGCGGGTGGGTGCGCGGGTGAGGCGGTCCGGCGAGGTCTGGTGGAGCACCCCGGCCGAGGTTCTCGCGCTCACCGTCCCCGGTGTTCGTCACGCAGCGTACCTCGGGCTGCCGGACGACCAGGTCGGCCAGCGGGCTGTGCTCTGCGTGGAAGCCGACGCCGCCGCCGCCGATCTGGACACGCAGCTCCGTGCCGCCCTCCACCCGATCCCGCTCGACGAGGTCCTGCGAATGAAACGGATCCCACGCGATCCGCGCCACGCGTCCAAAACCGACGCGGAGGCGCTCCGCGCGCTTCTGAACCGCCCCGGCGTATGAGCCGGCGACTCCGCACCCCGGGTGCCTTCGAGCGACATCTGCTGGAGGCGGTGGAGCTGAACCGGCACCGCGCGCCCCTGTACGCGCAGCTGACGAACGGACAATCGCGCGCCATCTCGCGCTCTCTCATCCGCTATGAGCGGCTCCTGATCCCCGTCGCCCGCTGGTTCGACCGCCGCGCGGAGCCGTACCACCGCGCCGGCGTTCCCCTCCTGGAGGAGGCGTTCGTCTCGATGGAGCGGACGCCCGAGTGGCTCCCGTACCGCGAGCCGTCGTCGTACCGGCCGCGCCTGCGGCCGCGCGGCGGTCGGATCGCCCGCGAGGTCCGGCGAGCCTTCCGCCAGCGGGGATTTCCGGGTGCCGCGGCCGCGCTCGAGCGCCACCTCGGCCTCCTCGCCACGGAGCCCAGCTATCACTGCATGCTCCGGCATCTCCTGGAGTCGACGCTCCGGATCACCGTCCTCGCCCCGGAGCACGACCGCCTCGCGCGGGAGCTCGGGTTGCGTAGTCCGCTCGGGATCTCGTCCCGCCTCCTGCGCCTCCACCTCTGCGGGTGCGGATCTTCCGTTCGGCTGGACGCACGCGCGGCCCCGCTCCAGGCGCGGGGGATCGCCCTGATCGGGCAGGATGTGCCGCCAGTCCCCGCCCGCGGGCGCTAGGCGGCAGGGAGCGCGTCGACGGTCTGGATCATCCGTCTTCTCATCGCCTCATCCGGCAGGCGCCCCATCGCGGCGCCCAGGTTGTCGATCATGTTCCGGGCGCGGCTGGTGGCGGGTGTGACCGCCGTGACCGCAGGGTGGGCAGCCACGAACTTGAGGAAGAACTGGGCCCACGATGTCGCGTCAAACTCGGCCGCCCAGGCCGGCACCTCGCGTCCCGACACGCGGTTCCACAAGCGGGTCCGGCCGAACGGCGCGTAGACGAGCACCCCGATGTTCCGCTCGCGGGCCAGCGGCAGGATCGTCGTCTCGACGTCGCGGTTGTCGATGGCGTAATCGATCCCGATGAAATCGAGCGGCTCGTTGCGCATGATCTGCTCGAGCTCCGCGTACTGTCGCTGGTTGGTCGTGGTGACGCCGATGTAGCGAAGTCGGCCCTGCTCCTTCAGCTCCTTCAGGATGCTAAGCTGGGTAGGCACGTCTCCCAGGTTGTGCACCTGCATCAGGTCGATGGTCGGCGAGTGGAGCTTCTGAAAAGAGGATTCGATCTGCGCGCGTGCCGCCGCGCGGTCGGCGGAGCCACCGCCGCGAGGCGCGACAGAAGCGCTCCTGTGGCACGGGTGCGGGGTGGCGCGGCGGACAGGGAGCCCCCCCGCGAGCGCCAGGGGTCTTCCCGGGTGAAGCGGCCCGTGCCCGGATCGTAGTAGCCGTTTTCGCCGTACTACGAACGAGCACTTCAGGACGGGAGCGCCTGCACGTGCGGATAGTCGCGGATCTTCCGGTCCGCCGTGAGCAAGGGCACGCTGAACACCCGTGCAGTAGCGACCAGGATCTGATCGGCGGGATCGCGGTGAAAGGGACCCGGAAGCTCGGTGGATTCCACCGCGATCCGCGCCGTGATGTCCAGCAGCCGAACACCATGGTGTGCAAGCGCCCGTTCCAGCCACTCCAGAACAGGAATGGTCAACTGCTAGCGCCCGAGCTCCACCAGCTTGGCGACCTCCCAGCAGGAAATGGCACTCCCGCCGAGCCCGCTCGCCTGATGCTGCTCCAGGAGGGAGCGATGCTCCGGCGTAAGCCGCGGGTCTTTGCTCCCCCACCAGATCCAGATATGCGTGTCCAGGACGATCACCCGCCGAGCTCCCAATCCTCTTCCGCTACAGGCGTGGTCGGGTCGTCGTAGCGCAGCACACTGCCCCGCAGCGATTCCACTTCACCCCTGGACCCTTCTCCTCGCGCGCGCCGGATCAGGATTACTTCCAAGGCCTCACCCGCCTGGAATGGCAGGCCACGCAGGTTCAGCGCACCGTCTTCGGTGACGGTGCTCTCGGTGCGGTAAGCGGGCTCGATCACCACGTCCTCCTCGTTTCGGGATCTGGACAAGATACCCGCTTCGGCCACTCTCGTGCCAGAACGGCGCCGCAGCGAGCAGGGCCTCTCCCAGCGCGGGCAATCCCGCCCCAGCGTGGACGCGCGCAGAAGCTGGCGGACGCGCTCGGCGTCACCGCCGAGTTCCTGATCGAGTGCACCGGCGAGGCAGCCAAGGCCCGCTTCTCGGACCGTGATCCTCTGCTGCTTCCGCTTCGCCTTGGTAGGCCGCATTGACCGAGCGGCTCACGCCGCCGACTACCTCGCTCATCAGATCCACCACGGACGAGACGAGCAGATCGCGCTCGTATTGCACCTTCGCCGTACGGGTGAAGATCTGATCGATCTTCTCCGGCGCGAGAACGCGCTCCATCAGCGCGGAGGCCATGACCGCCACCGGGCTTTCCTCCTGGAACCGCGAAAAGACTTCCCCGAACACCATCGAACCACTCCTCCTGCGAAAGCATACCGCATCCCACGAACCCGTAGGATTTTAGCACCTCAGCCCTGCACCTTC
>JACDHR010000012.1:0-5908 GCA_013820915.1 Gemmatimonadota bacterium
AATCGATCGTATCCGTTATCCACTCCGTCTGGTGGTCCTCTCCGGCCTGGATCACACCGCACCGGTGGATGTGACTGAAGAGCTCGTCACGGGCGCGGTCCATCGATTTTCCGTTCTTCGTACGTTCCTTTTCGCGATTCACAGTTCCTCCTTCAAAATGTATAGATCGGCCCTGCAACTTGCCGGCACAGATCGTTCAGTTGATAAGCGATGAATATAGCATGTGCGCGAAAGGGCGCCAACCACCCGAACCCCGCGCTCACTGTGGTCGGCCCGCCATTTGCGCCGTGCCGACCATCCATGACTCTTCACCGGTGACGGGAGAACCACACGCTGGCAACTCTATGACGAGGATCCCTCGCTCCGGCACGAGAAACGCGCGTCCCCCCGTGCGGACCTCCACCCGCTGGGGCGGGCTCCCCGCGCGCCCGCACGTGACCTCCGTGCAACCGTACGAGGTTCACTCGCTGGAGTTCGGCAGCGGAGACGAGGCGGTGGTCCTGGTGCATGGGCTGTCGGGCTCGGCTCTCTGGTGGAGCCGCAATGTCCAGGCACTCGCAGCTCGGTACCGCGTTCTGGTGCCGGACCTGATCGGCTTCGGCCGCACCCGCCTGGCCGGTCCGCTCCCCACGATCGCCCGGGTGGCGGAGCTGCTCACGGCATGGATGGACGCCCTGGACCTCGGCCCGGTTCACCTGGTCGGCCACTCGATGGGCGGGCAGATCTCCGTTCACCTGGCGGCCACTTTCCCAGAGCGGCTGAGAAAGCTTGTGCTGGTGGATTCAGCCGGCATTCCGCGCCCGCTGCATCCGCGGGCGCTGGTTCGCGCCGCATTCTCGCTCGTGCCTCCGCGCACCTGGGGAAACCCCCTGTTCCTGCCCACGATCGCCGGCGACGCACTCTCGGCGGGGCCGCGAACCCTAATTCGCGCGACAAGCCACATCCTGCGCGACGATGTGCGTCCGCTCCTTCCCTCCATCCAGGCTCCCACGCTGGTGTTATGGGGAGAACGGGACACCCTCTTACCGGTGGATCACGCACGCGAGTTCCACCGCATGATTCCCGACGCGAAGCTGGTGATCCTGCGCGGGGCCGCGCACAACGCGATGGTCGATCGGCCGCGGACCTTCAACCGGCTGGTGCTGCGTTTCCTACGTGGAGAGGATCTCGACGCGTGACGGGAGAGGCGGCTGCACAGTGGGCGGTTTCTCGCCGTATCCCGGTCGGCGCTACGGCGGTTCGGTACCGGGCGGCGGGCGAGGGGCCGCCCGTGGTACTGGTGCACGGGTTGGGAGTATCGGCAGATTACTGGACGCGGAATGGTCCGGAGTTGGGCGGCGCCGGCCTTCGGGCTCTCGCGCTGGATCTCCCCGGCTTCGGCCGGACCCCCGCGGGAGGGAGAGCGGCCGAATCGCCGGCGGCCCAGGCGCGCGTCCTCGTGGAGTGGGCGGACGCACTGGCGGTCGGGCCGGCGGTCTACGTCGGCCACTCCATCTCCTGCCAGACGGTGCTGGAGCTCGCGGCGAGCGAACCCGAGCGTGTGCGCGGCCTGATCCTCGCCGGCCCGACAGGAGCCGGCCGTCCCTGGCACCGTGTGCGGCAGCTTCCCCGCATAATGATCGATGCGTTCCGCGAGCCGCTGCCGCTCATCACCACGGTCGCCCTCGCTTACCTCCGTGCCGGCCCGCGACGGGTCGGCCGCACCTGGCTGAACAGTGCACGGCACGACCCGCTCCCGCTCGTATCGAAGATCACCGCACCGAGCATTGTGATTGTCGGCACGCGCGACCCGATCGTGGACCGCGAGTTTACCCATGCGCTGGCCGATGCGCTGCCGGGCGGAAGGTGGGTGGGTGTGGAAGGCGGCTCCCACGCGGTGCAATTTTCCCGACCACGCGAGTTCAACCGCCTGGTCGAGGAGTTCGTGCGCGAGGTATCCTGAACCACAGGCGAGTCGCGCTCACCACCCAGTGTCCAGCCGCTCGACGATCGCCCAGGCGAGGAGCGGGATCAGAAGCTCGTGGTGACCCGTGATCTGGAAGCCGCGGCCACCCGAGGAGCGGGTGGGCCGCTCGACCACGTTCACCCGCGGGCGGTAGTGCCGCTGCATGTCGAGGTCGCACGTGGTGAATTCACGCGGGTGGCCGCCGTGCAGATTGCGCGCGACTGTCAGCGCCTTCAGAAACACCTCGGGCATGATGACGGCGGAGCCGACGTTGAGGACGACGCCGCCCGCGTCCAGCCCCGGGAGCGCGCCGGCGAGGCGCCGGAAGTCGCGGTGTCCCGTATCTCCGATCGCGGCGCCGTCCGCAGCCGGATGCTGATGGATGATCTCCGCTCCCACTGCGGGGTGGACGGTGAACGGCACTCCGAGCCGGTAGGCCTGCAGAAGCAGGGAGAGTTCCGGATAGGCGAGGTCGGAGCGCGCGTCCAGATCCCGTGCCAGCGCTTCACCCATCCCCCACCCCGCCTCCATCCCGCGGCGGAGGGCGCGGTTCATATCGCGGCCCGTCTCCTCGGCCATGCCGAAGCTGCCGTCCGCCAGCCCCGCCTCCACGTCTTCGCTCGTCCCTCCCCACCGTGCCATCTCGTAGTCGTGGATCGCGGCCGAGCCGTTCGCCGCCAGGTGCGTGATCGCGCCACGCCGCGCCAGATCCACGAGCAGCGGGGCCAGCCCCGTCTTCACCACGTGCCCGCCCAGCATCCAGACCACGGACTTCCGCCGCTGAACCGCGGATACCACGGCATCGACCAGCGTGAGGAACGCCTCCGCCTGCAGGACTTGCGGGAGAGACTTCAGGAAGGCGCTGAACGTACGATCACCGCCGCCGGCCGGCGGCGGCGCGGCGAACTGCTCCACGCCGACCTTGTTCGGCCGAGCGGTGACCGGGAGAGTGCGTATACGCGAAAAATCCGCCTCAGGCACTCCGCCGGAGGCGGATATCAAGGGAGTGCCGGAGGCGGATATCGAGGAAGACCCGTCGTTATTCACCGGAGGTGCGAACCGGCTGGCTGGGGGTGGCGACGTAGGGGCGGCCGGCCTGATACTCCTGCAGATGGAGGCTGAGCGAGCCGACCAGCCTCACCCGGCTCCGCATCTGGACGAGAATCCGGCGCTCATCGTCGGAGAAGAACACCTCCGCCTGCCCCCCTTCTCCGAACAGCCCCCGCGTACGGATCACCGGCTGTACCACGATCGTGTTGAAGGTTCCGGCGGGTACGCGCACGGTCTCGCGCCGCAGCACCCGCAGCACGACCGGGTTGCCGTCGTCTCTGAAGTACTGGTTCAGGGTATAGGTCTCACCCACACGGAGCGGGAGAGTCCGGGCGTAGTACAGGAAGGAGACCTCGTCCAGCGGTCGGTCCGTCGGGAGTGTCCCGGTCTCGCCGGTGTCGGTACGGCGGAATGTCCGCCGCTCCGGGAAGAAGTCGAATTTGCGCTGCCGCTCGAAGCGGACCTCCTTCTGGTCCTGGTGGTAGCGGCGGGAGAAGAGCCCGTGGACGTCGATCCACGATTCGAAGGTGTCATCCACACGCGCGAGCGGGATCCCCCCCCGGATCTGCAGCTGTGTACGGTAGGTGGGGCGGGAATCTACTATCTCGATTCCCGAGATGTGCATCGTCCCCTCCCCGACCGAGCCGAGCCGTCCGAGCCGAACCTGGTAGGTGGCGCGTTCGCCCACGCCGAAGGGAACGACCGCGGGTGTCCGCGGGTCAGCGGCTTCTTCATGGGCCGGAGTGGGCGCGGCATCGGCGTTCGCCGCGCTCGAGCCGAGCGCCAGGCCGAGCCACACAGCCGTACCGAGTATCGGTACCCAGTTCAGACGGTACATCAGACTCCTCTCTCAGCTAACTTCAGGATCCGGGGCTAGCGCGGGATAGCGCCGCACCTGCCGGGCAAGATTCCAGGTTTCGACCACTGTGTTCCACGGGTGGAAGCGCGTCTCGCGCTGCCGAAGTTCGTGACGCAGCGAGACCTCGGTGGATTCCGTGCGCCGTGAATGCGGCGCCACCGCCACCAGCAGCTCCACATTCGCCGCCCACCCGGCCCGCGTGAGCAACGGATCGCCATTGCGCTCCGCGAGTGCGCGCTTGAGCACCGAAACCCGGTACGCGCGGAAGCCGGAGAGCGGATCGCGCACCGCCTCGGGGATCGGCGCGCGGCGCAGGAGCCAGGGCAGGCCGCGGCGCGTCCACCGGTGCGTTCGCGGCACCCGCTCGCCATCTCCCGCGGCGACCTGGCCGCTTACGACATCGGCCCCGCCCTCGATCCGCTTGATGAGCGTGGGGATGTCCTCGGGCGCTTCGGTGAAGTCGGCCTGCAGCACCACCACCACATCGCGCTTCGGGTGGGTGGAGCGGGACACCGCCTCACGTATCAGGCGCTCCACGGAGGCCGCATACCCTTCGGTACGGGCGTTCCGCAGCACCGTGAGCGGGAGAACGCGCACATAGGGATCGAGCACATCACCCGTCGCATCCGACGACCCATCGTCGAGCACCAGCAGATGGAAGTCGCGTGGGAACTCGGCCATCACGTGGCGGATCTTCCACAGGAGCAGACCGACCGTTCGGGCCTCGTTGAAGGCAGGAATACAGATATAGATCAAACCGATCCGTCCTCGAGTTGTATAACCGCGCCACCCGGGAACGTAGTACCGGGTCCGCCGGGTGGGAGTTCCGTCGGGGGCAAGGATTTCCAGCGTTTGTGAAACCAGAAGTACTGCTCCGGTGCCATGCGAATGGCCGCTTCGAGCCGCGCGGTGAGATCCGCGGTGAGCTGAACGATGTCGCTCTCCAGCGAGTCGGTGCGGCGGGGGATCACCCGCTCGAAGGTAACCCGGTAGCGCAGCGCACCGGGGATCCGGTAGGCGGCTGCCGCGAAGATCGGCGCGCCCAGCCGCAACGCGAAGAGAGCGGGGCCGCGATGGGTGGACGAGGGATGGCCGAAGAAGGGAACCCACACCCCCGCGTCCCAGGCGTCCTGGTCCGCGACGATGCCCACCACCTTGCCCGCCCGAAGCGCACGCGGGACCGCTCGCGGGGCCTCGCGCTGGTCGATCGTCTCGACGCCGAGCCGCCGCCGTGTCGAATCGAGCCGCGCGTCTACGAGCGGGTTGCTCTGCCGCTTCACGATCGCGCTCATCGGGAGGCCGCGGGCGGCAACCGTGGCGGCCCCGATCTCCCAATTCCCGAAATGGCCGGTAGCCAGGATCGCCCCACGGCCCTCGCGGGCCGCCGCCTCGAACTCGACCCATCCCTCCACGTCGGTACGGGCGCGGATCGCCGCCGCGTCGAGCCGGGCGAGGCGGAGCATGGCGGCGGCCTCGCGGCCCAGGTGCCGGAACGCTCCCCGCCCGGTCCGATTCAGCCACTCTTCCGTGGCGTTGGGGAAGGCGCGCCTCAGGTTCGCCTCCACCGTGGCGCGGCGGATGCCGAGCGGCGAGTGGGCGGCAGAGCCGACGCGCGAGGCGAAGCGATCCGATACGGACTCGGGAGCCACGGAGACCAGCGCTTCGAGACCGCGGGCGAGGAGGTACTCGATTCGATGGGAATAGCTGGACCTCCGCATCACGCCCGACGCTCTCGGGCGCCGACGCACAGTGCACGTTCGCTATGAGTTCGCGGCTCGTTCATCCTGCTCCGTTCTCTTCAAAGTCAGTGGTCGAGGAAGCGAGCATACACCTCGTCCAGCGTACTCCGCCGGGCATCATATCTGTCTTCCACCAGGCGCCGCGCGCTGGCACCATACGTGGTCAGGAGATCCGGCTGTTCCAGCGCGGTGCCCAGTGCGCATGCGACATCTTCGACACTGCGCTCTTCGCAGAGCCACCCGGTTTCGCCATGCACCACGATTTCCGGTATGTCACAGTGCCAGGTGGCGATCATCGGCATGCCGGAGGCGGCC
>JACDHR010000012.1:5918-32226 GCA_013820915.1 Gemmatimonadota bacterium
ATCTCGGTGAGCACCACCGGATGGCCGCCCTCCGCATCTCCGTTGGCGGCTTGTACACTGGGATGCAGGAAGAGGTGATGCTCGCGGGCGACGGAGTTCAGCGCTTCCTTCGAGAGGAAGCCCGGGAAGCGTACCCGTCCCTCCATTTCATACCGCGCCACGAGATCGTGCAGCTTGCCTTTGATCTGTCGTTCGGCCTCTACCGGTCCGGCATCGCCGACAACCGTAAGCTCGAGACGCGGATCGCTTCGCGCAACCCGGCAGAACGCCTCCACCCCGTAAGTCAGGCCCTTCTTCTCCGAGAACCGAGCTGCCATCAGGACGCGGAGCGGCCCGTCAGGGTCACGCCGACGCTCCACGACAGGGACTTCGTCGGGATCGATGCCGAGCCGGTGTAAGAAGATCTTTTCGGAGGGGCACCCGATCCGCTCGAGCTGCTCCGCGGCGGCAGGCCCCTCGGCAACGAACCCGTCCCCGTGCCGGAAGAGCTTCCGGTATCGTCGCCGAAGACCCGGTATTCCACCTCCGTCCCGCGACATGTCCACACCGTAGAACGAGGTAAGGAGCGGAACGTGAAGCTCCCGCGCAAGATGTCGGTACGTCAGGCCGTTGAAGCCGAAGTGCGCGTGAATCATCCCGACGCCTTCGGCCCGGCACACCGCCCGATGCATGGGATAGTAACCTCGAAGGTTGCGCATGAACCGGTCGTACTGAACGCGCGCCCGCGGCTGGTCCCGGATCGCGTGCACCCCCTCCCACGGGAAACTCTCCGGGTTGGCAGTGCGTTTCGCGAGCACGACCGATCGTACAGTTCGCAGGAACCGCATCTGGTGATATATCCAGTTTTCGGTGACGGGGAGAAACGTGCCCATCGCCTGCGCCACGACAGGCTTGGCGTCACTCATCCGCCTCAGGAGCCGCGGCGCCCGGCGAGCACGGAGATCCGCTCTCCCAGATCCTCGTACCCGCCGACAACATCGAGCTGCGCCCAGGGGAAGAGCGACAGGTAGGCATCCACCGTTCGGAACCTGAAGTGCGGCAGGTCCGGCTTCCGCGCCGTGTTCTCGACGACGAAGAGCAATCCGTCGGGGTGCAGCACCCGTCGGATTTCGGCAGCGGCGGCGCCTAGCGCGTCCTCTTCCGTGATGGTGCCGAGCACCAGGCAGACCCAGATCACGTCGGCAGAGCCATCTGCCACCGGGATCCTACCGCTCTCGACCCGCCGGTACTCGACACCGTTCGCGCACGGCGCAAGGTCCAGCAGGCGTTGGATCGGGTCGACGCCGATCGCGCTCCCGCGGACCAGCTCGGAGAGAGAGGGAGTGAATCGGCCGGGGCCGCACCCGAAATCCACGATCACCCGCTCGTCGCCGCGCAGCTGGCCGGCAAGGAGTGGAAACAGGATCTCCTTCTGCCGCTCCGTCAGCGCAGCCATCTCTTCCCCGGTGTGACCGATGTTCAGGACTGAGCGTGCCCCGTACCGCTTCGCGCGCTTCTCCCAATACCCGATCCCCGTCTTCCTCCCGATCCGCTCGTATACCCGCCGCATCCATGTTACGAGCATGATTCCCCCCGTTTGCCGTGGAGAACGTAGCGCACCGCATCGATCACATCCTGCACATCGTGGTCGGACAGCCCCGGAGAGAGCGGAAGCGAGACCGTTCGTTCACTGATCCACGTTGCGTTGGGGAAGTCTTCCGGCCGATAGCCGAAGTGATCCCGATAGTACGGGTGCAGGTGGACCGCCAGGTAGTGGACGCCGGTACCGATGCCGAGCGAGTGCATCCGCGCCATGAATTCGTCACGGGTAACGCCGGCATCCCGCGGATCGATCATCAGGGTGTACAGATGACGGGCGTGCACCGTGTCGGCAGCGTCGGGAACGGGCAGACCGACCGGCAGATCGGCGTAGGCCTCCGCATATCTCCTCCAGATCTCGGCGCGGCGGTTCAGCCAGCGGTCCACGTGCGTGAACTGATGAACCCCGATCGCCGCCTGCAGGTCCATCATGTTGTACTTGAAGCCCGGGACGGAAACCTGATAGTGCTTGTATCCTTCATCGCTAAAGCGTTTCCATGCGTCCCGGCTCAGGCCATGCAAACCGTACATCTTAATACGCGCGGCGAAGTCCGGATCATTCGTCGTGACCACCCCGCCCTCGCCGGTGGTGATGTTCTTGGTTACGTAGAAGCTGAAGCAGGTCAGATGGCTGATGTTACCGACTTTGCGACCACGGTAGACGCCCTCGAGCGCGTGCGCGGCATCCTCGATCACCACGAGGTTGTGCCGGGCAGCGATGTCGAGGATCGCGTCCATGTCACAGATCCGGCCCGCGAGATGCACCGGGATGACGGCCCGGGTGCGGGGCGTCACGGCGGCCTCGATGCGTGCGGGGTCGATGAGTTGGGTGTCGCGGTCGCAGTCCACCAGCACGGGCGTCGCGCCTGCGTGGAGGATGGAGTTGACCGTGGCACAGAAGGTCATTGGGGTTGTGATCACCTCGTCACCCTCCTTCAATCCCGCCACCAGCATGGACAGGTGGAGAGCCGCCGTGCAGGAGTGGAGAGCCACCGCGTGCGCAGCGCCCGTATAGCCGCGGATCAGCTCTTCGAAGTGAGCGACTTTCGGCCCCGTGCCCAGCCACGCGCTGCGGAGAGAGTCGGTGACCTCGGCGATCTCCTCCTCGCCGATCGTGGGCGCCCCGAAGACGAGGTACTTCTCACGCGCCGGGCGGCGTTCAGGACGTTCGCTCATGCTCTTTCACAACCTGGTCGAAGATGTTCTCGTACTGCTCCAGCATGCGCTGCACCGTGAACTCCCTCTGTGAGCGCTCCCGCCCCGCGCGTCCCATTCGGTCGCGTAGCGCGGGGTCGCGTGCCAACTCGATCGCCGCGTCCGCCAGTGCAACGGAGTCCCGGACGGGGATCAGCCGGCCTTCCACACCGTCCGCCACCAGTTCGGGCAAGCTGCTTGCGCGCGTCACCACCGGCGGAGTTCCCGCTGCGAGTGCCTCTACGGCGACAAGGCCGAACCCCTCCCAATGAGAAGGCACCAGCAGGATGTCCAGCGCCCGCATGAGCGCGGGAATGTCCTCGCGGAAGCCGAGCCAGTGTACACGGGGCACGCCGGCAAGGCTCGCGCGGAATACGGCTTCGTGCGGGCCTCTTCCCGCGATCACCAGGTGAGCGTTGGGCACCGCGGCGGCGATTCGCGGCCAGGCCTCGGCAAGTTCCCCGATTCCCTTCCGCGGCTCGAACCGCCCGACGAACCCGACCACCACCGCACCGGCCGGAAGACCGAGGTCGACGGGTGACGCCCGGAGATAATCCTCCACGGGGATCCCGTTGTAGATCACCGTGATGTCCGCCTCCCCGACCCAGGGAGCGGACCCCAGGATCGTGCGCCGGGTCGACTCCGAGTTGGCGATGAAGCGCGCCGGCACCCAGCCGTAAAAGATCCGGTAGTGCAGCCGGTCCTTGTACGGATGATCCAGCGACTCCCGCATGATCACCGGAATTCCCAAAACTCGTGCGGCGGGACCCGCGAGCCGGGGATCCTTCGGTGTTGTCGCGAGCAGCAGGTGAGGCCGATGCCGCCGAAGTGCCCGCCAACAGCGCCAGACGGTTACGGGATGCATGTCGAACCCGCGCAGGATAGGCTCGCAGGGGATCTCCCCCTGCAGTCGCTCGTGTAACGGCGAGCTTGAACGGCAGAAAAGAACCACCTCGTGCCCACGGTCTCGAAACCCGAGCGCGAGCCTCTCCGTCATGAGTTCCGCCCCGCCCAGGTTTGGCGATGCGTTGCTGAAAACGACCTTCATGTCCTTCTGCACCGGGCACGAGAGGAGGGCGGGGACGCCAGCACATCGGGCAAGGCTCCTACGTGCCAGTCCGCTTCACTGAAGCCAGTTGCGAGAGGACGGGAATGAAGATCGGTCATGCCGACTCGCGAGGTTCCACACCCCGCAGGCGGAGGCTCTCGATCGCGGCCTCCATCACCTCCGCGGACGTTACGGCCCGCAAGGAGGCGCGCGCGGAAGATTCCCTCCGGCGTCCCCGGCTCTCCGCGGGGGGTTCCCGTTCCACGTAGCGGTGAGGAACCCGATTCTGCGTATCCGTCCACACAGGCCCGAGCGGCCAGCGAATCACTGTTATCGTCGGCGTCGCGATGGCGGCTGCGACATGCTTCGCGCCGCCATCGTTCCCCACCCACAGTTCGCAGCGCTCATACAGTGCCGCGAGCTGCCGCAGCGTGGTTCGGCCATAGTCCCAGACCGCCGGGTGGTGCATGCGTCGGACCACTTCTTCAACCTGCGACCGTTCTCCCGGGCCGGCTGTTAACAGCAGTTTCGCTCCCGCCGCGGCCAGCGCGTCCGCGACCTCCGCCCACCGATCCGTGCCCCACTGCTTGAACGGCTCCCGGCTGACCGGCGAAATCGCCACGACCGGCCTCGCCCCGTCCAGCCCCCACCGTTTCCAGACTGTCTCCGCCCACTCCCGATCCGCGGCGGAGACGATGATGTCCAGCGAAAGGTCGTCACCCGCGGGGGCGTGGATGTTCAGTGGCGCGAGCACGCCCACCTTCTGCCGCGCGGTATAGACGGGGCCCCTCACCTTCGGCACCAGATCGGTATAAGACCAGTTGCGCGGTCCGCGTCCACGGATACCCACCCGCCGGGGTGCCCGGGTTGCGCGTACCAGCCGCGCGGTGCGCGGGGTGGACTGGAAATCCACGACCAGAGTGTAGCCGCGGTGGCGGATCTCCCGCGCGAGTGCCCACTGTGCACGCCAGCCGGGCTGCCACACCAGGATCCCGTCCAGGTGGGGATTGCCGGCCAGCGCGTCGGCGCCGGGAGAGGCGGTCAGAAGCTCGATACGCGCCTCCGGGTACGCCTTGCGTATGGAGCGGATCGCCGGCGTACACAGGAGAACGTCTCCCATGTATCGCAGTTGTACGAGCAGGATCCTGCTCGCCGGCTTCCGCCCCGCGGCAGGCGACTGGCCGTCAGCGACCGGAGAAATCACGGATTGTGGTGGCGACATACTCTCTTTCGTGTTCCGTCAGCTCCGGGTACACCGGAAGCGACAGTACCTCGGCAGCCGCGCGCTCCGACTCCGGGAAATCGCCAGCTCGGTGGCCGAGATACGCGAAGCACTCCTGCTGGTGCAGCGGCAAAGGGTAATAGATGCCGGACCCGACGCCGCGCTCTTTCAGGAAGTTCATCAGCGCGTCTCGTCTGCCACCGTCGATTCGGATCGTGTACTGGTTCACGATCGATTCATTCCGCGGGCGCACAATCGGTGTTGTGATCCCTTCGAGATCGGCCAGTGATTCATCGTAGAAGAGTGCATGGGTGCGGCGCGCCTCGCTCCAGCCTTTAAGGTACGGGAGCTTCACGGAGAGCACGGCGGCCTGCAGCGCATCCAGGCGCGAGTTGTAGCCGACCTCCTCGTGGTGGTACATCTGCCGCCCGCCATGAACGCGCAGCTTGCGCAGGCGCTCCGCGGTCGCGGCATCGTTCGTTACCACCATCCCCGCATCTCCGAACGCGCCCAGGTTCTTGGACGGGAAGAACGAAAAGGCGCATGTGTCGCCGAGCGAGCCCGTGGTGATCCACTCGCCGGCTTCGGTGCGCTGCCGTGCGCCGATCGCCTGCGCCGCATCCTCGATGACCGGAACACCCGTGCGATCGCCCAGCGCGCGGAACGCGCTGATGTCGGCCATCTGACCGAAGATGTGGACCGGGAGGATCGCGCGGGTCCGCGCCGTGACCGCCCGCTCCGCCGCATCCGGATCGAGGTTGAATGTGTCGGGCCGGATGTCGGCGAAGACGGGGCGCGCGCCGACGTTATGGATCGCGCCGGCAGTGGCGAAGAAGGTGAACGGCGAGGTCAGCACCTCGTCACCCGGACGCACGTCCAGCGCCCGAAGCGAGAGGAGGATCGCGTCCGTTCCGCTGGCGCATCCCACGGCATGCTTCACCCCCAGGTACTCGGCCAGCTCGTTCTCGAACTGCTCGACCGTGGGGCCGAGGATGAAGCGCTGCTCATCCATCACCCGTTGTACGGCTTCCTGCACCGCGCCCGCGATTTCCCGGTACTGCCGGGTCAGATCCAACAGCGGTACTTGCATGAATCCTACAAAGCAGGGTTAAAGGCGCGATGAATCGCGCCCACTACAGGATCATCGAGCCGGCAGCAGCGCCGCCGGGTCCTCCGCGGCGAACTGCAGCTGATAGAGCCGTCGGTAGAGCCCGTCGTGTGCGAGCAGCTCGTCGTGCGTACCTCGCTCGATGATCCGCCCCGCGTCTATGACCAGGATCTGGTCCGCACGACGCACTGTCGAGAGGCGGTGGGCGATCACCACCACGGTGCGGCTTTCCAGCAGCTCGTCGACCGCCTGCTGAACCTGCCGCTCGCTCTCCGAATCCAGCGCGCTGGTGGCCTCATCGAGGATCAGGATCGGGGGATTCCGCAACAGCGCTCGGGCGATCGCGATCCGCTGGCGCTGGCCACCCGAGAGCCGTACCCCCCGCTCTCCCAGCACCGTGGCGTATCCCCGCGGCATCTCTTGGATGAAGCCGTGAGCGTTGGCGGCGCGTGCGGCGGCGACCACCGCTTCCGGCGTCGCATCGTCGATCCCGTAGGCGATGTTCGCCTGTACGGTGTCGTGGAAGAGGATCGTCTCCTGCGTGACGATCCCGAAGAGCGCCCGCAGCTCCGTGAGCCGCAGGTCGCGAAGGTCCGTACCATCGAGAGTGATCCTACCGCCGGTGACGTCGTGGAAGCGCGGGAGCAGGTCCGCCAGCGTGCTCTTTCCCGCCCCACTGGGACCGACCAGCGCGACGACCTCGCCGGGGCGGATCTCGAGGTCGACTTCTCTCAGCACCGGCTCGCCGGCGCCGTACTCGAACCCGACGCCCTCGAAGCGGATCGCCTCGTGGAAGCCGGGTACAGGGAGCGCACCGGTGCGCTCCAGCACTTCCGGCTTCACATCGAGCAGCTCGAACGCGCGCTCCGCCGCCGCGAGCCCCGGCTGCACCGTGGCCGGGAAGTGCCCGAGCCACTTCACCGGCGACATCAGCTTCATGGAGAGCGCCAGGAAGGTCAGGAACGCGGAGGCGGCGAGCGTCGCTTCCTCCAGCACGAGGTAGCTGCCGTACCACAGGATCGCGAGAACGGCGGTCGCCGTGATCATCTCCGTGGCGGGGGGGAAGAACTGCCGCCACTTCTCGTTCCGTACCACCGCGATGTAATGCCCCTGCGTGAGCGAGCGGAAGCGACGGTCCTCCCACTCCTCCGCGCCGGAAGCCTTGACCAGCCGGATCCCGCCGATCGTCTCCTGGATGTGCGACGAGAGGTCGCCCACCGCGTCCAGCACACGGTGAACGCCCACATAGAGCCGCTTGCGCAGCCGCGCCCACAGACCCAACATCGGCGGGAGGAAGACGAGCGCGACCAGCGTGAGCTTCCAGGAGAAGACGAGCAGAAACGCGAGGTAGAACGCGACCTGCAGCACGGACGAGATCGCCTTCGCGAGGTTGGCCGTTACCAGCTGCCGGATCCCGTCCACGTCCATGGTGACCCGCGAGATGACCTGACCGGCACGGGTACGCTGAAAGAACGGAAAACCCAGGCGCAGGATGTGCCCGTAGATCTGGTCGCGCAGGTCGCGCGTCACCCGCCCCTCGATCACCGCGATCGTATACTGCTGCACGTAGGCCGCGATGTTCTTGAGCAGGAACACAACGAACATCACCAGCACCACGTTACGGAGCGCAGCCATCGAAGAGCGCTCCGCCACCATGTCACCCACCATCCAGTTCAGCATCCGGTGGATCGCCGTATCTCCGCCGGCGAACGCCGGCACCGCTGCCCCACCTTCCTGCCCGGCGGCGAAGAGCACGTCGAGAAAGGGGATCAGCAGCGTGAAGCTGAACGCATCGAGCGCGGCGAAGAAGGTCATGGCGACGACCGCAACGGCGAACAGGCCGAGGTGCGGGCGGAGATAGCGGAGAATCCGCAGATACGTGCTCATCGCGGCGTCAGCAGAGCGATGGGCAGAATCATCTCTTCGGGGCTGACCCCGCCATGCAGAAAGCTGCCGCGGTAGCGCGCCTGGTACTGGCGCAGCTTGGTTGGATAGACGAAGAATACGTCGTCCATCCCGAGCAGGTAGTTGGTGGCCGGGCGGCCGGGGGGTAGCCGCAGGGAGGAGGCGTTCGAGGTGGCGAAGACCAGGCTCGGGTCCTCGGCCCGCAGATCGTCGCCGAACTTGTAGCGCAGGTTCTGGGTCGTGTCACGCTTCGCGAACACCGTTGCCGGGCGGTGGCAGTGGATCGAGCCGTGATCCGTGGTGATCAGCACCGGGATGCGCTGCCGCGCCGCTTCCTGAATCGCCTGGAACGCCGCGGAGCGCTCGAACCAATTGCGGGTGAGGGCGCGCAGCGCCTCCTTGTCTCGCGCGACCTCGCGCAGCACGTTCGACTCGGAGCGTCCGTGCGTGAGAAGATCCACGAAGTTGAAGACCAGGGCCGTAACCCCCGGCTGCCCGAGATGCCCCGGCAGGCGGTGGAGCATGGTGTCTCCGTCCGCGGAAGCGAACACCTTCTCGTAGCGAACCGGAACGCTCTTACCCGTCAGCCGCTCCAGCTGTTCGGCGAAAAGCGCGGCTTCCTGCGCGTTCAGGCTTCCCTCCGCGCTCGGGTTCCACCACTCCGGGTGGCGCTCCGCGAACTCGTCCGGGTAGAGTCCGGAGAAGATCGCGTTGCGAGAATACGGTGTGGCCGTCGGAAGGATCGAGTAGTAGAGTGCTTCTTCGATCTCGGCGAAGGGCGCCAGCAGGGGGAGCAGCGTTCGCCACTGATCCAGCCGCAGGCAGTCAATCACGATGAAGAGCACCGAGGGATGCTCGCCGAGCAGCGGGAGCAGGAACTCACGGCTTACGTCGGGCGAGAGCATCGGGCGATCTTCGGCGCCGTGCACCCAACGGGAGTACGTCCCGGCGACATAACGGCCGAACTCGCGGCGCTGCTCGTCGAGCAGCGTCTCCAGCGAAGGAAGTAGCCCCACCTCCCCGCCCTCGCGGAGCCGCAGCTCCCAGTTGACCAGCTCGGAGTATGTGGCGGCCCACTCGCGCCAGCCGCGGTACTCGCCGCGCGCAAGCGTCAGCTCGCGGAACCGGGCGGCGAACTCACGGGTGGCATGCTGCTGCTGAATGCTCTCGCCCTCCAGCAGGCGCGTTACGACGGAGAGAACCTGACGCGGCGAGGTGGGCTTTACGAGGTACTCCGCTACTCGACGGCCGATCGCCTCCGTCATCGTCTGGTCCTCCTCGCTCTTGGTGACCATGACCACCGGAACGAGAGGATCCATCCGGCGCACCTGGTCGAACACCTCCAGCCCGGACCGGCCGGGCATGTGCTCATCGAGCAGGATCAGATCGTAGGGCGAAAGGCGCAAGAGTTCCAGCGCGTCGTCGCCGTTGGACACGGCGTCCACGTGGTAGCCTCGCCCCTGAATGACCAGCAGGTGGGGGCGGAGCAGATCGATCTCGTCGTCGACCCAGAGCAGGCGTTTACGTGGCTGTGGCATAGGCTTGAAGATTAGCTTTTCCCCATTGATCCGTCAATCAACACCCGGGCGGGGCAGCCCGGGACCGGATCCACGTCCCGACCCGCGCTGCGCCCGCCCGTAGCGCTGCAACGCGAGGCGAACCCGAGCCAGAACATCATCCACCGAGATCCGCTGCATTCGTCCCATACGGTAGCCCGCGTCCGCGGTGTAGAGCTCGCCCGGCTCGCCGAAGGCGTCGATCAACAGATCGCGGTACCGATAGGGGCCTACGCGCTTCGGGTTCGTGTGTCCCATCAGGCTCACGGTGGGGGTATCGAGCGCGACACCGATGTGCATCGGGCCGGTATCCGGGCTGACGAGCACGTCCGTCCTCTCCAGCAGGTACACGAGCCGCCGCAGATCCCACTCCCGAAGGTCCAGCGGCGGGGAGGCGGCGTGCGCCCCCAGCATCCCGGCGACCCGATTCTCGCGCTCCGACCGCCCGCCGATCAGGATCGTCCGGGCACCGGGATCTGCCGTGAGCCGATCCACGAGGGGCAGGTAGCGCTCCGCCGGCCAGTCCTTCTCGGCTTTGCTGCTCCCCAGCACCAGCGCGACGGTGGGCCGATCGTCTCGCGGAAGCAGCTCCGCGTAGCGTGCCCGCTCCTCATCGGTGGGCCCGAGCCCCCAATCGAGCACCCTCGGGATCCCGAGATGATCCACGAATTCGAGCATCTCGTCCTGCGCGTGCGCGCGCGGGCGAGGCGCGAGGCGTTCCGTAGAGAACAGCCAGTTCAGGTCTGGAGCGCGTGCGCGATCATAGCCGACCTTCCGTGGGGCACGGAGCATTGCGGTGACCACGCCCGCCTTGAAGAACACGTGCGGATCGAGCACGAGGTCGAACGCACGCGCGCGCACCAGCCGGTGGACCTCGGGATATGCGCGCCACCCCCGACCGCGGTGGAACGGGAGGAACTCGTCGACCGCGGGATGCCCATCGAGCAGCTGTCGGGGCACCGGCTGGATCACCCAGGTGAGATGCGCATCGGGGGCGGCGGCGCGAATCGAGTTGACCAGCGGAAGCGCATGGACCACGTCGCCGATCGCGCTCATCATCACCAGCGCGATGCGACGGCCCGCCAGATCGGTTGGCTGCACCGGGAAAGCTTTTGGGTAGAAACGAATACGCCGCTGCCCGTTTGGCGGGCAAGCGGCGCCACGGAGGCGGTCTCCGCATCGGCGGAACCGCGGGTATTCCGGGGCATGCTCTTGCGTACGGCGGCGGCGGCGGCACACTTTGACCGGGGTTCCACGCTCCAATACCAGTAGAGTCACACGGAGTTCCATGGTACGACGATTGATCTGCACCGCGGCCATGCTCAGCATCGCCGGGTGCGCACCGGGCGCAGTATCCGCGCCCGCAAACGCCGGCGCAGCGCCTTCCGCGCCGACCTCGCAGTCGGCCGAGCTGGTGCTTCACGGCGGAACCGTTTTCCTGGCGGATGAGGGCGACACCAGAGTAACGGGCCTCGCGATCCGGGATGGCCGCATCGTTGCCGCCGGCACGGACGCGGAGGTTCGCGCGCTCGCCGGCCCATCCACGCAGGTGATCGACCTGCAAGGGCGGCTGGTCACACCGGGCTTCAACGATGCCCACATCCACTTCGCTCCCGGCGGCGCGGCGCTCCTCGCGGTAGACCTGCTTGGCACCACCTCACTTGCCGAGATCGAGCAGCGCGTCGCGACTGCAGCGGCGGCGGCGGCGCCGGGCGAATGGATCCTCGGGCGCGGGTGGGACCATACCCGCCTGCCCGAGCAGGAGCTCGGGCCGGGCGGGTGGCCGACACGGTCAGTCCTGGACCGTGCCGCACCCGAGAACCCGGTCGTGCTGACGCGCGTCGACGGGCACGTCTCCTGGGCGAACACCCCGGCGCTGCAGATCGCCGGCGTCACCCGGACCACGCCGACCCCCGCGGGCGGCGAGATCGTGCGCGACCCCGCGACGCGTGAAGCGACCGGGATCTTCACGGAGTCCGCGATGTCGCTCGTCGGGCGACACGTGCCCGACCCTACTCCGGCACAGGTGCGCCGCGGAGTCCATGCGGCGCTGGAGATGGCGGCCCGGACCGGGGTCACCAGCGTCCAGACCAGCGCCTCGGCGCTGGACGTGCGGACCTACCGGGAGCTGCACGACGCTGACTCCCTGACGGTCCGCGTCTACGCCTGGCACCCACTGGAGATGGCGCACATTGCGGCGTTCCGGCGGCTCGGCGTCACCGCCGGCCACGGCGACGAGTGGTTGAGGGTCGGGATGCTGAAGGGCTACAGCGATGGTACGCTCGGCTCGCGCACCGCCTACATGCTCCAGCCGTTCGCGGATGATGCCTCCACACGTGGATTGCCGCAGTACCCGGTCGCCCAACTCGACTCGCTCGTCCAGGCCGCCGACGCCGCCGGGCTGCAGGTGATCCTGCACGCGATCGGCGACGCGGCCAACCGTCAGGTGCTGGACGCCTTCGAGCGAGCGGCCCGTCAGAACGGAGCACGCGCGCGCCGCCACCGGATCGAGCACGCGCAGATCCTCGACCCGGCCGACATCCCCCGCTTCGCGAGTCTCGGCGTGATCGCCTCCATGCAGCCGACCCACGCCACCAGCGACATGCGTTGGGTGGAGACGCGCATCGGGCACGAGCGCGCGGTGCAGGGCGCCTACGCATGGCGGTCGCTGCTCGACGCCGGCGCCACGGTGATCTTCGGGACAGACTTCCCCGTAGAGCCGATGCCGCCGGTGGAGGGGATCTACTCGGCGGTGACCCGCCAGAGCCGTGAGGAGCCGGGAACTCCCGTAGGTGGGTGGCTTCCGGAGCAGCGCCTCACCCGCGAGGAGGCGATCCGGCTCTACACCGCGGCGCCCGCGTATGGCGAATGGGAGGAGGAGAGAAAGGGGACGCTGCAGCCGGGGATGCTTGCGGACCTGGTGGTCTGGTCCGCAGACCTGCTCTCGGTGCCCGAGCAGCAGATCCTGGACGCGGAACCGGTGCTGACGGTGGTCGGCGGGCGGATCGTGTACCGGCGCTAGGCCGCGACGACTGGGGGGCTCTGTGCCATCCAGGTCTGTGCTAGAGATCGATCTGGTACGGGTACCACGCCGCCACTGGGCGGCCGGTGCGGCGGGCCGGCTCGAAGCTCCACTCCGCGGCGCTCTGCCGGAGCCGGCGGTTGTAGCCGGCGTCTGGCGTGGGCGGGTCGAGGCGCGTGGAGTCGGCCACCACCCGTCCGCGCTCCGTTACGAATAACCACACCGTGACCTCGCGGCCGCGAACGGAGCGCGGCCGATCCGCCGGAGGAAGGATCATCCCGCGGGGCACCGGCGCGATCAGCCGGGAAGTGCCCTCCGCCTCCGTACCGCCCGCGCCCTGGCCGGTGCCTTCAACCGTGCCTGGCCCGGTGGTCTCCCCGAGGCCCGCTCCTTCGCCGGCAGTTCCGGGGCCGGCCGGCGCCGCGGTGACCGCGGGGGCCGGAGCGGGCTCGGGCTGCGGTGCAATCTCCGGCTCCACCGTGATTACGTCGGGCTCCGGAACGGGCTCCGGAACGACCTCTTCGGTGACCACGCTCCGCTCCTCCCGCACCCGTATCTCCACCATCTCCATCCCCCCGCCCCCCCCGGCCGCGGCCAGATAATCACCCATCTGCGGGCCGGCAGCCGAGAACGGAGAGGCCAGGAAGCCTTCCGAGCGGAAGGCGAGCAGCACGATGACGTGGAAGAGCACCGCCAGGATGAGGCCGATGCCGAGCACACGGCGCCACACAGCGTCGCCACGCTCCGTGGAAAGCTGGAACGGTGCGGGGTTCATCGCCCCGCCCCGCACCGCCGCACCCGCGCGCACCCGACAGCATCCATTTAAACCTACTCCTCGACGATGGGTGAACCTGCGCCCGGATCCCGAGCTGCCCTGTGATAGGCACTTGCCCGACGCAAAGTTCCGTGTGCACCCCACGGCTCGGACCGCGGCTTCCGGCTCCGTCTTCGCACGCCGCGAGTTTCAGCCGTCCAGCATCGGCATCCGGATGTTCTGCTCCCGCGCGGTGCGGATCGCGTCGTCGTATCCCGCGTCGGCGTGCCGGATCACGCCCATGCCGGGATCGTTGGTGAGCACGCGCTCGAGCCGCTCGCGCATCTCCGGCGTGCCATCCGCGACGATTACCTGCCCGGCATGAAGCGAGTTGCCGATTCCCACGCCACCGCCGTGATGGAAGGAGACCCACGACGCGCCCGAGGCCACGTTCACCAGCGCGTTCAGGATCGGCCAGTCGGCGATGGCGTCGCTGCCGTCCTTCATCGCCTCGGTTTCGCGGAAAGGCGAGGCGACGGAGCCGGTGTCCAGGTGGTCGCGCCCGATCACGATGGGTGCTTTCAGCTCGCCGCGCGCGACAAGGTCGTTCAGCGCGAGACCGAACTTCGCCCGCTCGCCCTGCCCCAACCAGCAGATGCGCGCCGGCAGCCCCTGGAACTGCACCCTCTCCCGTGCGCGCGTGATCCAGCGGCGCAGGTGCTCGTCTTCCGGGAAGAGCTCGAGCACGAGGTCGTCGGTGCGGTAGATATCCTGCGGATCGCCGGAGAGGGCGACCCAGCGGAATGGCCCCTTCCCCTCGCAGAAGAGCGGCCGCACGTACGCGGGCACGAAGCCCGGGAAGGCGAACGCGTCCGCGTACCCGGCGTCCAGCGCCTGGCCGCGCAGGTTGTTACCATAATCGAACGTCACGGCGCCGCGCCGCATCATATCGACCATCGCCTCGCAGTGCCGGCGAATGGAGCCCATCGCACGGCTGATGTACTCGGCGGGATCGGAACGGCGGAGCGCGTCCGCCTCCTCCAGCGACACACCGGCGGGGATGTAGCCGTTCAGCGAGTCGTGCGCCGAGGTCTGATCGGTGAGCACGTCCGGCGTCACGCCTCTGCGCACCAGCTCCGGGAGGACCTCCGCGCAGTTCCCCACCAGCCCCACCGAGAGCGCGGTGCCGCTCTGCCTGGCGCCCAAAATCCAGCCGAGCGCCTCCTCCAGGTCGTGCGTCATCCGGTCGCAGTAGCCGGTCTCCACCCGGCGCCGGATGCGGGATGGGTCCACCTCCACGGTCAGGATCGCGCCGTCGTTCAGCGTAGCCGCCAGCGGCTGGGCACCGCCCATCCCGCCCAGTCCGCCCGTGAGAGTCCACGTGCCGCGCAGGCTCCCGCCGAAGTGCTGCTGCGCCACGGCACCAAGCGTCTCGTAGGTGCCCTGCAGGATCCCCTGCGTCCCGATGTAGATCCACGAGCCGGCCGTCATCTGACCGTACATCGTCAGCCCCTGCCGCTCCAGCTCCCGGAAGTGATCCCAGGTCGCCCAGCGGCCGACCAGGTTGCTGTTGGCGATCAGCACGCGCGGCGCGTGGCGGCCCGTGCGGAGAACCGCCACGGGCTTGCCGGACTGCACCAGCAGCGTCTCATCGTCCGCGAGCTCGCGCAGGGTGGCCACGATCGCGTCGTAGGCTTCCCAGGAGCGCGCCGCCTTCCCCGTCCCGCCGTATACGACCAGGGCGTCGGGCCGCTCGGCCACATCGGGGTCCAGGTTGTTCATCAGCATCCGGAGCACCGCTTCCTGCTGCCAGCCGCGGCAGGAGATCTCCGTGCCGCGCGGAGCACGGATGATGCGAGAGGCTTCTACGGTGTTCATGGACTACTCGAAGCCGCGGAGCACTTCCGCGACCGGGATCTCCAACGTGGGCGCGGCGGGCGCGAGCTGCCAGGCAAGCGTATCGCGAACCACTCGCGGGTTGAGCGGATCCTCCAGCATCCGGTAAACCTCGATCTGCCCTGCCTCCGCATCCAACACCCAGTACTCGAGCACACCGAACCAGGCGTTGCGCTCGCGCTTGACGCCCCGGTCACGGTCGGCCGTGGAGCCGGAGAGGACCTCGACGACCAGGTCCGGCGCGCCTTCGATACCGCGGTCACTGATGATCCCGCGTCGCTCGCGACGGACGAACACCAGGTCCGGCTCCAGGTAGTCGCCCTCGGCGAAGAGCACGTCGATCGGTCCGGGCAGAACCCAGCCGAGGTTGTGCTGCCGGACGAAGGGGCCGAGTAGCCCCGCGAGGTTGTACACGACGAGTTGGTGGAGCGGGCGTGGCGCAGGCCTCATGTACAGTTCTCCGGCGATGATCTCGTAGCGGTTGCCGTCGTCCGGAAGCCGCGCGAACTCGGTGTACGTCCAGCGGGGAGCCGGAGCCGGTTTTGTCGCCATTTTTCATCCTCCTATTTGGGAAGGCCTGCTCCACGATACACCGCCGATCGGAGTTCGGCCACGGTCGTACGGCTGCTGCTGCGTCCGCTACGCGGGAGCGAGATCCCGCCAGATCGCGGCCAGGCCGCCCTCGCGCACCAGCGCCGCGGCGGCCTCGATATCCGGCGCGAGCACGCGGTCACGCTCCAGCGGCGAAATGCGTTCACGCACCATGCGGTACGCGCGCTCGACACCCGCGCCGGGGTGGAGCGGCTTCAGGAACTCGAGCGCCTGCGAAGCGCAGAGCAGCTCGATGCCCAGTACCGTCTCCGTGTTGCGAACTACCTGGCGCGCTTTGCGGGCGGCTGCCGGCCCCATGGAGACGTGGTCCTCCTTGCTCGCGCCCGTGGGGATCGAGTCCACGCTGGCGGGATGGGCGAGGATCTTGGACTCGCTGACCAGCGCCGCGGCGGTAATCTGCGCGAGCATGAACCCGGAACTTAGCCCGGGCTCCCTCGTCAGGAAGGCGGGGAGATCGGACAGGTCGGGGTTGACGAGCCGTTCGGTGCGCCGCTCCGAGATCGAAGCGAGGTCGCAGAGCGCGATGGCGAGCACGTCGAGCACCTGCGCGACCGGCTGGCCGTGGAAGTTCCCGCCGCTGAGCACCAGCCCCGGCGTGCCATCCGGACCCATCTCGTCGGGGAAGATGAGCGGATTGTCGGTTGCGCTGTTCGCCTCCGTCTCCAGCACGCTGCGCACATAGGCAAGTGCGTTGCGCGCGGCGCCGTGCACCTGCGGGATGCAGCGCAGCGCGTACGCGTCCTGCACGCGCGGATCGTTGTGGCGGTGCGACTCGCGGATCTCGCTGCCGTCCAGGAGCGAGCGCAGCCGCGCGGCACTGGTGAGCTGCCCGGGGTGAGGGCGCGCACGGCCGATCGCGGGGTGGAAGGCGTCGGGGGTGCCGCGCAGCCCTTCCAGCGACATCGCACCGGCGAGATCGGCGGTCTCGATCGCGCGCTCGGCACGCAGCAGCGCGAGAATCCCGATCCCCGTCTGCATCTGTGTGCCGTTGTTCAGCGCGAGCCCCTCCTTGGCCTGAAGCACGACCGGGCTGAGCCCCGCTCGGCGGAGCGCTTCTCCACCGGGGAGCACGTCTCCGTTCAGCTCCGCCTCCCCCTCCCCGACCAGCACGAGCGCCAGGTGCGAGAGCGGCGCCAGGTCGCCGGAGGCGCCTACGGAGCCCTGCTCCGGGATTATGGGGTGGACGCCCCGGTTCAGGAGCTCGAGGAGCAGGTCGACGACTTCTTCGCGGATCCCCGAGAACCCTTTGGCGAGCACGTTGGCGCGCAGCAGCGTGATCGCCCGCACCTCGTCGCGCGGCAGGGGCGCGCCCACGCCACAGGCGTGGCTGCGGATCAGGTTCAGCTGCAGCTCCTCCAGGCGGTCGAGCGGAATCGCGACCTCGGAGAGCCGCCCGAAGCCGGTGGTCACACCGTAAACCACGCGTCCCTCCTCGACGGCACGCTCCACGACGGCACGGGAGCGGCGGATGCGCGCCCGCCCCGACTCCGCCAATGTCACGGTCGCTTTCCCGCGTGCAACGATCTCCACCTGCTCCAGACTCAGCGTCTCGCCGTCGATCTCGATACGTGTACTCATCCGCTCCTTTCATTGTGAAGCGGGGAAGATAGAAAGCGGCGGCACCACAGACAACGTGGTGCCGCCGCGGCGTCGCGGATTACGGGTGCGGGATCAGCCAGGCAGCACGATCAGGCTGCGCTCGCCGGGCACCGTCTGGTGCGCCCAGTCGAAAATCGCTACCTGGCGATCACTATTATCGTACCCGAGGATCTGAACCCTCACCTTGGCGTAGCGGACACTTGTACCGGACCCGAGGCGAAGTACGTAGGTGTGCTCCAGCGCCAGCGGGATCGCACCCGTCTCGTATCCCGAGAGAGGAGCTTCCGTCACCGCGTCGCAGGCCGCGTCGCTCCCCGGGCCGCACGAGATCGCGAGGGTACTGCCCATGTCAGCCACCGCGGTTGCACCCAGCGTCCGTAGGAACCACTCGTCACCGCTCGCCTCCAGCCGCCAGTCCGCCGCGGGTGAATCGCCGGCGACCACGCGGCCACGTCCGTCCGCGGAATTGAAGGTGAACCCGCTCGCCTGCGCGTTGTCCGAGAAGGCGTAGATCAGATCGCCCTGCGCGTCGGGGCGCGGAATCGCTACGCCGCTCAATGCGCTGCGCTCGCTGATGTGGCCGTCCACATCCACGACGGCGATCGAGTAGCGGTAGGCGGTGCCATTCTGCGCGAGCACATCCACGAAGGCGACCCCGTCCGTCTCGCCGGGTTGAAAGAAGACGGATGTACGGTTTCTCTCCTCGAGGAAGACCATGTACTTCCAGATCCGGTCTCCCGGGAGAGGCACATCCTCCCATTGGAGGTAGACCAGGCCATCCAGGGCGACGGCCCGGGGGGCCGCCGGACGCGGAGGCTGGGTGTAAGTGGGCACGGCGACGGCGACCGCCTCTTCGGTAGCGGCCTCGCGGTTGGTGCGCTCGTCCACCGCGGCGACGAAGTAGTCGTAGCTCGCTCCGGATACCACGTTGGCGTCCGCATAGCGGCACTGCCGCTCCGCGCAGGAGGTTACCGTTGCGATCAGCGTGTAGCTGCCGCTGCCGCTGCGGCGGCCGTAGACGCGGAACGGCTCTCCCCTCCACTGGTCCGGTGCCGTCCACGTGAGCAGCGCCGTCGGCTGGCCTACGGGCCGGGCGGCGTTGTCCCACCCATCGAGCGCCCACTCATAGCGGCCGGCGAGATCGCGGGGCCGCTCCGCGGGGGAAGTCACGGGCTCCAGGGGTGTGCCCTCTCCACAGGCAGCCAGAGCCATGCCGAACAGGAGCACCGTCGGGGCGAGATATCTTCGCATCGTCTTACTCGAGCAGAGGGTAGGGTTTGTATCCCCGAAGCTATGGCTACTGGGGCCGGGTGGCGCCGATGTTGCTCTCGCGGTAGTCCACCTTCAGGTCGGGCAGGTCCTTGAGGCGTACCAGGACATCGAACGAAGTGTTCCCGTAGGGTGTGCGCGAGAAGTTGAAGTTGGCTTCCCAGCGGTACAGGTCGCGCCGCAGCGTAAGCCGGTGCCCGACGAACCTCGCGTCCTCCACCGAGTAGTTCGTGTACCAGTTCACCCCCCAGTTGGCGGTCGGGGAGAAGGTCATGCCCAGCCGGATATCCTGCGCCGGGATTTCGCCGCCGCGCGGCCGGTACAGCGTGTATCCGACGTCCACGTTCCACGGCCCACGCCCCGCTGCCTGGGGATTGCTGGTCAGCGTCGCGTTTCGGCGGGTGTGATCGATCGGATACTCGGGCTGCGGCTCCGCCGGGATCGAGTCCGTCGCCGCCGGCGCGTCCGGCCTGCGCTGCCCGAGCCCCAAATACCGCAGCAGCGGGGCACCCGCGCCGAAGGAGAACTGCGTCGAGAGCGCGGTGAGCCGCGGGCTGAAGCGGCCGAGATCCCGATCCGGTTCGAAAGCGCCGGGTGGAACCGTATCGGGCCGGGCGAAGAGATCGTGGCTCATGGTGAACTGCAGCCCGCGCAGGTAGTCGGACGCTACGGTGTTCGTCACCTGAAGCGTCGTGAAGCCGGACTCGCCTCGCGCCGCCCTGACGAAGTCGTAGTTCAGCGGCGTCGTGTTCAGCGTCAGGAGGGTCACCTTCCGGTCCTCCGCCGGCGCAGACGCAGCGGGCGGCTCGGCCCCGAGCGTATCCGCCAGAGTATCGCGCGGCGGGCGATTGGCCTCGGCGCTGCGGAGCCGGGCCTCCCAGGTCTGGTTGAACGAGAGGGTGACGTTGTTCTGCGCGAATCTGGCTCTCTCGCCGAACACCCTTCGCTGCAGATCCGTCAGCTCCGCCTCCGGCACGTAGCTGTAGGAGAGGGACGGCGAGAGCCGATGGCGGATGGCCGAGAACCCGCCGATTCCCGGGTAGAAGCCGAAGAGATCGGTGCGCAGCGAGGCGCCGATGCTCGTACGCATCGGCCCACCGAGGTAGGAGCCTCCGGTGAGCGTGTCACGGCGAAGGTCCTGCGAGAACTGCGCGGTCGGGGAGAGCGAGGTAGCGCCGATCAGGTTGATCTGATAGCCGAGGCTCGTGCTCCAGCTGCCCCGGTCGTCATCGAGCCGCGGTAGCGCCTCGAACTCGTTCAACGGCGGCACCTCCGGCTGGAGGCTGCGGTTCAGGCCGAAGTTCGAGCTCATCCGGATGTTCCCCACCGAGAAGCTCTGGTTCACCTGCACCTCGCTGCGCTGCACGTCGCGCTGCACGCCGCGTTGCGCCACGCTACGCGGAATGCCTTCGCCGAAGGAAACCTCGCTGCGCGAGCCACGTCCGCTGAACGACAGCGTCGCATTGTTGTACCAGCGCGCCTGGTCGGGCGTCGCCGAACGGAAGAGTGTGATCGGCTGCGGGTTGATGCCGATCGTGGGCAGGGTCATCTCCACACGATCATTCGCGATCATCTGCTGCCGGTTCGCACCCAGATCCACCGATCCCCAGTCGAACCGCCGGTTGAGCGTAAAGCTGGAACCGATGTTCTGCGTGGTCTGTAGCGGATCCGTCGAGATCTCGCGCAGGAAGCGCGAGGAGAGGAAGTTCGCGTTCAGCGCTACATTCGTCCGCTCGTTGGGCCGCCAGGAGTTGTTGGTAAAGAACTGCAGCTCGCTCGAGCCCGTCTCTCTCCAGAACTGCTGATAGCTGAACCTCCCGTCCAGAAACTGGCTCCGCCAGCGGTATTGCATCGCGCCGCGCATCGAGGTGTAATCCCCGCTCCGCCACGCGCCGCTGAGCTGCGCGTCCATATACTCGTTGAGGGCCCAGTAGAAGCCGACATTCGAGATCTGCCGCCCCGTGCCGCGCTCGAAACGGCCGGACGACGAGGTGCGAACGATGTCGTTGATGCTGAAGTCGGGGGGGAGAAGCCCGCTGCGGCGCCCGCGCGTGAGGTCCTGCGCGATGAAGGGGAGCCAGAACACAGGAACGTTCCGGAAGTACAGGCGCGCGGGCCGCCCCACGAGGATCCGGTCCCGGATCACCTTGATGTCGTCCGCCTGGAAGTAGTACGCGGGTTCCTCGCGCTCGTCGGTGGTGAAGATGCTCCGGGTCGCGTAGATCCGATCCGTTCCCTCGGCGGTCACATCACCGCGCACGAGCCAGGACGCGCCTGCCTCGGCCACGCGCGTCCGCCCGCCCTGGATGGTCGCGCGCCGCGTCGCCAGGTCGTAGAACATGACGTTCCCCTCGATCCTCTCCGACTGCCCACTGATCGAGGGCTCGCCGTACGCCTCCACGAAGCGGGTCTCCTCCCGGTAGATGATCGTATCCCGCGCGGTCAGCCGGTCACCCGCGCGCGCGACCTCCGCCGGCCCGTACAGGCGCAGCACCCGGTCCCTGGCGCGGAAGGTCGCGCTGTCGCCCTGGTACTCCATCGGGGTGTAGCCCTCCAGCCGCAGCAAGGCCTGGTAGATCGAGTCCGAGCCCGCGGCCTCACGCTGCCGCTGCGCCACCTGCACCGTGTCCCCGGCAGGGACGGTGTCCCGCGCGGCGCGGGGCGGTGTCTGCGCCGCGGGAATGGGGTCCTGTCCATACAGATCTACGACACCGGCCGACATCACCAGCCCGCTGCCCAGAAGCCAGAGAACCGCGATGATCGCCACCCGGGACCCACCGATCATCTACGCCTCCAGCGCGGCCGCGGTTGCAATCTGCCGCCGGATCAGGAACTTCGACAGCACGATGCTCACCTCGTAGAGAACGAAGAGCGGGAGCATCATGAAAAACGAGCTCGCAATGTCGCCGGGGGTAATCATGCACGCGACCACGGTGATGATGGCCGCTGCATAGCGGCGGTTCGTCGCGAGGAACTCCGGCGTGACGATGCCGAGCACCGAGAGCACGATCAGCACGATGGGGAGCTCGAATACCACTCCGAACGCAATGATCAGCGTGATCACCACGCTCAGGTACTCCCCGATGACGATCGCCTGCTCCAGGCTCTCTGTTTGGAAGCCCATCGAGAAGCGCAGGGCGAGCGGGATCACGTAGAAGTATGCGAGTGCGGCGCCGGCCGCGAAGAGCAGCACACCGAAATAGAGCGCGGGGATGATCGTTCGGCGCTCCGACGCGGTGAGCGCCGGGGCGAAGAACGCCCAGATCTGATAGATCAGAATGGGCCCTGCCAGGATGATGCCGACCATCAACGCCAGCTTGAGCGTGATGAAGAACGGATCTGTGGGGCTCAGGTACTTGAGGCTGGAACCCGCGATCAGCGGCTCGATCGGCCGGATCAGGAGGCCGAGCACGTCATAGTGCGTCACCAGGAAGAACCCGATTCCGGTCGTGACGATCACGGCGGCAGCAATCAACAGCAGCCGCCAGCGGAGCTCCTCGAGGTGGTCGAGGAACGGCATCTCAGTCTGGTTGGGCTTGAGAACGAACATATCGGGAACTCCTCAGGCGTGCGGGATCAACGGGCGTGCGAAGACGCCTACTCCAGAGACGGCAACGGAAGCTCGGCCTGGTACCGGCGCAGCTCGCGCTGCACATTGCGGGCATCCAGATCCTTCAGCTCGTCGTAAAACTCCGTCAGGTCCTGAAAGTTACGATACACGGAGGCAAATCGGACGTATGCGATGTGATCGTAGGCTTTGAGGCGCTCCATTACCATCTCGCCGATCGCCTGGCTACCCGCCTCCGCGGCATCGGAGCGATCGAGGGTCCGCTCGATGTCCTCGATCATTTCGTCGATTTCGCTCGGACCCACGGGCCGCTTCGCGCAGGCGACCTCAATGCTGCGGAGCAGCTTGCGACGGTCGTATGGCTCGGTCTCGCCGCCCTGCTTCAGCACCTGCAGCGGCCGCTCTTCAATATACTCGTACGTGGTGAAGCGCCGCCCGCACGCCAGACACTCGCGGCGGCGGCGCACCGCGCGCCCCTCGCGGCCGGTGCGCGAGTCCACGACCCGGTCCTCCGTATGATGGCAGAAGGGGCAGCGCATGGGTGCGTCTCAGCCGACGTTCAGAGAAAGGTGCGAGCAAAAAGCAGGGCGACGGACCGGTTCCGCCACCCTGCTACCCGCGTCTTGCGGCAACGATCCGTAGCGTTCGGTCAGCGGCCCAGCCGCTGAAGCTGCTCGCGCGCGAGCGGAGCTTCCACACTGCGGGGGTACGCCGTCACCACCTGGTTGAGCATGGTACGGGCACGATCGCGATTGCCTCGCTCCAGCTCGATGATCCCGGTGCGGTAGAGCGCCGTGGGCGCCTTCGGAGCATTCGGGTACCGCTCCAGCACGCGGCCATAGGCCTCCACTGCGCGGGTCGGATCCCGCCCCTCCTGGTAGCTTTCGCCGATGTGGAACTGTGCCTCGGCGGCGAGTGCATGCTGGGGGTGGCTGCGCACAACCTCCTCGAACCCCGCGCGGGCGGTGGTGTGCGAGCCGCGCCGCAGCGCCGCGAGTGCCGTGTTGAACACCTCTTCCGGGCTGCCCGTAGGCTGCGGCGCGCCGACGGCACCCTCCGCAACGCCCGGTTCCTCGCGCCTGTTGATCTGCTCCCGCAGCTCGCTCAGGCGACGCTGACCCTGGCCCGTCAGCTCCTGGATCTGCACCAGTTGGCGGTCCATGTCGCTGAACCGATTGGAGATGTCGCCGCGCATCCGCGTGTTCTGCGCGCTGAGCGAGTCCAGGATCTGCCCGTTCTGCCGCTGGATGTCGCGCATCGCCTCCGCCTGGCCCGTACGCAGCGAATCGATCTCTACGCGCAGGTCGCGCAGGTCTCGCTTCGTCGCGCACCCGCCCAGCAGAGGGAGAAGCACGGCGGCAAGGAGGAGACGCCGGTGCATCAGCGCACCTCGGCCGGGATGTTGACGACCTCGCCGGCCATCACCGCGAACTCCGCCCGGCGGTTGCGCGCCCATGCGGCCTCGCCGGTGCCCTCCACGAGCGGCCGCTCCTTGCCGTACGAGATGGTGTTGAACCGATCTTCCGAGATCCCGTAGCCGCCGAGGAAGGTGCGTACCGACTCCGCACGCCGCTGCCCGAGCGCCAGGTTGTACTCCGTGGAGCCACGCTCGTCCGCATGCCCCTCGACACGCAGCCGCACCCCGGGGTTGGCCCGCAGGATCGCCGCTTTCTCCCGCAGGCGGTCCTGCGTTTCGGCGGTGAGCTGCTCGCTGTCGTACTCGAAGTAGATTAGATCCGTCAGCATCTCGCGTACGCGGGCCGCTTCCGCCGCGCTGGCGCGCTGGGCACTCAGGCGATCCGCCTCGGCGGCCGCGATGGAGTCCGCGCGGGCTCTCTCGCGCGCCGCATCTTCCATCCCGACGGCAGGCACAGGCATAGGAGTGTCGGCGGGGGAGCGGCGCCTGCAGCCGGCGAGGGAAAGGCCGACCAGTGCAAGGATCAGTACGTGCCGGAATGTCATCATTCCTCCAGATACAACGAAAGTGGTGGCGTGGTTACGCCGTGAATGCAGCCTCAGCGGCTGCGGGGGGAAGTAAGAACCAGAGCGGGCGACCAGGCAGGCAGCCCGTAGCCGCGCCCGCGGAGCAGCGGCCGTACCCGGCCACTGACGATATCAAGCACGAAGAGGCCTCCGCCGTCGCGATTGGGAGAAGAGAACACCACATGGCGGCCGCTGGGGGCCCAGCTCGGGTCCTCGTTCGCGCCCGTGTTGGTCAGCAGACGCGGCCGCCCACCATTGGAGCTGACCACCACGAGCTGGGGCACACCGCCGATCCGGGTATGATACGCGATATTGTTGCCGCGTGGCGACCACTCCGGCGAGGTATTGTAGCCGCGCTGGCCGTACACGTGGTCCGAGACGAGGCGAGGCTCGCCGCCCGGGCTCATCACGTAGATGTGCGGCTCTCCCAGCCGGTTGGACACGAACGCGATCTGCCGCCCATCGGGCGAGTAGCTGGGGCTGAGCGAGTCGAAGCGCCGCCCGCGCGTCTGCCGCTGCAGGCAGCAGCCCCGCTCGCGGTCGTAGGTCGCGATCTCGGTGTTGCCGTCGAAGGAGGCCGCGAACGCGAGCGTCCGGCCGTCGGGCGCATAGGCGGGGGTGATGTTGATCCCGTCACGATCCGAGATGAGCCGATCGCGGTTCGTCGCGAGGTCGCGCTCGTACAGCGCGGGGATCCCGCTGCGATACGACGTGAAGGCGATCCGCCGCCCATCCGGCGACCACGCGGGCGAGAGGGCGATCGAGCCGTCGCTCGTCAGCCGCTGCAGGTTCTCCCCGTCGGAGTCCACCACATAGACCTCCTTCGACCCGCGCCCCTGCATCACGAACGCGATCCGCGACGCCGCACTCCCGGGATCGCCCGTGGCCCAGCGGACGACCTCGTCCGCCGCGGCGTGCACCGCCATGCGGAAGCCGGGATCTCCCGCGGGCGGGAGATCGAAGCTGTGCTCGCCGCGCACCTGGCCGTAGACGGCGTCGTGGAGCACGAGTCGCAGCGTCAGTCCTCCCGCGCGCGGCGTCACGCCGCCGTCCACCACCCAGTCGGCGCCCCGCTCCTTCCAGAGGCGGACGTTGACGGGCTCACCGGCCCGGATGCCGGCGATGTTGTCCCGGATCTCGAAGCGGTCGCTATAGTCGAGATCCTGCTGGATGATGCCGCGGATCGTGGACGCGGACCCATCAGCCCCGCCGCTCGCGGCCAGAGGGAGCACCACGAGCCCCGGCTGATAGTCCGCCCGATAGGTGACCTCCAGGCGCACGCCGGGCGTCTCCTGCGCGTGGAGCGATGCCGCGCTGCCAAGGCCGGCCCACATCACCATCGCGGCCAAGAACCCATTTCTGCGTAAAATCAAGGTATGCACGCGCAACTCTGTCATGCCTGAGGGGAAACGCCGACGCAGACTGGCAGCCACTCGCTCCCGAAGCCGCGCGGTAAAGGACCGAATTCATTACGAAGCGCCGCCTGCTCCACGGCTTCCATGAGCGCGAGGCGGAACGCGAAGCCGCCGCGAAGCCGCTGCACGTCGATGTCTTCCACCGACCCGTTCCGCGCGATCCGGAAGCAGACATCGCCGCGGTCCGCGCGCGAGTCGGAGGGGCGGCGGAAATACCGCTGCACCTGGCGCGCGATGTTGTTGCAGTACTCGTCGCTCGGGCACACTGCGCCCTCGGTTTTGATCGCGAGCCCGTCTCCGGGTGCCGCGGAGGGTGCGGGCGCCGGACCGGTGGACGGTGCCGTCCGCGCGGGAGTCTCGGCCGGCCTCGCCGCCGGCGGCGCACTCGGCTGCGGCTGCGGCGGACGGCTCGGAGGCGTGGCGGGTGGCCGGGTCGGCTCTGTCGGGGCGGGTTGGCGCCGCGGCTCCGGTGGTGCGGTTCGAGTTGTAGGCCGCGCGGGCGGCGAAGGTTCCGGACGCGGCGCGGGGCGCAGCGGCGGAGTGGGCGCCGGCGGGGTCGGCTCCGGTACGGGAGCAGGT
>JACDHR010000548.1 GCA_013820915.1 Gemmatimonadota bacterium
TCTCCCCAGGTGAGGAGCCCATCGGGGCGGATGTCGGTGATCACCCGAGCCACCTGCGCGGCTACCTCGGGCGTCGCGACGAGGCGCGTATCCGGGAAGTCCAGAAATCGCGTTTCCGCTCCCAGGATCTCCCCCGCCTGACTGCCCTGCCCGGTTCTACGTTCGGCGACCTGCTCCAGCGGGATCGGGCCGAACGCCTCCGTCATTTCGCCACGGGTGAGCCAGACAATCACGATCCGGTCCCCGCGGGCGCGCTGGGCCAGGATCGCGCCCGCCGCACCAATTTCGTCGTCCGGGTGGGCCAGCCCGACCAGCAGCGTTCTCTGCGACATGGATTCTCTCTGTTTGCGTTCTCCGGATAGCGGTTGCGTATGCGAAGGGCTACGCGTCGTCCCCGGGCATGGGGTCGAGCTTCGTGTCCCGGTGCGTGCGGCGGCCGTGCCGCGCCTCCTCGTTCCGCTGCTCCGGGTCCAGCTCGTTGCGTCCCTCCGCCGACCCGCTCGCCGTATCGCGGTGCTCGGTCTCCGCAGAGGGTTCATCGGAGGCGAATCCGACCCCCTCCGCCTGATGGTCGTATGCCTTCTTGCTCTCGGACATGGTTCTTTCTCCTTCGGAAAACAGGGGGTACGATTCTCTCACTGAAGGTGCAATTCGCATTCCGCCCGCTGGCACGGCGGCACTGGTGTGAACAGTGCATCGTTCCCGCCACATCAGTTCAGCTTTCCCGAACCCGGAGCTCCATGGATGCCGGCACAGAAGTTCACAGTTCAGGGCTTGAAAGCACGAGGACGAGGCGGAGGAGGTAGGCTGAACGTAACTGTTCAGCCGTCAGGGAGATTCCCCTCTGCCCCCCGCCGCCGCCCGTCCGGCGAATGAATTCGCTGCTGGACGGGCAACAAGCCCGCCTGCGCGGGCTGACGCGGTTGCAGGTCCGGTCGTTCAGTCGGCGAAGGCCGACCTGGTGTTGCTGTTGCAGCGGTTTCAACCGCCGGGCGAGGGTGCCTGAACAGTTACGGCTGAACATGCGCATGCGTGCCCAGGTATGGACAAACCTTGTGCACACTACGGCTCAGGATATATTCCAAGTCATGTTACTGCCGATCCTGCTCGCGCTCCCCTGGATCCTCTTCCCGGTGCTGCTCGCTACAGTGGTGCGCCGCCGCCCGCTGCTCGCGGAGTGGGAGCCGGTGAGGGACGCGGGGGCTGCTCTCGTGTCGGTCGTGGTGCCCGCGCGGAACGAGGCCCACAATATCGGGACCTGTGTGCGCTCGCTGCTCCGAACGGAGTATCCGAATTGTGAGATCGTCGTGGTGGACGACGGATCGGAAGATGCCACGTCCGCGATCGTGGAGGAGTTCGCTCGTGCGGATCCGCGTGTCCGGCTGGTGCGTGGCGAGCCTCTGCCGCAGGGGTGGTTCGGAAAGCCCTGGGCGTGCACGCAGGGTGCGGCGATCGCGCGGGGTGAGTACCTGCTCTTTACGGACGCCGATGTGGTGCACGAGCCCGAGCTGGTCGGCCGCAGCGTACGGGCGTTGAAGGCGGAGGGCGCCGCGCTGCTCACGGTGCTCCCGCGCCAGATTCTGCTGGGCTTCTGGGAGCGCCTGATCATGCCGCAGGTGCTCTGCCTCATTCTGCTGCGCTATCCGGATCCGGAGCGCGTGAACCGGTCGCCGCGCGAGCGGGACAAGATCGCGAATGGGCAGTACATCCTGGTGCGGCGAAGCGTCTACGAGGTGGTGGGCGGACACGGTGCGGTGCGGCACGAGGTGGCCGAGGACCTGAGGCTGGCACATCGGTTTCACCGGCTCGGGCACCGCGTACTTCTGGTGGTCGCCGATCGGTTCATGTCGGTGCGGATGTACGACTCGCTGGCGGGGATCGTGGAGGGGTGGTCGAAGAACGTGGCGATCGCGGCGCGGCAGACCGTGCCGCGCGCCATGCGGCCGCTCACGCCCTGGTTGCTGGTCCTCTGGTTGCTCGTGCTGTGGGTGGTTCCTCCGGTTGTGCTGGCACTCGGGTTCGCGGGGATCGTCTCCGCTGCGGCGTGGCTGTGGAGCGCCCTGGCGTGTGGCATGGCGCTGCTCTTCTGGGTGCTGGTCAACCGACGCCTGGAGGCTCCGCTATGGTACGCACTGTTGTTTCCCCTGGGCGCTGCCTTCGCGGCCGGGGTGTTTCTGAAGAGTGTGCTGCAGGGAAACCGGGTGCGATGGAAGGGCCGCGCCTACCATGCTGTCGCACACCGAAACCGGGTGCCCTGAGCGCCACGCCAATTACCGGGGAGTTCGATGAAGATCTACACACTGGAGCGGGTTCAGCATCTGCCGATCGGGATCGACGAGGCGTGGACGTTCTTCTCCGACCCGCGCAATCTGCCGAAGATCACGCCGCCGTCGATGGGGTTTCGTACGCTGGGCAACGTTCCGGACGCGATGCACGCGGGGATGATCGTCACCTACCGGGTTCGGCCGCTGCCGAGGCTGGCGGTGACCTGGGTGACGGAGATCACGCACGTGGAGGAGCCGCACTTCTTCGTAGATGAGCAGCGGTTCGGTCCGTACCGGTTCTGGCATCACCAGCATCACTTCCGCGAGGTAGAAGGTGGAACCGAGATCCGCGACCTGATCCACTACGTTCTCCCTCTGGATCCCGCCGGA
>JACDHR010000159.1 GCA_013820915.1 Gemmatimonadota bacterium
CCGCCGTCAGGATCAGGATGAGGGCGACACCCGCGCCCGGCAGCCCGGCGATCAGCGCCAGGAGCAGGATACGGGTGTCGAAGCGGAGCCTGGCTAAGCGCACGGACGGATTCTTAGTGCGAAGGCGAATTCAAACCGTAATGTGCAGAGAACGCTCCGCACTTCGCAAATTCTTCAGAGCCCGTAGCGCTGCAGCCGCCGGTAGAGCGCGCTGCGGCTGAGGCCGAGCGCCTCCGCGGCGTGAGACACGTTGCCGTGGTGACGCTTCAGAGCTTTCTGGATGAGGAGCCGCTCGACCTCCTCGAGGGGCATCTCGTCCAGCGGTGCGGCGTCGGCGGGGTGCCGGGCACGGAGGTTGAGGTCCTCGGTGTGCACCATCTCGTGCTGCGCGAGAAGGACGGCGCGCTCCACGGTGTGCTCCAGCTCGCGGATGTTGCCGGGCCACTCGTAATCGAGCAGCGCCTGCATGGCGTCGGGCGAGAAGCCCTCGATCTGCTTGCGATACTGAGCCGCCTGGCGGGTGAGGAAGTGATGCGCGAGGAGAGCGACGTCCTCCCGGCGCTCGCGCAGAGGCGGGAGGTGGATCTCGACGGTGTTGAGGCGATAGAGAAGGTCCTCACGAAACCTTCCTTCGGCGATCTCCTGGCGGATGTCGACGTTGGTGGCGGCCAGCACCCTCGCGTCCGCCCGCTGGGTGCGGGACGACCCAACCCGCTGGAACTCTCCCGTCTGCAGCACGCGGAGGAGCCGGGACTGGAGCTTGAGGGAGAGGTTGCCGATCTCGTCGAGGAAGAGCGTCCCGCCGTCGGCCATCTCGAAGAAACCGACGCGGTCGGTCTTGGCGTCGGTGAAGGCGCCCTTCACGTGCCCGAAGAGCTCACTCTCGAAGACGCCCTCGGAGATCCCACCCGCGTTCACCGTCACCAGCGCCTTGCGAGTCCGGCCCGAGGCGGCATGGATCCACCGAGCCACGACCTCCTTGCCGGTGCCGTGCTCGCCGGTGATCAGGACGTTGGCTTCGGAGGGGGCGATGCGCTCCATGATCCGGAGCACCGGCTGCATGGCGCGGGAGCCGGCGATGAGGTTCGGCATCCCATCGCCGCGCAGGCGGCGGTTCTCGTCCTCCAGGCGCTCGCTGCGCCGCAGGGCGCGTCCGAGCTCGACCTGGGTGCGGAGGGTGGCGAGGAGGCGCTGGTTGTCCCACGGCTTTTCGATGTAGTCGCGGGCGCCGCGTCGCATCGCCTCCACCGCGCCGTCCACGCTCCCCCAGGCAGTCATCACCACCACGGGCAGGTTCGGGTGCACGGCATGGAGGCGGGTGAGCAGGTCGAGGCCCTCCTTCCCGGAGGTGGTGTCCCGCGCGTAGTTCATGTCCATCAGGATCAGGTCGATCTCATGCTCGGCCACCGCCGCCGCAATCTGCTGCGGGGAGGTAGCCGTCTCGATCTGGAAGCCCTCCGGCTTGAGGAGCAGGCGGAGCGCCTGCAGGACATCGGGCTGGTCGTCGGCGACGAGCACGCGGGTTGAGGCGTCGGTCACAGGGTGCGTCGGTTTGGGTTCAGCGATCGGCTCAGCGGGACCCGCAATGGGGCCTCCGAAATTCGGCATTCGGCATTCGGCATTCGGGGAAGCGGCCTCACAGCCCGGTAGCGCGCGCCCCGGTCATCCCGCCTTCGCGGTGTCGCTGACCACCCAGCCGTCGCGGAGCTCGATGACACGGCTTCCGTAGCCTGCGTTCTCCTCCGAGTGCGTGACCTGGATGATGGTAGTGCCCTCGCGGTTGAGCTTGCGGAGCAGCTCCATGATCATCTGGCCCTGGCTGGAGTGGAGGCTCCCGGTGGGCTCGTCGGCGAGGATCAGCCGCGGCTGGGCGATGGTGGCACGGGCGACGGCCACGAGCTGCTGCTGGCCACCCGAGAGCTGCGTGGGGTACAGGTCCTTCTTGGCCACCATCTGGAAGCGATCCAACGTCTCGGCGACGATCGACATCCGCTCCGACCGCTTAACGTCGCGATAGGAGAGTGGGATGTCGAGGTTCTCGGCTACCGTGAGGTCGTCGAGCAGGTGGTACTGCTGGAACACGAAGCCGATGGTGCTCTTGTTCAGCTCGCGGCGCAACTTCGGCTTGAGCGAGTGCACGGGTTGGCCGAGAAGGTGGTACTGCCCGGTCCAGTCGCTATCGAACATTGCCAGGATATTGAGCAGCGTCGTCTTGCCGGCGCCCGACGGCCCCATGATGCTGACGAACTCGCCCGGGGCGATGTCGAGGGAGACGTGGCTGAGCACGTTGGTACGGCCGGCCTTTGTCTCGTAGTGTTTGCCGACATCCTGGAGCGAGATCAGGGGCGCAGAGTCGGGTCTTGTAGCGCCTGCGAGAGCTGCGTTCATCATGAAGAGATCCTCATTCGGAGCGGAGCGCGACCATCGGGTCCACCCGGGTAGCCCGGCGCGCGGGAAGGTAACTGGCGATGAGCGCGACCACGGACAGAACCGTGACCGCAAGCACGAACACGGCGGGGTCGCGGGGCTCCACCTGGAAGAGCAGCGCGTCCAGGATGCGGACGGCGAAGGCGGCCGCGGCGACACCGAGAACGAGTCCGATCGCCACGGGGCGCATGCCGCGGCCTGTCACGTTGCGATGCACACTCGCTGGCGAGGCGCCGAGCGCCATCCGCACGCCGATCTCGCGGGTGCGCTGGCGCGCGTTGAAGGAGATGACGCTGTAGATGCCGACGGCGGTGAGCAGCAGCGCGATGGCGGCGAAGACGCTGAGCAGCGCGCCGATAAAGCGCTCCTGACCGTACGACATCCCCACCACCTCCTCCAGGCTGCGGAGCTGGGGGGTGGGCAGTCGCGGGTCCATCTCGCGCAGCGCGGCGGGGAGAGCCCGCTCAAGCTCGGCCGCGCGGCTCCCGCGAACGAGCAGGTTGGGCATCGCCGCCATCATCTCCGGCACCTGCGATTGCGGAATGTAGATGGTGTTGAAGGCCGGCATTCGCACCCCCATCTCGCGCACGTCGGCGACCACCCCCACGATCTCACGGGCCGGGTCTTCGAACCCGGGTATCGCCATCTCTCCACCGATGGACCCGAGCCGGACGAACTGACCCACCGGGTCGCCCGTGCCGAAGTACCGCTCTGCCGTCGACTCGTTGATCATCACGACCGGCGCTCCGTCGCGCCGGTCGATCTCCGAAAAGGCCCGGCCCCGGCGGACCGGCACTTCCAGTGTCCCGAAGTAGCCCGGGCTCACCGCCCGCACCTGGATCGCAGTTTCGCCCTCCCCGCCGGTGCCCAGGAACTCGATGGGGAAGTTGTACTGCCCCAGGAAGGGAATCACCGAGCTCGTCGCTACGGAGTGGACTCCCGGTAGCCGCTCCAGCTCCTCGACCGCCCGGACCGCGAAACTCGCCAGCTGCTCGGCGGTCGCCATCTCCTGCGGCATGCGGGGGAAGCTGGCGGTCACCACGTCCGCGGAGCGCATCCCGATATCGACCGATCGCAGGTTGCCGAAGGTGGAGATCAGCAGCCCCGCTCCCGCGAGGAGCACCACCGCCAGCCCCGCTTCGGCGATCACCAGCCCCGTACGGATCCGTCCCGCGCCGCGGCCCACGCCCGCGGAGCGGCCACCCTCCTTCAGCGAGCCGGCCAGGTCGGGCCGGGACGCGGGAATGGCCGCGGCCAGGCCGAAGAGGATCCCCGTAACGGTGGCGATGAAGAGGGTGAAGCCGAGAACGCGCCGGTCGATCCCGATCTCATCCTGGCGCGGGAGCGGGTTGGGCGAGAGCTCCAGCAGAGCGGGCACCCCCCACACCGCGAGCAGCACCCCCAGCGAGCCGGCGAGCAGGGAGATCAGCACGCTCTCGGTCAGCAGCTGGCGGACGATGGCGCCGCGGCCGGCGCCGACAGCGAGGCGCACGGAGATCTCCCGCTGCCGGGAGGTCGCCCGCGCGAGCATGAGGTTGGCAACGTTAGCGCAGGCAATCAGCAGGACGAAGCCGATGGCGCCGAGCAGGATCCAGAGCATCTTACGGAGATGGCCGACGAAGATCTCCTGGTAGCTCATCGTGGTCATCGACTCTCGCGGATTCCCGCTCTGAGCCGGGAAGTTCTCCCGGAAGCTGGCGAGAACCCTCTGCAGATCCGACTGGACGTCCGCGGGTGTTACGCCCGGCCGCAGTCGCCCCCAGGCAGGGTAGTTGTGGCCACCATCCGCCGGGTTCACCTCCAACCGCAGCGGGCGGAGGGCGCCCGCGTGATCGGGCGCCTGCGGGAAGCGGAAGCCGGGGGGCATCACACCCACCACGGTGTGAGGCACGCCGTTGATCTCCATCGGGCGGCCGATCACGCCCGGGTCGGCGCCGAAGCGCGTCCGCCAGGCCTCGTCGCCGATCACCACCACCGCGGGACCGCCGGGGAGCTGCTCATCCTCGGTGAAGCCACGCCCCAGAGCCGGCTGGATCCCGGCCACCCGGAAGAAGTCGTGCGAGACGTTGATCCCGCGCACCACGTCGTCGGGCGAGTCGGGAGAGCCCTGCGCGCTGAACCCGCGGTAGGTCGTGATTCCCTCGAACACCCGCGTGTTCTCCCGCCAGTACGAGAACTTGAGCGCCGTGATGTTGGGAATCGGGCTCTCTGCCCAGTCCCAGCCCAGGTTCACCAGCCGATCCGATTCCGGGAAGGGGAGCGGCCGCAGCACCACCCCGTTGATCACGCTGAACACAGCGGTATTCGCCCCTATCCCGAGGGCCAGAGTGATCACCGCGACCAGCGTGAACGCGGGGCTCCGGCGCAGCGAGCGGGCTGCGAAGCGGAGGTCCTGCAGCAGTCGGTCCATACGAGACTCGAGCGGTTGGAGTGAGACCGATTTCGCGCTCCACGCGTACGGATGCGACTGCGCGTGGCCGGACCGCGGAAATGGAAGTGCGGTGCCAATCCTGGCGAGAAATGTAAATCGTGCTCCAGGCGGTGGTTGCGAATGCGGCCCGAGCCTCGCCCGGGCCCCTCACCGTCCGCTTTCGGGACGCCCCCGTCCCACAACCGGACAGTGAAGAGGGGAGAGTACGCGCCGCCGGTCCCGGGCGCCAGCCTATGTGCGCCGGCGCCCGGGGCCGGCCGTCAATCGTTGCGGAGTGCCACCATCGGGTCCACTCGAGTCGCCCGGCGCGCGGGCAGGTAGCTGGCGAGCGCCGCCACCGCCGCGAGGGTGAGCGGAACGGCGACGAAGGTGACGGGGTCGGTGGGTGCGACACCGTAGAGCTGCCCGGCGATGAGACTCGAGAGCAGATACGCGGTGAACAGCCCGATTCCGATCCCCAGAGCGGTGAGCTTCAGGCCGTAGCGCATCACCAGCAACAGGATTCCGCCGGCGCCGGAGCCGAGTGCCATCCGCAGCCCCATCTCCTGGGTTCGGCGGCTCACGTCGAAGGAGATGACGCCGTAGATGCCGAGAGCCGCGAGGAGGAGCGCGAGCGCCGCGAAGAAGCCGATGAGGGAGGCGGAGAGACGGCGGCCACCCATCGCCAGGTCGAGGTTCCGCTGCAGGGTGGAGACATCGGCGAGCGGCTGGTCGGGGTCGATCGCTCGCAGAGCCGCCCGCGCGGCCGGGATCACCCGGAGCGGGTCGCCGGTGGTACGGATGGCATAGGCCATGGCGGCGTCGGAGACCTGGGCATGCGGTCGATAGAACTGCAGGCGAGCCTCCGCGTCGAGCCCCTCCTGCGCGGTGTGTCCAATGACGCCCACCACCTCGAGCCAGATGGGGTTGCCCTCCTCGTCCAGGTTGTAGGCGAGCCGTTTGCCGATCGGCTCCTCGCCGGGCCAGTAGCGACGGACCATCTCCTCGTCCACGATGGCGACGCCGGGTGCGTCGCGGCGGTCGGCCGCGGTGAAGAAGCGGCCGCGGATGAGCGGAATCTGAAGTGCCTCGCGGTATTCGTGGTCCACGACCCGGAAGTCGCCCCAGGGGGCTGGCTCGCCATCGGTGAGCTCCATCCCCTCCACGATGAAGGAGCGCGTGCTCATCCCCTCCGTGAAGGGGAGCTTGGAGGTGCGTCCGACGGCGGTCACACCGGGCAGGCCGCGCAGCCGCTCCGCCAGCTCTTCGTGAAAGGCGAAGCGGGCCTCGGGCGTCTCGAACTTCGTGACGGGGAGCGGAACGGTCAAGACCGCTACACCTTCGGGATTGAATCCCGGATCCACGCGCTGAAGCGTGGTGAAGCTGCGGATCAGCAGCCCGGCGCCGATGAGGAGCGCGAGCGCCAGGGCGATCTCCGCGACCACCAGCCCGCGTCGGACGGTGGCCCCGCGGCGATCGGAGCTTCCCCGGCCGCCCTCGCGCAACGTGCTCTGCAGGTCGGTGCCGGCGAGCTGGAGGGCGGGGACCAGCCCGAAAAGGATCCCGGTAACCACTGCCAGTGACATGGTGAAGAGCAGAACGGTGGCATCGATGGAGATGTCCTCCACCCGGGGCAGGTCCAGCGGATTGGTGGCGCGAAGGAGGGAGAGCGCGCTGGAGGCCAGGAAGAGACCCAGCGCCGCGCCCATCGACGCGAGTACCACGCCCTCCACCAGGAGCTGGCGGACGAGGTCGGCGCGGCGCGCGCCCATCGCCCCCCGGATCGCGATCTCCTTGCGGCGAGCCGAGGCACGCGCCAGCAGCAGGCTCGCCACGTTGGCGCATGCGATCAGCAGCACGAACGCGACGGCGGCGAGCAGGATCATCAGTGCCGGGCGGATCTCGCTGGTGGCGAGGTGGTCCAGAGTGTGAAGGCGGAGCGACCAGTCGGCGGGGTAGCTGGCCGGGAAATCGGTTCGCAGCCGCAGTCCCACGGCAGCCATCTCCTGCTCCGCCTGGCCGACGGAGACACCTGGCCGCAGGCGAGCCGACATCAGCAGGAACTCGTTGGTGCGCCCGTTGTCGGAGAGCTGCTGGGCCGTGATGGTGAGCGGGCTCCACATCTCCGCCGCCGGTGCGAAGAAGTCCCGAAATGCGGGCGGCATCACACCCACTACCTCATAGCTCTCGCCGCTCAGCAGGATGGAGCGGCCGATCACCCCGGAGTCCTCTCCGAACACCCGCCGCCATAGCCCATGTCCGAGCACCACCACGCGCGCACCGTCGCCCTCCCCGTCGCTCGGCAGGATGGACCGGCCGAGTGCGGCCGGCACACCGTAGGTGTTGAAGAATGCGCCGTTCACCCGCGAGCCCGTCACCCGCTCCGGTTCGCCCTCGCCGATCAGGTTCGGCATCCAGCCGGCCCGCACGGCGATGCTCTCGAAGGAGCGCGACTCCTCGGTCAGATCCCTGAAGGTCGGCGCGGCGAGGCCGGGTTCCAGTCCGTCCAGCGAGGGATACAGGTGGGTCACGCTCACCAGTGCGCCGGGGTCGGCATAGGGGAGCGGCCGCAGCAGAACGCCGTTCACGATGCTGAAGATGGCGCTGTTGGCGCCGATGCCGAGCGCGAGCGTGAGCACCACGATGGCGGTGAAGCCGGGGCTCCTGCGCAGGCGCCGCGCCGCGTGCCGGATCTCCGTGACGATCTGTTCCATGGTGGCCTATTCTGCGCGAAGCGCCTGGATGGGATCCACCCGGGTGGCGCGGCGGGCGGGAAGATAGGAAGCGAGCAGCGCCACGGCCGCCAGCAGGAGAGCGACGGCCGCGAAGGCGAGCGGGTCGGTGGCCGTGACGCCGAAGAGGAGGCCTGCGACGAGGCGCGAGAGGGCGAGCGCGGCGAGCAGCCCCGCGAGAATCCCCGCACCGGCGAGGACGGCTCCCTGCCGGATCACGAGTCCCGTCACGTCGGCCGATTGCGCGCCCAGCGCGATGCGAACTCCGATCTCGTGCGTCCTCTGTGCGATGGAGGAGGACACCACGCCGTAAAGCCCGATCATCGCCAGCAGCAGCGCCGTGCCACCGAAGAGCGCGAAGAGGAGCAGACTGAAGCGGCGCTGCTCGATGGAGCGCGCGAAGAGCTCGTCCAGAGTTAGTAACCGCAGGGGGATGTCGGGACCGAGCTCGCGCATGATCTGTCGGGCCGCCGGAATCACTGTGCGCGGGTCGGATGGACCGTGGATCACCACCTCCAGGTTGGCCGCGGGACCGATGCGTTGCCGGGCGCTGCCGTAGACGATCGCGCCGACCTCCCCTTCGAGTCCACCCTGGCGGACGTCGGAGACCACGCCCACCACTGTGAAGGCGCGCAGGTCCCCATCCATGTTCCCGAACTGGATGAGTCTGCCGAGCGGATCCTGGCCGGGCCAGGTGCTCCGCGCGAGCGACTCGCTGACTACGGCCACATGGGGCGCCTCGACGTGGTCCCGCTCGTCGAAGAGGCGGCCGCGGAGGAGTCGGATCCTCATCGCCGGGAAGTAGCCGCCGGTGGCCACGCGGTAGTCGGCGTATCCCACACGCGAGGGGGTCGCGCTCAGCGCCTGGAAGTCGTCGAAGCTGGCGACCTCGTCCGGTCGCTCGAGGAGGAGGAAGG
>JACDHR010000013.1 GCA_013820915.1 Gemmatimonadota bacterium
CCCCGTTCAGCGGCGAGGGGCTGCCGAACCAGCGGATGTCGTGGATAGAGAACGGGGCCCTGCGCAACCTGGTGTATGATCGGTTCTGGGCGCAGAAACACAACCGCGCTCCGACCGGTTTCCCGAGCGGGTACTACATGCAGGGCGGGAACAGCTCGGTGGACGAGATGGTCGCGTCCACGGAGCGGGGGCTGCTGGTCACCCGGCTGTGGTACATCCGTTCCGTGGATCCGCGCACTATTCTCTTCACCGGCCTCACCCGCGACGGGACGTTCCTGGTAGAGAACGGAAGGATCACCACAGCGGTCAAGAACCTCCGCTGGAATGAGTCACCGATCTTCGTGCTCAACAATATCGAGGCGATGGGCCGCCCAACCCGGGTGAGCGCCTCGGAGTCCGGTGAGGTCGGCAACCCGGTGGTCGTCCCGGCGATCAAGGCGCGGGATTTCACCTTCACCTCGCTCTCCGACGCAGTCTAAAAAAGTCCGGGGGAGAAGGAGTAAACAAGACGGCGTCACGCTCCGGTGGCTGAGCAGAACTCGGCCGCCTGAGCGTAGCGCCGTTTTTATCGCGAACGGCGGGCGTGGCGTTTCCCCGCAAGCGGGGTAGAACATCAACATCCTTGCACCGCCTGTTCGTCCCGGCTGTTCGTGTGCATCGTACCTTCGTTGCCGGTCCTTTTACCCCGGGAAAATCTTATGCGCCTCCGCCGTTAGCTCGCTGCGCTTTCTTTCCTCGCCCTCACCCTCGCGCTCGCGTGTAAGGACGGCACCGGCCCCTCCGTGGGCCCGCCCGCCAATCTGGTGAGGGCCGCCGGAGACGAGCAGCCGGGCACCGCCGGCGCCGCGTTGCCCGATTCCCTGGTGGTTCGCGTCACGGACGCAAGGGGTACTCCGGTACAGGGGGTCCGCGTTACTTGGGAGGTGAGCGCGGGCGAGGGCACGCTGAACTCCGCAGCCAACACCACCAACACCGCTGGCGAAGCGAGAGCCGCATGGACGCTGGGGCCCCGGGCGGGGGATAACGCCGCCACTGCGTCTGTCACGAGGCTTTCGCCGGTGCGGTTCACTGCAACCGCGCTCGCCGGCTCACCGGCGAAGCTCACCAAGATCGCCGCCGCGGCGCCGGAGGCGACGGTCGGCACGCCCCTGAGTGATTCCCTGGCCGTGCGCGTTCTCGATGCTCACGACAATCCGGTTCCGGGTGTAGCGGTCGCCTGGAGCGTGAGCGCGGGCGGCGGGAGCGTCAGCCCCGGTGAGAGTCATACCGATGCGGCCGGCGTAGCCAGGACCTCCTGGACGCTGGGCACGACCGTAGGGGAGAACCGCGTCGGCGCGCAGATAGCGGGCGTTGCCGCCGAAAGCTTTGTGACGCGGGGAACCGCGGACGCTCCGGCCGCCATGGAGAAGCTCGCAGGGGACGAGCAGGCCGGCACAACGAGCGACCTCCTTCCCGAGGCGCTTGCAGTCCGGGTGCTGGACCGCTACGGCAACGTCGTCCCCGGCGTGGCCGTGCAGTGGAGCCTCGTCTGGGGCGGCGGGCATGCCACTCCGGTCGACGCGGTGACGGATGGCGGCGGTGTGGCGCGCGCGCGGTGGGAGGTGGGCGACTCCATCGGCACTCACCGGCTGCTGGCGCGCACGGGGGATGTTCGGGCGCAGTTCAGCGCCACCATCGAACCTACCGACCCGGAGCGCGCACCTCCCATCCAGCTTTCGCCGCCGACCACGATCGGAAGCGTACGGTTTCCGATCGGCAACACGCCGCAGGGCGGACAGGGGCAGACGGTGGGAGGCGTCAGCTGCATCCAGACCATCGCCTACCACATCCACCCGCACGTCAGCCTGTTCGTCGAGGGCGAGCAGATCGCCATTCCCACCGCAATCGGGATCACCAATCCGGTGATGGAGGACAGCTCCGCGACAGGCGGCGATTGCTTCTACTGGATCCACACGCACGATGCAACGGGGTTGATCCACGTGGAGCCGCCTCGTACGGATATCGTACTGACGCTGGGGCAGATGTTCGACGTCTGGGGCCAGCCACTCGCCTCCGATAACGTCGCCGGTTTCCGCGGCCCCGTAACGACGTACATCGACGGCGTACGGTACAGAGGTGACATTCGCGCGATCCCCTTCATAGACAAGCGGGAGATCGCAATTTATGTCGGGCACCGCCTCGCCCCGTTGCCGACTTACCTCTGGCCCGCGGGGCTCTGATACCGTTGCTCTGAAACTCCGGTGCATTGGGAGCGGACCCTCACCCTCGGCCCTTCTCTCAGTTTTGAGGAGAGGGGGGAAGGACCCACGAAGTGGGAGGGGGTGAGGCCCTGTGGAGGATGCACGGTGAAAACGGAGAAGTGGTATGATATGTTACCGACCTACGACCTGCGGGAGACTGTCGAAAGGAGAGGGTGTTCAGAGGCCGGGCGCCTGTGTCTATTCGACACGCGAGGCAGGTGTGGGATCGAGCCCGGCGCCCTGCCCATCCGGCCTCGCCAGCGCGCACCAGCTCCGATAGCTCGGCAATTTGAGCAGCCGGAAGATCTTCCGGTCGATGGCCGTGCAGAGGAGAATCTCCGTCAACTGGTACTGCCCCTTCCGCGTGACGCGCAGCTCGTCCACCACTTCGTCGGCAACGCGCAGGAGCTCGCTGCGCGGGATCGTCTCCTTGAAGTCCTCGATCTGGTCTTCCACCCAATCCAGGTATGCATGCCGCGGAGAGCGGGAGGATTGGGACTTCATCGGATCGGGGTGAAGATGACGAGTGCGGGGCGAGCGAAGCGACAGCCGGGCGAAAAACCGGACCCGCGGCACCGCGTCCTGCAGGCAAAGCTAACCGTAGCCGCCTAGCGGATCAAGATCCATCGTTCAGGCACTCGATTAGCCGGAGCGTACAGACGGCGCAGAACTCCGTTGTTTTCCGGTCGGTCTCGGCCAGCCCAGGCGAGGAATACATCACGCACGTAGAAGCCGGACAGTGCTCCAGCCCGGCGACATGGCCGAGTTCGTGCACCGCCTCCTTCAGTACCCGCTCGCGAAAGCAGTGCTCCGTTGCTGGTCCGGCACCGTCCCGGAGCCGCGCGATGCCGATCAGGGCGCAACACCCCCCGACTGTCGCCACTCCGAATACGAAAGGGCGGTCTGCCGCATAGAGGTTTAGATCCGCCACGCCGAGCGACCAGAACCGCACCGCTTCCATGGTACCCCGGGCGCTGCGCCAGTCCACAAGCGAATCGAGGATCAGGTCGGCACAATGCTGCCCGCGGGAGGGATCGAACCATTCGGCCCGGCAGCCGAAGGGTTCGCCGATGGTGCTGCGAACACCGAATCGGGGCTGCAGTTCATCCGCGAGCCACGCAACGAGGTCGTAGTCCACTTCTCCAACCGGAACGATCTCCATCACCCAACCCGCCGCGGGCACCGACGCGATCACCGCACGCATAGGATCTCCTGCTCAGATGTCGACACGCTTGGATCCCACGCGAGCTGCGCTCCCGGAGGTGCAGCTTGTGTGCCCCGGAGAGTTTCGGCTAGTCCTGCAGCCCGTAGCGCACCAGCTTACGATAGAGCGTGGAGGGGTCGATGCCCAAGACTTCCGCGGTGCGGGACTTGTTTCCGCTCTCCGTCTGAAGGACCCACTGGATGTAGGCGCGCTCGATGATCTCCAGAGGCGGGTTGGGCGGGAGCCGGTCGGAGACGAGCGGCAGCGCGGCCCGGGTGGTGATGCGCGCGGGGAGTGCTGCGGGGCCGATGTCGCCGCCATCGCTGAGCACCATCGCCCGCTCGATCGCGTTCTCCAGCTCGCGTACGTTCCCCGGCCAGTCGTACTCCTGCAGCGCCGTCAGCGTCTCGGGGGTGAGCCGGGGCGGCGTACACCCGCGCACCGCCGCGAAGCGCTGCAGGAAGTGCTCGGCCAGGAGCGGGATGTCCTCGCGCCGCTCGCGCAGCGGCGGCAGGTGCAGCGGGATCACGTTGAGACGGTAGAAGAGATCGCTGCGGAAGTGACCGCGGCGGATCTCCTCGTCCAGGTCGCGGTTCGTCGCGGCGATGATCCGCACGTCCACCGCCACCGCCTCGGTTGCGCCTACGGGGATCACTTCGCGTACCTGAATCGCCCGCAACAGCTTGACTTGGGTAGCCGGCGACATCTCGCCGACTTCGTCGAGGAAGAAGGTGCCGCCTCGTGCCGCCGCCAGCAGACCCTCCTTATCCCGCACCGCGCCGGTGAAGGAGCCCTTCACATGGCCGAACAGCTCCGACTCCAGCAGGCTTTCCGGGAGCGCCCCGCAGTTGATCGAGATGAAGGGGCCGCCAACCCGCTCGGAGAGCGCATGGATGAATCCCGCCACGACTTCCTTCCCCGTTCCCGACTCGCCCGAGATCAGGATCGTGGAATCGGAAGGCGCGGCAGTCTCGGCGAGGCGGAGCACGTCGATGAGGGAGCGGCTCCGCCCGATGGGGCGGCCGCTCTGTGAGCGGTTGCGCCGCGAAATCTCGCTCTTGAGCGCGTAATTCTCGCGCTGCAGTTGGCGGGTCTCGGTCGCACGACGGCAGATCGCGAGCAGTTCGTCGTTGGAGAACGGCTTCTGCAGGTAGTAGAATGCGCCCTCGTTCACCGCCCGCATCGCGGTCTGAAGCGAAGCCTGCGCGGTCATCAGGATGATCGGGAGCGAGGGGTCGTGCTCTCGGGCGGCAGCCAGAACTTCGAGCCCGCCCGCACCCGGCATACGCACGTCGCTGAGCACCAGATCCGGACGCACCTCCGCGAGCATGTCGATCCCGAGCTGCCCGCCGGCGGCGGTATGCACAGCGAAGCCTTCACGTCGCAACAGGATGCGCAGCGTGTCCAGAATCGCCGTCTCATCGTCAATGATGAGGACCTTGGGCGCGTCGCTCAACTCTTCTCCTCGAGCATGTTCGGTACCCGGATCGTGGGTTCCACGGCAGGCGCCGCCGGAAGACAGAGGGTGAAGACGGCGCCCTGCAGCTCGGCAGTACGAGACCCGTCTACGAAGATCACACCGCCGTGCGCCTCGGCGGCACGCTGGACCAGCGCCAGGCCGAGCCCAGTACCACCGGGTCGGCGGGTAAAGAACGGATTGAAGATATGCTCGGCCACATCAGGATCGATCCCCGGCCCGCTATCGGCCACCGTGAGCCGGATCAGCTCCGACACGCCCAGCACCGGGGAGAGAATATCGGAGTGCGCACGATCCACCGAAACCCGCGCCTCTCCCCCGGGGCCGGCCCACTGCACGGCATTGAGCACCAGGTTGAGCACGGCGCGGTGCAGCAGGTCCTCGTCACCGTGGACCTCGAGCGCCGGTCCGTCGGCCGGTGCGTCGAAGTGGATCGCGCATTGGGCCGCATCCGGGTGGGCGCGTACCAGCGCGACCACGTCGTGCACGAGGGGCGTGAAGCGTACGGGCTCCGGAGTCGTCACCTTCACACGCGCGAAGTCGATGAACTCGGCGAGCAGGCGGCTGAGCCGGTCGGACTCGCGAACGACGAGCCCCTTCAGGAACATCCTGTCTTCCGGATCGACACCCGAATCCGCGAGCTGCTCCACCGCACTGCGTACCGACGCCAGCGGGTTCTTGATCTCGTGCGCCAGCGACGCACTGAGCTCCGCTACCGCTTCGAGACGCTCGGCTCGCCGCTCGACCACCTCGAGGCGCTTCTTCTGCGTGATGTCCTGGAAAATTGCGGTGACCGGAGGCTCGCCATCCGAGCGATCCAAGAGCGTAGTACTGACGCCCAGCACAAACGAGTGTTCCAGGAGATCGCCCGTCTCGAAGCGTGCGATCGGCTGCCTCTCCCGGCGCGACCGGTCTATCACCCAGCCCAGCCCGGGAGCGGCATCGTCCAGGGCGTCGATCACCGGCATCCCGAGCCACTCCCCGGGCGCAACGGACAGGATCTGCGCCGCGGCGGCGTTCATGTAAGCTAGCCGCCCGTACCCGTCTACCGTAAGGACCCCTGTGTTGATGCTGCCGAGGATGTCGTCGGTATCCATCCGGAGCAGCCGTAGCTGCGTCTCGACCTCGCCGAGCACCGCTCCCGTCTGCCGGAGTCTGTCTCCCAGGTACCCGGTGACGAGCGCTACCACGGTGAAGAGGAAGAGCTGCAGGGCAACCCCGCCGTTCAGGGTCTCCTGCGTGGAGAGCAACACGACGACGGCGACGTAGAGCACACTGGCGAGTAGCGCTACGAGGATGCCTCCGAGGAACGGGAGCAGAATGGCCGCGGCGCAGATCACCAGGATGTACGTCGGCGCGAACGCGCTGCCCTGCCCGCCCGTCAGATAGACGATCCAGGTGACCAGTAGCGTGTCGAAGATCGTCTGTCCGTAGAGGAAGTTCTTGCCCGGCCAGCGGTTCAGGAGGTGGGTGAACCAGAACGCGGCCGCGGTAACCGAGCCGGTGACGACCAGGACCAGTGACGCGGCGAGCGTAACCTGCGGCCCGGCCTGCTGCCATACGAAGGCGACGGATACGAACATCCCGACCGCGATCGCCAGCCGCACCGCGTAGATCCAGGCCAGGATCTTCCGCGCTTCGGGCAGCCGCGCCGCGGCGCGGCGGCGCGCGAGGATAGCGTGGTTCTCAACCGGCGGGAGCCGATCATCTTCCGCGGCAGATACCGGCGGGATCTGCGGGGGCGCGGGAGGACCGGCAGCCGGAGGTGGAGCTTCCACGTCCGGCAGGATGCTGTCACGGACTCGGCTCTCCGGCATCAGGACGGGTGCGGGATGTTCAATTGTTGGAACACTGCGGGAAGAGAACCGCGGGTAGGATCTTTGTGAGCTTGAAGGATCGGGCGCCGCCCGGCTGGTGTCAACCCCTGCGCGCGCCCTCGGGTGCGAGGCGAAGGCGCATCCGCCCGCTCCAGCCGCATCGTGCGCACTCGCAGATCACGGTCGCCGCCAGCATCGGGAGGAGTACCGCCGTAAGCTCCGTCTCTCCCCGCTCCGCGGTCAGCGCACGACACCCCGGGCAGAGCGGCGCATCCGGAAGTTGCCGGACGTACCGCTGGATGACGGAGGGCAGCAGGAGCGCCGCTACAGTGCCCAACGCAAAGAGAAGTATGAACATGATCTTCAGATCCAGGATTGAGGGCGGGATACTAATTTCTTCAGCCCCGCTTCGAGCGCCACTCATCCCATCGCGACTCTACTTCAGTACGCCACGCAGGGTGCGACGTTCCCTTCTCTCCGCGCCGGCACGGCACCCGAACCGTGAGCAGGGGATATCCGTTCAACCTTGGAAGGAGGCAACGATGGCAGATCTGAAGCGCGCGACGCAGACCGGCTCCGGTTTCGCGACTGGCCGTACAACCGACGGTCAGGAGGGAGCGGGAGAGAACAACGAGGGCGCGGAGTTCGGCACCTCCGAGCGCGGGACGCGCGGCACCAACCGCGACGCCGACAAGACGGGCGAATCGAAGAACCAGGGGCACGGACATACGCGCGAGGAGCGGGGCGCGAATACGGACTGACTTCCGCTCCGCCGATTTGCGGAGCCAATGCCGGGAGGGGGCTTCCCTCCCGGCGTTGGCTGTTGAAGACATGGCAGGTTCAGGCAGTATGTACGCGCAGCAGGAAGCGCGGCACCGCGGCAGTCAACCGTGTGCCGTCCGGTCGCGTCATCTCGTAGTGGCCTTCCATGTGCCCGGCGGGTGAGCGGAGCACACAGAAGCTCTGGTACTCGTGCACCCCACCGGGCGGAATCGTGGGCTGCTCGCCGATCACGCCGGCCCCCTCCACCTCACTGTCTCCCGCCACCGGGTCGTGAATGTACCAGTGCCGCCAGAGAAGCTGCGCCGGCTCGTCCCCGACGTTCTCGATGCGGATGTGATAGACGAAGACGTACCGCAGCATCTCCGGCACGGACTGCTCGGCGACGTAGAACGGCTGCACGGTGATTCGGATCCCGTCCGTCATCCGGTAGAAAAAGCTCATGACATTCCGCTGCGCAGAGGAGTCTCGCCGATCGAGATCCCTCTCGTGACCTGAAGCAACACCCGGGACCTCCGCTGTTCCGGAGCGCGGACCGCGTGACGAAGGCGGGTGGGGACATTCGCGATCCACCCGCTCCGTGCAGATGCAGGACGGATACCGCCACCCCGGTGTAGCGCCTTGTCTTGTCCTGCGCGGAAGGCAACCGTTACATTGGGCCCAGAGCGGCTAAACAGTATCCGGCGAGCGCCGGACTCTGATTCACCCACACCTGTATGCTCGAGTGGCTGACATCGCGATCGACCTGGGGACCGCAAACACACTGATACAGGTAAAGGGAGAGGGGATCGTTCTCAACGAGCCGTCGGTAGTGGCGATCGAGCGCGCCACGGGCAAGGTGCGGGCAATCGGGCTTGAAGCGAAGCGGATGCTCGGCCGCACCCCGGAGGGCACCCTGGCCATTCGGCCGATGCGCGATGGCGTGATCGCAGATGTGGACCGGGCCGAGCTCATGCTCAGGCACTTCCTCCAGTCCGTAGTCCCTAACGGGATCTTCCGGTCGAAGCCGCGAGTCGTGGTGGGCGTGCCGTCGGGCATTACGGAGATGGAGCGCAGGGCAGTGCGTGCCGCGGTAATCGCCGCGGGCGCCAAGGCGGTGTTCCTGATCTCGGAGCCGATGGCCGCGGCAATCGGGGTGGGGCTTCCGGTCACCACACCCAAGGCGAGCATGGTGGTGAACATCGGGGGCGGAACGACGGAGATCGGAGTGATCGCGCTATCCGGCATCGTTGCCGACTCATCAATCCGCGTGGCGGGCAACGTGTTCGACGATGCGATCGTAGCCTTCGTGCGACGAAGCTACAACCTCCTGATCGGCGAGTCGACGGCGGAGAACATCAAGCTGCAGATCGGCTCCGCCTTTCCGACCAACGCCGAGCAGGAGATGGACGTCAACGGCCGCGACCTGGTATCGGGGATTCCCAAGACGGTGCGCCTGCACTCGGAGGAGATCCGCGAGTGCATCCAGGAACCGGTCCAGGCGATCATCGGCGCCGTGCGCAAGGCGCTGGAAGTTACGCCGCCGGAACTAGCCGCGGACATCGTCGACGACGGAATCGTGATGACGGGCGGCGGGGCGCTGCTTCGCGGTCTGGACGTGATGCTCGGGCATGAGACGAACCTCCCGATCCACGTGGACGAGGAACCGCTCACCTCCGTGGTCCGCGGCGCGGGGATGGTGCTCGATGACTGGAATAAGTACCAGGGCGTCGTCACCCAGTAACAACAAGTACGGGGGGCGGCAAGTACGAGAGTACGGGTGGGCTACGCCCACGGTACGAAGGTGCGGGACCAGCGAAACATCCGTCGTACTTTCGTACTTTCGTACTATTCGTTCCCGTAGAGCGTCTGGTAGATTCGCGCGTTGAAGTTCAGGATCTTGACGTAGTCGCGCGTCTCAGTGAACGGGATGCGCTCGGCGAACAGCTCTTCATCCCGGTATTCCGGGAAGGCGCGCCAGCGCGCGGCGCGGCTGGGACCGGCGTTGTAGGCGGCGAATGCCTCCGTTCGGTTCCCGGAGCGGGAGAGCAGGTCCGCGAGGAAGAGGGTCCCGAGCCGGACGTTCACCTCGGGCCTGCGAAGCGTTGCCGCGTCGAAGCCGGAGATCCCCGCGCGGCGCGCAAGCATCTGGCCGGTGGCGGGCATCACCTGCATCAACCCGATCGCACCCGCGGGGCTGACGGCGATGGGGTTGAACATCGACTCCTGCCGGATCAACCCGGCCACCATGAAGGGATCGAGACTGTGGCGTCGCGCCTCCGCCTCGATCAACGCCCGGTGCGGGAAGGGATAGACGATCCGCAGCAGGCGCGGGTTCCAGGCCGCTTCGCGTCGGTGGATCTCGCGCCCCAGCAGCATCCCTGCGACCGGCTGTCCGTTCTCGATCAGGCTCTCCGCGATCAGGTAGAGCGCGCCGGGCCGTGACTCCGCCTCGGAGCGCGCGATCTCCATCTCGAATGCGGCTGCATCGGCCAGGGAAAGCTCGCGGAGGAGATCCACCCGGAAGAGGGAGATGACCACATCGTTCTCCACCGCGCTCTCGATCGTGGGCGCGGCGACGAGTGGCAGATCGGCGAGCTGCGCGCCAAGACGCACCGCGGCGAGAGCACCGTAGTAGGAGACCGGCTCGGCGCGTATCGCCTGGTTGAGGCGCTCCTGCCCGGTCTCGCGGTCACCGGCCGCGAGGTAGGCACGCGCCGCCCAGTAGTGGAGCTGCGCGAGGTGCCGGTCGGTCGGTCGGCCGGCGGCCGCGCGGTCGAGCACACCTGCAGCTCCCCGGTAATCCCGCTCCACGAACTGCATCCCGGCAAGCCGAGTGGCAGCGAGCACAACCTCGTCCGCATCTACCTGCGAATCGATCGCGCGACGGAAGTACGCTCTGGCACTCTCGAGGCGGCCGGCATCGTGCTCCAGGTCGCCGAGAATGAACAGTGCGCGGGCAGCCGATGGCTGGGTGGGGAATCGGTCGGCAGTGGCCGCGAACGTCCTGCGCGAAAGATCCGTGCGTCCGTCGCGGAACTGCGAGCGGCTCGCCAGGAACATCGCCTCCGATGCTACGGCGGGTGCGGCGGCGGTCTCCCGTGCGGCGGCCAGCAGGTAGCTCTCCGCCTGCGCGTATCGGCGCGCGTTGAACAGCGCCCGCCCGGCCTGAAGCCGGATCTCCGCACGCTCGGCGGGGCTTCCCTCACCCGCCGCGAGGAACGCGTCGAACCCCGCAATCCCCCGCTCCACATTCCCGTGCCGCAGCCATACCCGGCCCTCCAGTAACCGATCGGCGGGGGTACGGGGAAGCTCTGCCAGCGCGGCCGCTGCCTCGCGTGCAGAGCGCGTCTGCGGGGCGGCCGCCATCGCTTCGCGATAGGCGGCGAGCGCGCCAGCCGGATCTCCCGCGCTGGCCCGCGACTCGCCCACGAGGCGCCACGCCGCGGCGCGGCGCCCCGCATCCGTAATACCGGAAGCCGCGGCTTCCGTGGCTCGCCGCGCGGCCGTGGCATCCCCCGCCGAGCGGTACGCCCGCTCCCGGATCTGCCATCCCCATTCCCGTGCGCGCACGGGGTCCGCCGCGCTGAGCCGGCGGCGGACCATCGCCGTGTCGCCGATCTGTGCGCCCGCTTCGGCGGCGAGCAGATGCGACCAGCTCCGCATCAGTGGGAGATGCTCCGCCGCCTCGTCCAGCGCCCGAACGGCGCCGGCTACGTCTCTGGCGCGCTGGAGCTCGAGCGCCCGCCGGAACTCCGCTACTCCCCGGGCGCGGGCATCGGCTGTCGGAAGGATGTCACGCGTGGGGGCAGCACTGGGGACTTCGGCGGCGGCTATCGGATCAGTAGCACTCTCCCGCGGCGCAGCCTCCGGCGCTGCGACTGTCTCCGAGCTCTCCGGCGCGCTCGCACAGGAGGGGAGGAACAGCAAAGCCATTGCCAGCGACACTGCGGAACGGAAGAACGGGCGGATCATCAACAACTTTCATCATCCGGGATCAGAGGTGCGGGGGTGCCACTCTGTACTCCACCTCATACAGGAAGATCCCATGCTGCCAGGCAGCACCCGGGGTTTAGAGGCACGCGCATGGCAACGGCTTCAAAGAGCTACAGCGACTCCGTCAGCCGATCCGTCCTGGCAGCCATGACGAAATCGTTGCGGTGCAGTCCTTTTACCGCATGTGTCCACCAGCGCACGGTCACCCGTCCCCACTCGGTGAAGAGTGCGGGGTGATGCTCCTGCTCCTCGGCGAGCTCACCCACCCGGTTGGTGAAGTCGAGAGCTTGTCGAAAATCGGGAAACGCGAAGGTGCGCTCCAACTGGGGGACTCCATCGCGTTTCACCACGCCCCACTCCGGGATTTGCTCGCGGTACTCCGCGATCGCTTCATCGGTCATCGACAGCGTACCGGAGCGGCACGGCTCGCACTTCATCTCGCTCAACTGACTCATCGCTATACCTCCGCTGGTAGGTTCATTCCCCAAACTGTAACTCAGTAGTCGCCCGGCTGCCCGTAGCGGGCTCCCACCACGCGAGGAGCGCCGGAGGCGGGGATCACGACCACGAAGAGATGATCGTACTCCTCTTCCGTTATCGGTGGAACGGGGATGCGTCCCAGTGCCTCTACGATCCCCGGGACGGTGTTGCTGTGCCCGACTACGAGAACCGATTCTCCGCGGTGGCGGCCGAGGATCTCGGCGGCGAGACGTTCGGGATACGTGGCGGCTTCGCCCATCTCGATCGGCAACTCGGTGATCGGCACGTTCAAGCGGGCGGCCAGCGGCCGGGCGGTGTCTCTCGTACGCTGTAGCTGGGTTGTGTAGATGACCGAGACACCGGCGGCCTCGGCTACGCGCACCAGCGCGTCGGCACGGGCAGCGCCCTCCGCGGACAGCGGCGGGTCGGCGTCGTCGGTGACCACCTTCTCCGCGTGGCGCACCACCAGCACCGTGGTGGGGCTCGTGGGGCTTACGGCAGATATTCCCCGTTCCGCCGCGGACGGCGCGAGGGAGGGGGCGCATGCGGTGAGCGCAAGCCCCGCGGTGCAGAGCAGTAGCGACCGGCGAATGCGGTTCATCGAAGTGGTGGATGTGGGAGGCATGTGTCTGGATGAAGTGTTTGGGGCGCGATGAGGTCCGACGCGATCCGCAGCGCTCCCGTGACGGCGTCCTCGGCCGGCGCCCGCACCTCGAACCCTGATGGCATTGTCTGTGTCATCGCGGCCGTCACCAGCTGCACGAACATAGGGGTGCGGAACATGCCGCCAAAGAATACGACCGGTGTGGCGGCGAGCCAGGGCTGAAGCCGGCCCACGAGCGCGGCGGCATGCAACGCGAGATCCGAGGCTGCGTCGCGAAGGATGCCGAGCGCCACCGTATCCGCCTCCCCGGCGAGACGCACAACCTCGGGCACGAGTGCGGCGATCTCCGCCTTCGCCACTCGCCCCGCCCACGACGGGATCGTATGCAGGTCCGTGATACGGAGTTGCTCCAGCAGCCCGGGGAGCAGGCGCGTGCCCGCGCCGCGCCCGTCGGCTGCGCGGAGCGCGGCCACCAGAGCGGCGCGGCCGATTGCATACCCGCTCCCCTCATCCCCCACCATCATCCCCCACCCGCCGCACCGCTCCATCCGCCCGTCTGCTCCGCGCCCGTACGCGATCGAGCCGGTACCGGCGATCAGCAAAATCCCCGGTTCGCCGCGGAGCGCGCCTTCAAGCGCGATCTCGCCGTCGCAGACGAGTCTTACGTGATCTGCAGCGCCGGTGTCGGCCAGTGCCTTACGCACCGTTTCGCACTCAGCCGGATCACCGACGCCCGCCAAGCCCGCACAGAGGGCCGCCGCGGGGGCCGAAAGCCCGGCCTCCGCGACGGTCCGCCGGATCAGGGAGTGCAGCATGTCCACGCTCGCCGTCGGGTTCCGCGGGTCCACGATGCCCGCCGTCCCCTCGCGCCGCAGGATTTCGCGCCGCTCCAGGTCCGCGAGTGCAACGGTAGTGCGCGTACCTCCGCCATCGACCCCGATCAGGTACTCCATTCGTTACACTCCCGCACGTGCGTCCCCGGCTGGCGTCCCTCCCGGGGTGGGCGCTGCCGGAGGTGGGTGCGTGAGCGAGAGCAGGGTGCCCACACCGAAGGTGATCGTGGTGCCGATCACGACGTGCCAGGGAAAGGCAATGGTACCGACATAGTTTACGACCTCCGCAAGCGCATCGAGCCCGATCCAGACGAAAAGCGGAGACCACCAGCGCGCGAATACCACGACACTCATCACCACGATCCCGAACGCGATCGCGATGATCGCGTCCCGCTGTACCGCTCTACGGTTGAGGACGCCCAGGAAGAAACCGCCCAGAAGGCCGCCGTAGGTGAAGGAGGCGATGGCGAGGCCCAGCTCCACCACCGGCGTATCGCGTGAGCGGAAGAGCAGCGCTCCGCCCACCAGAATGACCCCCCAGAGCAGCGTGAACAGCTTGCCCACCCGCAGCAGGGCAGCCTCGTCCGCAACCCGGAGCGGCGCGTACAGATCGTATGTCGTCGCCGAGGCCAGCGAGTTCAACGACGAGGAGAGCGACGACATCGCCGCCGCGAAGATCGCCGCGATCACCACACCGGTCAGGCCGGGGGGGAGCTGCTCGATGATGAAGGTGGCGAAGATCTCATCCGTGCGCGCGAACTCACGCGCATCGTAGAACTGCCAGAGGCCCAGCCCGATCACCAGAAAGAGCGCGAACTGCGCGATCACCATCAGGCCGGAGCCGATCAGCGCCCACTGGCTCTGGCGCAGGCCGCGGCAGGTGAGGAGCCGCTGCACGATCAACTGGTCCGTGCCGTGCGACGCCATGGAGAGGAACGCGCCGCCGAGGAGACCGGACCAGAGCGTGTACGGTTGAGAGATATCCCACCCGAGGCGCAGCATGTCCAGCTTCCCGGCTTCGCCGGCCGACGCCATCAGCCCTCCCCAGCCGCCGGGGATCGCAGAGAGAAGTACGAATAGTGCACCCACCGCGCCGCCCATGTAGACGACCATCTGCAGCGCATCCACCCAGACGACGGAGCGGATGCCGCCGTAGTAGGTGTAGAGCAGCGTCAGCACCCCGATCACCAGGATCGAGAGTGGATAGCTCCACCCGGTGATCAGCGCGAGGGGGATCGCGGTGGCGAAGAGTCGCACGCCATCCGCCAGAGCGCGGGTGAACATGAAGATCAGCGACGCGAACCGCCGCGTCGTCAGCCCGAACCGCGTTTGCAGCAGCGCGTAGGCGGTGCCCAGTCGACCGCGGTAGTAGGCGGGGAGGAACAGGAACGCCACGACCACCCGACCGAGGAAGTAGCCGAGCGTGATCTGCAGGAAGCTCAGATCGGTGGCGTACGCCAGCCCCGGGATGCTGAGGAAGGTCAGCGTGCTCGTCTCCGTGGCGACCACGGAGAAGAGCACCGCACCCCAGGGCAGGTCGCGCCCGCCCAGGAAATAGTCCCGCGCACCGGTCTGGCCGCGGCCCAGCCAGACTCCCCATGCGGTAACACCCGCGATGTAGAGCCCGAGGACCCAGAAATCGAGTGCGGTGAAGCCGCCGCTCACGCGTGCGCGGACTCCTCGACCCGCCGGCCGCCCGGCTCGCCCGGTGCTTCGCCCTCAGGGAGATACCCGGGGCTATCGCTCGCCCTGCGCTGACGCGGCTGGCGAGCGAGCGCACTCGTGGGGATCATCTCCTGCTCCGGGCGCTCGCCGTCCTTGCGCACCACGTACGACTCCATGGCGAAGTACTCGGGCAGGCCAAGTCGGTCCACGATTCGCGCGGTCATGGTGTTGCGGTCCTCTACGCGCTGCCAGAACTCGCGGTCGTCGAGCCCCGGGAACGGTGCCTTGTCCTTCTGGCTCTGGTGCTTGAAGATCGCGAAGATCTTGAGCCGCAGCTCGTCTTCCGAGAGAGGCACGAGCACATCCGCTTCGCTGACCGGCCATTCCTGCCAGGCGCCACGGTAGTACCACACCTCGGGCACCTCTCCGGTGTACTCCTTGAGAGCGCGGTGCACCGCTTCCAGACACATGCGGTGAGTGCCGTGCGGGTCGGAAAGGTCGCCCGCCACGAAGATGATCTGCGGGCGGTGCCGCTCCAGCAGCTCCAGTGTGATCCGCACGTCCTCCGGGCCGATCGGATCCTTGCGCACTTTCCCCGTCTGATAGAACGGAAGGTCGAGGAAGCAGGCCTGGTGACGGGTCATTCCGAAGGTCTCGATCCCCGAGACGGCTTCCGCCTCGCGAATCGAGCGTTTCATCTCCTGCACCGCCCCGATGTCTACCTGCCCCGGCTCCTTGCTGTCGAGGAACGCCTCGATCTCGTCGATCAGCCCGGCGAGCTTTTCGCTCCCCACCTGGAAGTCGCGGCCGAAGCGGCGGAGGAAGTCCACGTAGCGGCGCACCTCGTGGTCGAAGACTGCGATATTGCCCGATGTCTGGTAGGCAACGACCAGGTTGTTCCCGTTCTGGTGCAGCTTGTTCAGGATGCCGCCCATCGAGATCACGTCGTCGTCCGGGTGCGGCGAAAAAACGACAACCCGCTTCCCCGAGGGCAGCTTGCTCCGACCGCGGATCTTGGCGATCAGGCAGTTGAACACCTCCCCGTTGATCGGGCCCGCCGAGCCGTAGCGCGCGAGCAGCGACGAAAGGTGGTGCTCGCGATAATCGCGATTATCGAGCTTCAGCACGGACTTGCCCGTCATGCCGCTCAGCCAGATCACGGCCCGGATCTCCAGATCACGCGTCCAGCTCACCTCTCCCACAACCCACGGCGTCTTGATGCGGGTCAGATCCGCGGACGCGGCGGGATCCACATAAAAGGTCGCGTTCCGGTGCTTCTGCAGGTAGGTGGCGGCCACGTCCGGGTTGATCTCGCCCTCTACGGACCGGCGGATGATCTCCGCCTTGTGCTCGCCCGTCGCGATCAGCGCGACCTCGCGCGCATCCATGATGGTGGCCACGCCCATCGTGATCGCCTCGGTCGGGACGTTCTCCTCACCAAAGAAATCGGCCGCTGCGTCCCGGCGCGTGACGGTGTCGAGCGCGATCAGCCGCGTGCGCGATTCGATCCCCGAGCCCGGCTCGTTGAAGCCGACGTGGCCGGTCTTCCCGATCCCGAGAATCTGGTAGTCGATCCCGCCGAGCTCGCGGATCTTGCGCTCGTACTCCGCGGCGTGCGCCTCCACCTCCTCACGCGGCAGGTCACCCCGGGGAAGGTGCACGTTCGCGGGCAAGATGTTGATGTGCTCGAAGAGGTTCTCCCACATGTAGCGGTGATAGCTGTGAATGCTATCCGGTGCCATGGGGTAGTACTCGTCGAGGTTGAACGTCACGACATCGGAGAAGTCCAGCCCCTCGTCGCGGTGCATCCGGATCAGCTCGCGATACACGCCGATCGGGGTACTCCCGGTGGCAAGCCCCACCACCGGGGGCTCGCCCGCACCCTGCTTCGCCCGCACGACCTCGGCAATCCGGGCGGCAACAATGCCGGCGATCTCTTCGTATTCAGCGATGACGAGAGGGACCTTTTCTTCGCGGCTGCGCCGCTCAGTGGCCTCCGGTTCTTCGCGGCTGCGCCGCTCAGTGGCCTCCGGTTCTTCGCGGCTGCGCCGCTCAGCGGCTTTCGATGCAAGGGATTCAGCCATGTGACCTCTGGGGTTGGATAATCGGTTCAGGCGGTGTGGGAGCACCGGACAGCGGGATCTCCGGCTCACTCAGGGAGCGGGCGATCCAGCCGAACGCGAGGACCGCGACGAGCAGGAACCCGACGCCGCTGGCGACATCCCCGAAGATGATCCGGCCGGTGCCGAAGAGGGTGGCGTACACGGCCACCACACCCGCCACCCAGTTCGTCCAGTTGAGCGCGCCGCCGCTCATCGGCTCGGGGCCGTAGCCCGCTGCGGTGGCAACGTGCCGCCACCCCGGCCCACCGGGGCGGACCCGGTGATAGAATGCGATCAGCGTCTCCTCCGGCACCGGCCGCGACAGGTAGGTGGCGGCCACCCAGATCACGGTCGAGAGCGCCACGGTGAGGAGCATGAGGTGCGCAAAGCCGACCGGGTCCGACGAATCGAGGCCGAACCACCGCTGCAACACGAGCGAGATCACGAGCGACGCGACCATCGCGCTGATCTCCGACCACGCGTTGATGCGCCACCAGTACCAGCGGAGGATATAAACCAGGCCGGTACCCGCACCCATCGCGAGGAGAATCCGCCACGCTCCCTCGATAGAGGTCAGGTTCGCCGTCACCACGGCGGAGAGCAGGAAGAGCAGAACCGTGGTGCCTCGCGATACCGCGACACGCCTGCGCTCCGATGCGTTCGGATCCAGAAACCGTAGGTACAGGTCGTTGACGAGGTACGATGCACCCCAGTTCAGTTGTGTCGAGATGGTCGACATGTACGCGGCCGCGAAGGACGCGATCAGCAGCCCGGTGAGCGGCGTGGGCAGCAGATCCACCACCGCGTGGACGTATCCCGTCGCCGGATCCTCCAGCCCCGGGTACAGAACCAGCGTGCAGAGCGCGACCAGGATCCAGGGCCAGGGGCGGATCGCGTAGTGCGCCACGTTGAACCAGAGGGTGGCGAGCACACCGTCGCGCTCGGTGCGAGCAGAGAAGATCCGCTGCGCCACATAGCCGCCGCCGCCCGGCTCCGCGCCGGGGTACCAGGCCGCCCACCACTGAACGCCGAGGTACGTCACGAAGGTGATGACCGGCATCCACGCGGAGCCCACCGCGGGTACGAAGGAGAGCGCCGCCTCCGAAGAGCCGAAGTGCACCGCCAGCCCCGTCCGCAGGCCGTCCATTCCACCCACCGCATTGACTGCAAAGAACGCGAGCGTCACGGAGCCGACGATCGCGATCGCGAACTGCACGAGGTCGGTCACCACGACGCCCCAGAGCCCGGAGATCGCCGCGTAGAAGGCGGTGACAACGAAAAGGATCCCCAGCGCCACCCACGGATCCACCCCCAGAACCACCCCGAGGATCTTCACCATCGCCAGGTTCACCCACCCGATGATGATCAGGTTGATCGGCAGCGCCAAATACACGGCCCGGAACCCGCGCAGGAAGGTAGCCGGCCTGCCGGCATAGCGGATCTCCGCGAACTCGGCGTCGGTCAGCACCTCGGCGCGCCGCCACAGACGCGCATAAAAGAATACGGTGAGAATACCGCTCATCACCATGTTCCACCAGAGCCAGTTGCCGGAGATCCCGTGTTGCGCCACCAGCTCGGTAACGGCCAGCGGGGTATCGGCCGCGAACGTCGTCGCCACCATCGACGTACCGGCGAGCCACCACGGCAGCGACCTGCCCGCGATGAAGTAGTCCGAGAGCGAGCGGCCGCCGCGCCTTGCGAACGCGAGGCCGATGCCCGCGGCGAGCACGAAGTAGCCCGCGATGACCAGCCAGTCGCCGAGCGCGAGAGTCATAGGAGGAGAGGAGTCAGGATTCAGGAGTCAGGAGACAGGAGTCAGGAGTCAGGAGCGGTTCTTCTCTCTTCTGACTCCTGTATTCTGACTTCTTTTGTCTTCTTCTGTCTTCTGTCTTCTAATCAACGCCTTGCCGCTTCCCAGTCGACCAGAGATGCGTCCAGGATCGCGGCCTGCACCGCGTCCGCCACCGCGCGGCGCAGAGGAACATGCCGAGTGTTGCTGCTGGTGGGGTTGACCCGGTTGGTCAGCAGGATCACGAAGAGCCCGCGCTCCGGATCGATCCACAGAGATGTGCCGGTATAGCCGGTATGGCCGAAGGAGCGCGGAGAGAAGAAGCGCCCCGCGCTCGACTGGCCGGACGGCGTATCCCAGCCGAGTGCGCGGCTCGAGCCGCGCACCTGAGGCGCCGTCCAGCGCGCGATCGTCGCCGGTTGGAGAATACGCACCCCATTATACTCGCCGCCGTTCAGCATCATCTGCGCGAACACCGCCAGGTCCGGCGCGGTGCTGAATAGACCGGCGTGACCCGCCACTCCGCCCATCGCCCATGCGTTGGGATCGTGAACCTCGCCGTGGATCAGGCCGCCTCGGGCCTGTGCGTCCACCTCGGTGGCGGCGATGCGCTCAAGCTGCGTGCGGCCGGGGTTGAACTGCGTATCCGCCATTCCGAGCGGGGCGAAAACACGTTCGGCGAGGAACTTGTCCAGCGGCTTGCCGGTCTGCCGCTCGACGACGAGCTGCAGCAGGATCAGATCCCAGTCGCTGTACTCGGTCTCCGTCGCCGGCGGACGCTTGATCGGGCGGAGGTTGATCTGCTGGAGGTACTGCTCCCTGCCGCGGAACTCGGTGAAGAGGCGGGCGAACGCCTCGAGGCCGCCCCGGTGCTCCAGGAGCAGCCGCAGAGTGATCAGCTCCTTGGCCGGGTCGTCGAACTCGGGCAGATAGTCGCGGACCGGACGATCCAGATCCAGACGGCCTTCCTCTTCGAGGATCATCGCGGCGGTCGTGGAGGCGACCACCTTCGTGAGCGACGCCAGGTCGTAGAGCGTGGACGGTGTCACGGCGGGTGCATCGGCAGCCTGCTCGATCCGGCCGTAGCCCTTCAGATGCACCAGCCGCCCGTGGCGACCGACAGCCAGAACCGCACCGGGCGCCGCGCCCTCCGCGAGCCCGGCCTCCATGATGGAGTCGAGGTGCGCGGGGAGGCCGGGATGCAGCCCCACCTCCCGCGGCGCGGCGGGCGCGATCGCGGGGAGCGTCGGGAGCCGCTCGTACTGCGGCTCCGGTACGGGTGCGGCAGGCGGTGCAGACGGCATACAGGCGGAGAGGGCGCCCAGGATGACCAGAGAAAGAAGAGCCGGCCGGATCATCCCTCTGCCCCCGCGAGCCGCGCCGGGCGCTGGATCCCCGCGCCGATTGCGTGGTAGGGCGGCAGCGAGATCGGGAGCCGGCCCGTGATCGGGATCTCGCCCCGCAACGCCCGCGCCGCCGCGCGCTGGCTTACCTCCGCGCCGCCCCAGGCCACCAGGTATGCGGACACCGACGGGAACGACGAAAGAAGGTAGGGGCTGCCGAACGATACGGCGATCACCGGCTTGCCTTCGCCGGAGAGCCGCTCGACGAAGCGGGGGAAACCACCCTCGGCCGAGATCGAGCCGGCGTACTCGACGGGAGAGACGTAGGCGGAGATCACCACCAGCTCCGCCGCTTCCGCGCGGGCGCGGAGCGCGTCGAATTCGGCTGCCGTGGTCCGATCGTCCACACGCACCGCATCGACCACGAGCCCGCCCTGATTCAGATCGCGGTTGAAGACGCGCCCCGCGATCGGGTCTGTCGGCCCGGCGTAGGTGATGGAGAGCACCTGTTGCACAGTGCGCGCCAAGGGAACGAGGTCCCGGTGATCCCGCGCGAGAGTGATCGACCGCTCCGCGATCGTGCGGGCGATCCCGACGTGGGCGCGCGTGCCGACCACGCGATCAATGCCCTCCCGATTTACCAGACGCTGCTCCGGCAGACCCGCGCGAGCTTTAACGGCCAGGATGCGACGAACCGAAAGATCGATCCGCGACTCGGAGATGCGGCCGGACTCTACCGCCTCAGTTATGGTTTCGATCGCCTGTCGTACATCGCGCGGCATCAGCAGGACGTCCGCGCCTGCCTCCAGCGCGAGCACGAGCGGCTCGGTCGCGCCATACCGCTTCGCCACTCCGCCCATCGTCATGGCGTCAGTGAACAGGAGCCCGTCGAAGCCCATCTCTTCCCGCAGCACATCGGTCATGAAAAACGGAGAGAGTGTCGCCGGTGGGGCGTCCGGCCCCTCTACGCCGACCACCGCGATATGAGCCGTCATGATCCCGTCGACACCCTCCGCGATGGCGACCCGGAACGGAGGAAACTCCACCGCATCCAGCCGCGCCCTGTCCGCCGCGATGGTGGGCAGGTCGATGTGGGAGTCCACATCCGTATCGCCGTGCCCCGGAAAGTGCTTCCCGGTGGTCATCAACCCGGCCTCGCGCGCACCGCGAATGTATGCGGTCGCGAGGCGGGCGACCAGCTCCGGATCCTCTCCGAATGAGCGCGTGTTGATGATCGGGTTCAGGGGATTCGAGTTCACGTCCAGCACCGGCCCGAACGTCATGTGCACGCCCACCGCGCGCGCCTCACGCCCCAGCACCCGCCCCAGCTCGTAGGCGAGCGAGTCCGATCCCGCGGCACCCAGCGCCATCACCGGCGGGAACGTGGTCCCCCCACCCTGCGGAAGCAGATGGGGGAACGAGTAGATCCCGCCCATCCGCATCCCCGGCCCGTTCTCCATGTCCGAGGTCACCAGCAGCGGCACGCCGGCACGGCGCTGCGCCTCGTTCAGCTTCGCGGCATAGCTGTGCGGCAGCCCGACGGAGACGATCAGACCGCCGACCCGGTCCTCCTCCACCCAGCGCGCGATCTGGTCGAACTCGGGGGAGTCCACAGCCGCGTACTCGCCACCTACCCACGGCATAACGAGCTGCCCGACCTTCTCGCGCAGCGTGAGCGAAGCGAGCGTCCGCTCAACCCAGCGGTCGGCCCCCGGAGAGAGCTCCGCCTGCAGCGGCGGGTGCCCGACCGGCCCCGACGCGGAGGGCGGCACCGGCGCACAGGCGGCGATCAGCGGCAGCGCGGCGAACATCATTCGTAGAATATGCATGATGGCGAAGGGGCGGCGTGCGGGAATTGAATCCTGTGTCGCATACAATCCGCTTGCCTGGAGCGGCGGGCCGAGCAGCCGGGCATGGCGATATTCCATCCGGAGCCGAACCGCTTGCGAGCGGTTTCGCCAAGCTAGGCACCGCTCGCACGCACGTCAAGCGGCGCTCGGCCGCAACCCGGGGGTTTCGGCGGACGGCGGCAGGTTGTATCGTGGGAGACGCCCATTCCACGGAGAAGATGATGAAGCGACCCTTTCTCTGCACGCTCCTGCTCTGCACGTCGCTGCTCGCGAGCGCCTGCACCGGTGCCGGCGGAGGCCCGTCCGCCACGCCTACCATCTCGGACACGGTGCAGGTGGGTGCGGACGTACTGCTTGCCCGGCCGCTCCCGCTGCTCACTGGAAAACGCGCAGGGCTGATTACCAACCAGACCGGTGTGGCGCGGGACGGCCGCAGCACGATCGACGTGCTCGCCGGCGCACCCGGCGTGCAGCTCGTCGCGCTCTTCTCGCCCGAGCACGGAATCCGCGGCGCGGCCGCTCCGGGTGAACGGGTCGCGTCCGGCGTGGACGAGCGCACCGGACTCCCGATCCATTCGCTGTATGGCGACACGCGGAAGCCGACACCGGAGATGCTGCGCGGCATCGATGTGCTGGTCTTCGACATCCAGGATATCGGCGCCCGCCCCTATACCTACATTTACACGATGGCGTTGGGGATGGAAGCCGCACGGGACGCGGCGATCCCGTTCGTGGTGCTCGACCGTCCCAACCCGATCGGTGGCCGTGCCGTCGAAGGAAACCTTCTGGACACCGCCTTCGCCACCTTCGTGGGGCTGTACCCGATCCCGGTGCGGCACGGAATGACGTCCGGGGAGCTGGCACAGATGTTCAACCGTGAGTTCGGCATAGGTGCTGATCTCACGGTGGTGCCGGCGCAAGGGTGGCGGCGGGCGATGTGGGGAGACGAGACGGGGCAGCCATGGATCCCGCCCTCGCCGAACATCCCGCGCCTGGAAGCCGCGATCCACTACCCCGGCACCGTCTTCTTCGAGGGTACCAACCTCTCTGCCGGGCGCGGCACCAGCCATCCCTTCGAGCAGACCGGCGCTCCGTGGCTGCGCGCCGGCGAGGTCGTCAGCGCGATGAACGAGATGGGGCTCCCCGGCGTTCGCTTCGTGGCGGTGGAGTTCACCCCGCGCAACCCGGGTGACGACAAGTTCGCGGACCAGCCGCTTCGCGGCATTCGCCTGATCCTCACTGACCGCGAAACGTATCGACCCGTCGCTACCTCGCTGCTGTTGATCTCGTCCATCCGGCACCTACACCCGCGCGAGTTCACCTGGAACGTGTCGCACTTCGATCGCCTGGCGGGCACCGACCGGCTGCGCCTGGCGATCGAGGCGGGGGAGATGGCTCCGCTGCTCCGGGAGTGGGAGTCCGAGGCAGAGGCGTTCGTCCAAGCACGGGAACCGTACCTGCTGTACCGCTGATCGCGGTAGATACCGGTAGGACCTGATACCGGCATCCACCACATTCCTCCTCTCAGCACGGTACGGTCTCGCATGCCGCACTGCTTACCTTTCCGCGCCCGCCGGGGCATTCAGGCGGCTCGGCACGGCCTCCTAGCCGTTCTGGCTTTGCTGGTGGGATGTACGTCCGCGCGGCCCGCCACCGCACCCCAGGGAACGGCATCGCCGCCACCGCTGGAGCGCGAGTTCCGCGGCGTCTGGATCGCCAGCGTATCGAACATCGACTGGCCTTCGCAACCCGGGCTTCCGGCGGCCCAGCAGCAGGCTGAGCTGCTGCGCATGCTGGACCGTGCGGTCGAGCTGCGCCTCAACGCAATCGTCCTGCAGATCCGCCCTGCCGCCGACGCGCTCTACGCCTCATCGCACGAGCCGTGGTCCGAGTACCTCACCGGCGAAATGGGACAGGCACCCGATCCGTACTACGATCCGCTCGAGTTCGCGGTCACCGAAGCACACCGGCGCGGGCTCGAGCTGCACGCCTGGTTCAATCCGTACCGCGCACGGCATCCGTCCGCGCAATCCACCATCTCGGACGAGCACCTCAGCCGCTCCCGTTCCGATATCGTCCACGCGTACGGCCGCCATCTCTGGATGGACCCCGGCGAGCCCGACGTACAGGAGCACTCGCTGCGGGTGATCCTGGACGTGGTGCGCCGCTACGACATAGACGGCGTGCACGTTGACGACTACTTCTACCCCTACCCGGAAACCGACACGGCGGGTCAGCCGATCCCCTTCCCCGACGAGACGAGTTGGGAGCGGTACCGCCGCACCGGCGGCCGACTCGAGCGCGACGACTGGCGCCGCGACAACGTCGACCGCTTCATCGAGCGGCTCTACCGGGAGATCAAGCGGGAGAAGCCATGGGTGAAGTTCGGGATCAGCCCGTTCGGGATCTGGCGGCCGGGCTATCCGCCGCAGATCCGCACAGGGTTCGACCAGTACGGGCAGATTTACGCGGACGCGCGCAAGTGGCTGGTAGAGGGGTGGATGGACTACTACACCCCGCAACTTTACTGGCCGATCGCTCAGACGCCGCAGAGTTACCCGGTGCTGCTGCGCTGGTGGGTGGAGCAGAACGCGCGGGGGCGGCACATCTGGCCCGGCAACTTCACCAATCGGGTGATGTATGGAAACACTCCGTTCTGGCCGGCCAGTGAGGTGCTCGCGCAGATCTATGTAACGCGGGGGCAGCCCGGCGCGACCGGCAACGTGCACTTCTCGATGCGCACCCTGATGGCGAACCCGGACAGCCTCGTCGAGCGGCTCGCGACAGAGGCGTACGTGGAGCCGGCGCTCGCGCCGGCGTCGCCCTGGCTCTGGGGCGGGGCGCCCGGAGCGCCGCGGGTGCGGATGATTGCCGGTGCGGCCGGAGAGGCGCGGCTCAGCCTGGAGCCGCGCGGGCGTACGCAGCCCACCTGGTGGGTGGTGCGGGTGCAGGGGGAGGAGGGCTGGACAACGCAGATCCTTCCCGGCTGGCAGCGCGAGCATACGCTCCCCGCGCGGGAAGGGGCGGTCCGGCAGGTGGTGGTGTCGGGGGTGGATCGGGTGGGGAACGAGGGGCCGGAGACGGCGGTGCATTCCCGTCGCGACTGACCACACCCGGTCGTTGCACCGGGTTACGTCCCGCAGAGCGAGCCGATCGCGTGGTCGATGGGCAGTCGACTCCTTCTTCCGGCGATCTCGCGCCGGTCGAGCAGCTGGAAAAGTGGCATGGTGCCACAAAGGGGACCATGCCGCCCGGGTAGAGAGCTGCCAACGCAGCTCGTCGATCTCCAGTTACCGGTTGGCCGTAAAGTGCAGGACCGGTGCGGTAGCACCCGTTGTCAACGTGAGATTGCCCATGGCACCGATGGTATAGACCCTCCCCGGATTGAACGCGACATTGGTTCTGACGATCACATTCGTGGTGGATGCCGCGGATCGCGTGCTCAGATCATACAGGGCGTTCGGCAGCGCCGTGAACGCGCCGCCGGATTTGTACGCCACAGCACCACCAATGGCGATTTCCTCTCCGGTTTCGGTGTTTTGCGCGTACAACGTCATCGGGTCCGCATTGGAGATCGCATGGACGAATCGGACATGCGCCACCGACCAATCGATCGTCGCCGGGAACACATCTTCCACGACGAAGCCGTCCACCGTCTTTGCGGCTGCGTCGTATATCCCGCTCTGGTAGAACGAGTAGTGCTTTCCGTCGGCGATCGTCACGGTCGCGTTCGAGATCGGCAGGTCCTTGTCGACGGCTGCCGCGATCCTGCCGGAGAACGTGTACTGGCCCGGCTGAATCCCGGAATATAATCCGCCCGCCCCCGGCGCTCCGCCGCCGTAGTTGATGCCGATCGTCGACTCCACGCCGGTGGCGGAGCTGATCGCGGTCATCTTGGTGTCGTTGGCGTAGAAGTTCACGCCGGGGGCGTTCACCCCGAAGTTGAAGAACTTGACACGGGCGCTGGGCAGCGGGCCCGTAAGGTCTCGCACAGCGTTCTTCTCGCACGCTGTCAGCGCGGCGGCGCATAGGAGCACCGCGAGCAATCTGTATCGGTTCATTATCGGTTACGGTTCGATGATCCAGAGCGGCTTCGTATGGTAGTCGAGCTCGAGCCCTCCAATGGGGCGCAGCCCGTCCTGGTTCCACACGTATTCCGAGTTGTAGCGCGGCCGAAGCCGATACACGAGCTTGCCGGCATTGTCCGGGTATAGGTTCATAGGCGGTGTGAACCCGGGGTAGACCTGCTGGCCGCTTGCCGGGTCGATGTCCGTGTAGCGGTAGCGGCGCATGTCCATCCACTGCTCGTTGAAGGCCCAGGCCCACTGCGCGATGTACTTCTGCGACATGATCTGCGTGAGCGTCAGATTCCCCGCGTCTATCGGCACGATCCCCGGGTCGGCGAGAAACTCGGCCTTCTCCGCCGCCGTGATCGCCGTCGGCCACTGGTTGTCGTCGCGGTTTCGGGCATTGACGAAGTCGATGTGCGCCGAAATGCCCTCCCGGTACGCCTGCAGCGCCGTTCCCATGTCGCCCATCCGGTACGCCGCCTCCGCCTTGACGAACTGGAGCTGCGCGTACGTCATGGCCGGCATCCTCGCCTCATCGGCGAACACGTACAGCCCGGGCTGCTGCAGACCGCCCGCGCCCGGATAGCCGTGCGGGTTGTTCGGCCGCTGATTCTCCGGCAGCGACGTCAGCGCGTTGAAGAGATTCGGATCCAAGCCCCGATACTGCCCATCCGGGGCCGGCGACAGCATGCGGGTCATGCGGGGATCCTCGGCGCCGAACACGGTGCCGTCCATGAGACCGACGACGAACTGCGTCTGGCGGTAGTTCGTGAAGTTGCCGCGCGAGCGGCCTATGAAGTTACGGTCGTTGTTCTGCGTGTTCGGAAACGTCAGCAGCGCGTCGTCTGCGTTGCTCTGGAACGACCTGTCCACGGCGGCGATCACCGCCGCCGGGTCGTACGAAGCCTTGTTCGTGAAGTGGCTCAAGTTGATGGCGCGCAGGCCGTGCGCGAACTTCAGCCACTTCGTGCGGTCGCCGTTGTAGATATGGTCGCCCCGCGCGAGATACGGCGCGCTCACCGCGCCTTCAGTTCGCTCCAGGTATACCACCGCGCTGTCGAGCAGGCGGTTGACTTCCTGATACACGAACTGCTGATCGTCGTAGTTGAAATCGAACTTCGTCTGGTCGAACGCCTCCCTGACGATGATCTCGCCGCTAAGGCCGGTGGCAGCCTGCCACCCCCATGCCTTGAGGATGTAGCCGACACCGAGGATGTCCCACCGCCTCTCGCGCTCGGCGATCTCCATCATGTCGACCAGGTTCTGACCGAACACCCAATAGACGGTCCGCCACTGCTCTCCGGCGAAGTCGCTTCCGGGGGCATAACCCATTCGATCCCAGACGGTCTGGGTCTGAAACGTCAGTTGCTGGGTGTACGCCGCGGTAGCCCGTCCATCCCAGTGCTGGGTGGTCACCATCCAGTGGAGCATGGGCGGCAGGTACAGGTTCGCCGCAACCTCCTGGGGCGCGTTCGGGTTGGTGTTGACATCCAGGAAGTTCTCACACCCGCCCAGCAGACCCACCGAGCCGACCAGTAGCGCTATGGTTGTTTTTTTCATGGTTAGAAGCTCGTCCTGATGCCGAAATTGAGACCCCGAGGCGTGGGGAAGTTGCCGAAGTCGACTCCCACGGCGCCCGATCCCCCGACCGCGGCGGTGTTGCCGTTCACGATCGGATCCAGACCGGAGTAGTTGGTGAAGAGCAGCAGATCCGTTCCCGTGACGAACAGGCTGGTTCGTCCGAAGCGTCGCTCCGGCAGCCGGTAGTTCAGCGTCACGTCCCGCAGGCGCAGCCAGTTGATGTCCTTCTCGATGAAAAGCTCTTCGCTCGCCGCGAGGTAGTAGCCGTTGTTAACGGCCGGGACGACGACGATGTTGTTGGGCGTCGGGTTGGCGGTGTTCTCGTTCCCGTCGCGCAGGACGCCTTCGATCACGCGCGGCTGCTCCCGGTCGAGCGTACGCATGCTCAGCCCGCGGGCTGTGAGATAGTGCTCCGTAGCGTTCAGGATGTCGCCGCCCCTGCGGATGTCCCACAGGAAGCTCAGCGACGCGGGGCCGTAGTTCACCGTGTTCGAGAGGCCGAGGGTCCAGTCCGGCTGGCGATCATAGCCCGCGTCGATGAAGGTGGGCGAGCGGAGCGGCAGGCCCGAGGTCGGGTCGATCAGCAGGTCGCCCTGGTCGTTCCGGAGATAGAACGTGCCGGTGATCGAGCGGGTGGACAGCCCCGGCGCCGTGCCGTTGCGCACGTTGCCGTACAGCCACGTGTCGGAATTGTACGACTCCGGCAACTCGTGCGGCAGCGACAGCACCCGTCCGCGCGACCTGTCGAAGTTGGCGATGAAGTCCCACGAGAAGTTCCGCGCCAGCACCGGCGTGCCGCGCACCGTGAGCTCAAGCCCCTCGTTCCGCGTACTGGCTCCGTTCAGGTTGAAGAGGATGAAGCCCGTCCCGTAGCTGCCGCGGATGTTATCGACGATCTGGTCGTCGGTCTCCTTGCGGTAGACGGTGGCATCGATGCCGAGACGGTCCTCAAGGAAGCCTAGCTCGGTGCCGAACTCGTACGAGTGGGCGAACTCGGGCCGCAGGTTCAGGTTCGGGCCCCAAAAGCCGTAGCCGTAGCCGCCGTAAGAGGTAGACTTGTACTCGAGCGCCGGGCGATACGCATACGGACGCGCGTCCTTGCCCACCTGCGCGTACGCCGCGCGGAGCTTGCCCGTCATGACGTTACCGACGCTCGGAATCACATCCGAGAAGACGAAGCTCGTCGAGATGCCCGGATAGAAGAACGAGTTATTTTGAGTGGGGATCGTGGACGTCCAGTCGTTGCGGCCCTCGAGATTGATGAAGAGGTAGTTATTGTACTCGAACGTCGCCCGCCCGAAGAGGCCAACGAGGCGGCGCTGCGCGATCGTCGAGCGGCTCGTCCGCACAGCGGCGTTGTTCACCGAGACGAAGTCCGGCTCGAGGAAGTCCCGCCCCCACATCGCATCGACGTCCGACCTGTAGTCGCTGATCTGGTTGCCGACCAGGCCCCGGATCGAGAGGCGGTTCCCCAGCGGGACGCTGTTGATGGTCAGCAGCGTCTGGGCGCTGAGGCTGCGCGTGTTGTCGTTCGCAACGTCGATAACCCCGTTGTTGCCGGCCCCCCACGCGCTCTCCGGGTGCCGGACGATCTGCAGGTGGTTCGTGTAGGTGTCCGTCCCGAGGTTCGTCCGGAGGTTGCCCCATGCGAACGGCGTGAAGCGGAGGCCGAGGTTCGCGATCAGGCGGTTGTTGCTGGTCTCGTTTCTGTTCTTGAGGACGTTGAAGTACGGGTTGTCGACTTCCGCCGCCGCCGACAGCGTCGTCACCCGCCGCCGTGTGCCCGCCTCCGTCTGCCAATCGCTCGCATTGTCGGTCTGCGGCCAGATGAGGAGACCGAGAAGCGGACCGCCCGCGCCCTTGAACGGCTGGTTGTTCTCGGAGTAGCTGTACTGCGTCGTCAGGTCGACATTCAGCCATGGGGCAACCTGGGACTGACCGGCGCCGGTCAGGTTGTAACGGTCGTAGCTCGAGTTGGGCACCACGCCGTTCTGACGGGTCACCGCACCGGTTATCCGATAGCTGACACTGTTGTCCTGCGCCGCGCCGCTGAAGCTCAAATTGTGCCGCTGGGTGAGCGCTGTCTGGAAGAACCCGTCGATGTTATCGAAGAACTGCGTTCCCGCCGCGTACGGTTCGCCCCAGTAGAGAAACGACTGGCTGCCAAGCGAGTTGATGCCGTAGACCCGCTGGAGTTCGGGCCTGGCTCGCGTGCTCTCGACGCGGATGCTGTTGCTGTATTCGAAGCCGCGCGCTCCGGGGTGCCCGCGCTTCGTGGTGATGACGATCGCGCCGTTCGCCGCGTCGATGCCGTAGAGCACGGCGGCTTCCGGGCCCTTCAGCACGGTGATCGACTCGATGTCCTCGGGGTTGATGTCAGCCGCCCGGTTCGTGAAGTCCACACCGCGGTTCTCGAACCCCGTCCCCGAGATCTGCGAAGCCAGCACCCCGGTGTTCATGGTCTTGTTGTCCATCGGCAGCCCGTCGATGATGAACAGCGGCTGGTTACTGCTGCTTATGGAGCTGACGCCGCGGATGGTGATCTGCGCGGACGCGCCCGGAACGCCCGACGAGCTCGAGACATCCACGCCGGCGATCCGCCCCTGCAGAGCGTTGACGAAGTTCTCCCGCTGCGATTGGGCGATCTCTGCACCCTGGACGCTCTGCTGAGCGGTACCCACCGCCCTCCGCGCGACGGTCTCGCCCAGCGCCGTCACCACCACCTCGTCGAGCGCGACCGCCGACGGCGAGAGCGTGAAGTCCGCCCGCGCGGCCTGGTCTGCTGCCACCGACACCGTCTGCTCCGATGCGGTGAAGCCGATGAATTGCGCCCGGACCCTTTGTGTGCCCGTCGGCACCGCGACCAGCAGGTAGTCGCCCGCGGCGTTGGTAAGCGTGCCGCGATTCGTTCCCACCACTGAAACCTGCACCCCACCGAGTGGCCGCTGAGACCCCGTTTCTACAACTCTGCCACGGACCGTCCCCGCTTCCTGCGCGGAGAGTGGCGGCGCGGCGGCGGCCAGCATTGCCACTGTTGCGGCGAATGCCAGCACTGCCTTCGTACGAACACGTAAGCCAATCATTTTCCTCCTGACTTGGGGAAGGGAGATGGAACACGCCGCGCGGAACACCGGCAGAAGAGCAGAAGTAGGATCTGCAAGCTTCCGGACCCATCCTATCGCGGCAAGCAAGAGTGTCACCGGGCCGTCAAGGCACGGGATCCGAAGCGACGCTCCGAGGAACGGACAACAAAGTACACCCCACACGGCCCGATACCGGGACTACGTAAATGCGTCCATGCGCAGGTACAGCCTTGTACACAAAGCGGTGTGCTGTACGGAGAGAAGGGAGAAGACGCCCCGATCCTGTCAGGAGTAAAAAAGGGTAGCGCCTATCGATTACAAGCCGGAAAGGCAAAAACGTGCCGATTACTGCGAGGTGCGAAAAACATAATGTCGTCTGCTCCCCGATGTCAAGAAGGATGAAAACAAGCGGTAAGGGGAAGAGATCGTTTTCCGCTTTCTCGCCACGCCGCGTCGGTTCGTGGACATCGATGCGATCTGCGGGGATCCGCAGGAAAACAGGCGACCTCGCGCTGGGGCTATCGCACTCCGGGCAGGCATGCTTTCTGCCCCGGTGAAATGCTGGTGAGGAAGATGCTGACGCGTGTTCCGAGCATCGTCCCATCCACGGTTCGCTCCGCCCGCGGCATGCGTGGGCGGAAACGATGTGTCGAACACCTCTTCATCGTCGGAGGCAAACGGACATGAGCACTATCCTGATCGTCCTGCTGGTCCTGCTGCTTCTCGCCGCGGTCCCCACCTGGCCGCATAGCCGCGG
>JACDHR010000549.1 GCA_013820915.1 Gemmatimonadota bacterium
TATCGTGGTGACGTCGTAGGTCTCGAGGTGGTAGATCACGTCCGAGAGGGCGTCGATCCCCTCCTGCACGGTGAAATTGAACTCGTGGTGCACGGAGCCGATGTGCTCGGCCACCTCACGCGCCGCCCGCAGATCCGGCGCACCCTCGAGCCCGATGGCGAAGGTGTGCAGCTGCGGCCACCACGCCTCGCTCCGTCCCTCGTCCTCGACGCGCCGCGCCGCGAAGCGCTTCGCCGTGGCGGCGATGATCGAGGAGTCGAGCCCGCCCGAGAGCAGGACGCCGTAGGGAACGTCGCTCATGAGCTGGCGCCGCACCGCCGCCTCGAGCGCCCCGCGCACCACCTGCGGATCGCTCGGCCCGCCGCGCACCGCTTCGTAGTCGCGCCAGGCGCGGTGGTAATAGGGGCGCGGTTCGCCGTCGTGGCTGTCCAGCACGTGCCCCGGGGGGAACTCACGCACGCTGCGGCAGACGGGGACCAGCGCCTTCATCTCCGAGCTGACGTGCAGGTTGCCGTGCTCATCGTGGCCCATGTAGAGCGGGATAATGCCCATGTGATCGCGCGCCACGAGGTAGCGGTCGCGCTCGGCGTCGTAGAGCACGAAGGCGAAGATACCGTTCAGCTCGTCCAGAAAGGCCGTGTCCTTCTCCCGGTAGAGCGCCAGGATCACCTCACAGTCGGATTCGGTGCGAAACGGGTAGGGAGAGGCGAGCGAGGCGCGCAGCTCCCGGTGGTTGTAGATCTCCCCGTTCACCGCCAGCGCATGCGTCGCCTCCGGGTTCAGGAGAGGCTGCGCGCCGTGCACCACGTCCACGATGGCAAGGCGTTCGTGCGCCAGGATCGCCTGGTCGCAGGCGTAGACGCCCGACCAGTCCGGGCCGCGGTGGCGCTGCAGCTTCGAGAGGCGCAGCGCGCGTGCGCGCAGCGGTGCGGGATCGCTCTTGACGTCCAGAATGGCGAGAATCGAGCACATCGTTGAAGCTCTCCGAGCCAGGGGTTGCGGCGGGTCTCGTGGACCCACGGATGAAAGCGTTCGTTGGGACCCGCGTTCAAGGGCAGAGTGCGGGGCTGCGCAGGAGCAGGCTCACGGCGCCGTTCCCATTCGTACCCCCGCCGGGTACACGGGTACCGCAGCAGCGCGGAGGCGTGCCTGCTTGCGCTCATGCAGCACCCGCGGCACCGCCTCCATCAGCAGGAAGAGGAAGGGGAAGAGGAAGATCCGCTGGCGTGCGATGATTCCTAGGTTAACGATCAACATCCCCAGGGTGATCGAGTAGACCAGAATGAACGGCACGGCCACCCGCAGGAGGCGATCCGAGCGGAAGTTGCGCAGTGATTTGAAGAAAGTCTTGCGCTTGAAGCAGACGAGCGCCCACATTCCCCAGATCTCCAGGCTGGACAGCAGGGCCATCGTGTTGGGGGCCTCCCACGGGAACGGGCGAAAGAGGATGTTGATCATGGCGATCGGAATGTTCGCCAACCCTACCCCTACTACCTCTACCTTGGTTCCCCGATTGGAGCGAGCCGTATTGTAATCCAAATAGGCTTCCACACCCTCGATATCGAATCCTTCCACACCGATCTGCGTCATCGAAAAGTAGATCCCTGCTAAGCCGACAGCGAGGATTACTGCACCCTTCGCCGATTTCTGCAGATTCCAGCGTCCGCCCAGCGAGAGCCAGTGCCCCAGAACCAGCGAGAGGATCACGACCGCCGCCACCTGCGGCCGGATCCCCATGACAAAGAACAGACCGAGGCAGAGCAGCGGCCAATTGATCCGCTCGTTCTTCCCGATGAAGCCCCAGATCGATAGGCCGATCCCCATGATCATCACCGCTTCCTTCCCGACACTGGAGGGCCAGAACCAGAGGGAGGGAAAGAACCAGATCCAGCGCAGATAACGGGTTACCGGAACGTGGGGGAAGCTCCGGCGGAAGGCAAATCCGAACCCGACCAGACCGATAAAGGACAACATCGAGAAGCCCGCGAAGGCACCGAGCATCGACGGCCCGGTGAAAGCGTACACGATGCCCGATATCCAATACATGAACTGCCCCCCCCACCACCTCCCATGTATCCAGATGTCGGGATTGAAGATGGGAGAGAAATCGAAGCTCAGAAAGCGATCCGCATACCGGACTCCTATTCGCGAGTAGACCGAAGCGTCCATGGGCCCGCCATAGACATCGAAAGCCACCCTGAGTCGCACCCAGGCTCCCACGAAGCGGAAGATCAGCGCCAGATAGATCAGGAGCTTCACCGGAGGAGCAAGCCGGCTCTTCGACACCAGGAGGGCGGCCAACAGCGCAAGGCCAGCCACGGGGAAAAGGCCGAGGTAGTTGGCAGCGAGTGAGTTCGTCATCAGGAATCTTCTATGCCGAGCCGAATCAGCAGTTACGCTCTGGGCTGCACAACGGAGATGGGGATCGCGGCAGATGTCCAGGCATGGCGGGCACCCGCGCGCACGAGGTATGCCAAACGTTTTATTCTACCCGCTTCTCCGCCAGACCGATCCGCGGGCATGCCTGGGAGCCCTCCCGCAGCACCTTCCTTCGGCAGAGGATGCGCCGCTCGGGCCGGCACGGACCAGGGTGTTCCGGAGCCCGGGCGATCGGCAGCGGAA
>JACDHR010000550.1 GCA_013820915.1 Gemmatimonadota bacterium
TCGAGAGAGATCCCGTGGAGTGTACCGGGCTCGGCATAGAGATGGCCGTAGCCCTGCCAGGCGAAGGGTGTTCCATCGGAAGTGCGATGCATCTCGAAACGCTCGGCGGCTCGATAGTGCGGTGATTCCAACGGGGATCCGTTGGTCAACAGAAGTGCGTGCTGGACGAAGTCGGTGCTGTAGGTTGCCAGCGATTTCTCGTTCAGCACGAGGTACAGAAAGGGCTCATCGGTGTTCGGAACGAGCACATGGTCGGCTCCGCACGCCGGCAAGGTCAACGCTGCCAGGGAAAGCAGACAGGCTGCAACCACCGGGGCGATTCGTCTGTTGCGCATCACCACTTCACCTCCATACCGATGCTGGGCAAGAAAGGCAGGCCGGCGCGACCCGCCCTCCTCTGGTTCGAACCGGAAAGCCGGCCAAAGTAATGTTGCCAATCGTAGTCGATGGGGTTCTCGCGCGCGAGGAGATTGAGCGCCTGGAGTGCGAGCGTGACCTCTGCGTTCCTGACGTGCCACTCCCGACGCGCACCCAGGTCGATCCGGTGGTAGGCGGGCACACGGATGCTGTTCCGTGCTCCGCGCAGATAGCGGGATCTGAGCTCGGTGAGGCTCGTGGAGAAGGGCTCAAAGGTACGGGCGAGCACGGGTGTGGTCGCTCGTCCACTGTGGCCCTGGTAGCTCGCGTTGAGCGTCCACCGCGCCCCGAGAGGAGCACTGCCGAAGAGAACGACGGTATGGGGAGCGTCCCATGCGGTCGGCGACACGAGTCCGTCAACGTTCTCCCGTACCCTCTGATAGCTGTAACTACCCTGCAGTAGCCCGTCGGCTCGAAAGGCGATCTTGGCACTCAGCGCCGCGCCCGTGCTGTGCCCCGTCACCCGATCGAAGACGGGAAAGTCCGGGTCAACTGATTGCTCGGTCTCCCGCGATTCTCGAGCGTTGAGCAGGGTACGGTCGCGGTATTCTTTCCGAAAGGCTTGCACATGAAAAACGCTGGTGCCGCTATACGGGAGTTGAGCAGGGCGCAGGCGGGCGGACACCGCTACGACATCGGCCGTGCGCGGCTCTTCCAGCAGAAACAGCGGAGGAGTAATGCTGCCTTCAACCGGCTCCTCCAGTTGCGTATCCCACTGATAGCGGCGGTCGAGAGCGGCCTCGATTTCGAGCGCTTCGCTTGCCCGGAACCCGAGGTGCGCGCGGGGGGCGATGCGGATGCCGCCCGCGCTCCAGGCCCTCGCCCCCGGGGCCACCGTCCAGCGTTTACCGAGCTGAACCCTGGCCTCGCCGAACAGCGCGAACAGGCTCTGCATCTGCTCACCGCTGTACTCGCCTGGCGTGTTGGGGGAAAAGATCTCGTCCATCAGTCCCTGTGCAGTCCACATCTGCTGGTTCTGACGCTGATCCAGCGAAGCTCCTGCGATCAGCTCCCACCGTTCCGCCGTACGCGTGGCCTGCAGAGCCCCGGATAACCAATCCCGCCGTGTATGGATGAAGTTGCTGCGGGAGAAGGGGAGCGAGTCCACATCGATGGTGCGCTCATCCATGTGCACGGTCGCACGGTTGAACGAGGCGCGGCCCGAAACGTCCCAAATCATGCCCCGCCGATCGAGGCGCAACCCGAGGAGCGATTCGCCCCAGGTGAGCGGTTGATACCCCGGGGAGGCACTGAGCTCGCGATCGGTGTACCGGTCCTGTGTGGAGAACACCAGCGCCTCTGCTCGCCAACCGCCCGCCCAGCCGCGACCAATGCGGACCAGGGCCTCACGGAAATCCAGGGGCGGGATTTCCGGGTACACCCAGTCCGCGATTCGATCCAGATAGGTGATACGGCCGCTGGCGAGGAGGTCCATACCTCCGAGCACAGGCGGCGCCGTAACCGTAAGCCCTGTGCTCACCAAGCTCGCGACCGCCTCGTACGCGGGTTCCTCACCGGGCCGTCGGGTTTGCAAGTCGATGATCCCACTCAGCCGGCCGCCTGCGGACGGCGGCAAATGATGGATCAGGAGGTCTGCCCGGTCCAGTGCCGCCACATTGAACGCGCCGAGGAGGCCGAGCAGGTGAAACGGGTCCTGCAGCGGGTGTCCATCCAGGTAGATCCCCGTTTCGTCGCTTGCGCCCCCGGCAAGGTGGATCCGCCCCTTCAAGTCGTTGGGCTGGGAAACACCGGGAAGGAGCACCACTGCGCGAAAGATGTCGGGCTCCGCGAGGGGCGGCACCTGGCGAACGGTCTGCGCGGTGACGGTGTGCGCCATCGGCGGCGCGCGCGGCGCCTCCACGCTCACGCCCTGCAGATGGATAGGGATCGGCTGGAGCCGGATCAAGAGCGAATCGACAGCCCCTTCCGCCAGGGCAATCGTGACAGTCGCCGGTGTGTAACCGATTCTGCTCGCGCGGAGCTGCACCATGCCGGCCGGTACTCGTAGCTCAAAGTGGCCATCCAGCCGGGAGAGAGTGCTTTGGTAGCCGCTCGAAAGCTCGATCGTCGCACCCCCGACGGCTCGGCCTTCCGTGTCGGTCACGCGCCCCGCGATTAAGTAGCTCTCCTGGCCTACGAGGGGCTGGGCCACCAGGGGCATGACTGCTGTGAGCAGAATTGTGAAGATGGTGGTGTGGG
>JACDHR010000160.1 GCA_013820915.1 Gemmatimonadota bacterium
CATCCACGTGCGCTATCGGGAGGGCGCTGTCGTCGGCGGCACCTCCGCCGGGGCGGCAGTGATGTCGCGCCGCATGATCACCGGCGAGGAGCGGCGCCCCGGAGGCGAGCGCCCTCCTGCCTCGCCGGGCGCAGCCGACGCCTTCCTCACCATCGACCGTGACAACGTGGTGGTCGAGGAGGGATTCGATCTCCTCCCCGGCGCCATCGTGGACCAGCACTTCGTGCGCCGCAAGCGGCACAACCGGCTCATCAGCCTGGTTCTCGAGCACCCGGAGGAGATCGGCGTAGGCATCGACGAGTCCACCGCCCTGCAGGTCAACCCCGACGGCAGCTGGACGGTGGTCGGCGCGAGCAGCGTGGTGGTGTACGACGCCCGCGGCGCCCGCATCACCCCACCCGAGGCGCCGGTGCTGGGAGCGGCGGAGGTGCGCCTGCACGTGCTGCCCGCCGGGAGCAGCTTCGATCCGCGCACCGGCCGCGCAGCCCTACCGTCAGGCACACGAAGCCGGAGCAGCGCCATCCGGACCACACCGCGGTGATGGCCGTCCGGCCACCGGCCGCTCGCGGAACGGCACGACGGTGGGCGCTCGTGCTCCTGCTCGCCGCCGTCGCCTGCGATGACCGCGACGCCGGGGATGCGGAGAGGATGGAGCGCACGCTTGCCCAGCTCGCGACGGTGCCTCACCTCACGCAGGCGGATCTGGAGGAGGGAGAGCGGCTCTTCGATCGATTCTGCGCCGCCTGCCACGGCGCGCGCGCCTCCGGCACGGAGCAGGGGCCGCCGCTGGTGCACCGCGTCTACGAGCCAGCTCACCACGGCGACTATGCCTTCGTGCGCGCCGTCACCACGGGCGTGCGGGCCCACCACTGGAGCTTCGGCGACATGCCGCCGGTCGAGGAGATCGAGCCCGAGCAGATCATCAAGGTCATCGGCTACATTCGTCTCCTGCAGCGGGAGGCAGGGATCCGTTGATGTAGCGTCGTTCCCGACCTCGTAGCTCCTCCCCTTACTCCCCCTCTCCTTCCGTCCCTCTCCACAGAAAGCGCGGTGCGGGATCGCACCGTGGCGGTGGCTTTCCGGCACCATGACGGTTTTCGCTGCGCTTCTACGCAATGCGGGTAGGCCGATGGAGACGGAGGGGCACGTGAAGCTCTGCCGTCGAGGTCGAATGGTCGTCGGCAACCACCACCCGATGCCACCCGTACCGCCATGACGAGTGTCCAGCGTTCGACCCCATCCGCGGCGAACCTCGCCTCGTTCATCGTCTACGTAACCGTCGTGCTGACGGCCGTGCTGGTGCTCTTTCCCCCCTTCACCAGCCTGAACGGCATCGAACACGCTTTCGTCCTGACGGGTCCGGAATGGTCCCGCGGCATGGGCATGCTCGGAGAGGAGCTGGGGCTGAGGGCGCGCATCCACTGGGCGGCGCTGCTGGTGCAGCTCGGCGCCGTCTGGGCCATCGCGCTGGGCGCCAGGTGGTTCCTCGGCAGGGACGGCACGGGGTCCGGGAGCTCGACGGGGCGTGCCATGGATGCCTCTACTTCCGCGTGCTGCAGCAACGAGCAACCCCGGGAAGACAGCACACGCTACACGCCAAACCGATGATCGTAGGCCTGGCGGGCGCCGACGGTGAGTGGAAGGCGCCTCTTCGACGCGCTTTGTCGCGTTCTCCTCATCCCATCTCCTTGGAGGAACTCATGCGTTACCTCAGAAGCCGGGTCGTCATCATGTCGGCGGGCCTGCTGTTCGCCGCCCAGCCCCTCCCTGGCCAGAACGACAAGCTGGAGAAGTGCGATACGCCGATCGGCACCCTGGCCGTGGTCGAGCCGGAGGCCGAGACGATTCAGGCGCTCGGCCGCTATGGGCTCGGTACGCCCACCAGCCTGATCCGCATGATGGTCCAGCAGTCGAGCTGCTTCACCGTAGTCGAGCGCGGCGCGGGGATGGCGGCGATGCAGCGGGAGCGGGAGCTGGCGCGTTCGGGTGACCTCCGGCAGGACGCGAACATGGGCGGCGGGCAGATGGTCGCCGCGGACTACCTGCTGACGCCCGACGTCATCTTCTCCGAAGGCAACGCCGGCGGCATCGGCGGCGCGGTGGGCGGGCTCGTGGGCCGGCGGCGCGGGGTGCTCAGCGGGGTCGGCGCGGTCGCCGGGGGCCTCAAGTTCAAGGAAGCCCAGACGAGCATGCTGGTGGGCGACACCCGCAACGGTGTGCAGGTCGCCGCCGCCGAGGGCCATGCCCGCAAGACGGATTTCCGGCTCGGCGCGCTGGGCTTCCTCGGCGGAGCCGCCGGTGCCGTCGGCGGTTACACCAACACCAACGAGGGGAAGGTCATCGCGGCCAGCTTCCTCGACAACTACAACAACATCGTGCGCACGCTGCGCCGCGACTGAGCGCTCAGCCGGTCGCGAGCCGAGAGTTGCCGGCGCGCGGCCGGCGCGGCCGAAGATCGCCACCCGCTCTCCAACACTGTTGCGCCAGGCAATCGGAGGGCGTGCATCACGCCGCCCCCACCGAGACCGCTATGCGCTGCGGCTGAGAGCCAGCCGGCATCAGCCGAGTTTTCACCACCCGGGAGAGAAGTGGCGATGACGGTTTTCGCGCCGCTTCTGCGCAATGCAAATGCTCGACCACAGCGAGGGAGGTCAGCCTCGCTCGCCGTCGCCTTCCTTCCGAAGCAGCACCACGGTCGTGAGGCCGGTGCCGATAGCCGCAGGGATTCAGCAGAACCGCTCGGTCGCGGAAGGAGGTCGCCGCCGGCGCGATTGCCGGTACACACCACCCTTCAAAGGAGGTTCAGATGGCACCGTCCAACCGACCCACCCCGCCGCTGCGGAAACTCGCGAGAAGCAACGATCAGAGTTCCGCTGCCAGAGCGCGAAGGCCGGCGTGGAACCGGCGCACCTCCGGGGAGCTGATCGCCGCGTTCGTTCTGATGCTGGCGATCCTGCTGGGTGCCTGTAGCGACGCGAACACCCCTCTCTCACCCCGGCCATCCGGCGCCGACGATGCCGAGGGCATCGGCATAGCGCAGGTCGAGGACTGCACACCCGGAACCCTGACCAACGGACAGAATCACCCCTGCACCACCTCGATTCCCAGCGAACTCCACGCCTGGACCTTCACGGCCACAGAGGGTGACTTCCTCCACCTGAGCATCGCTCGCGTCTCGGGCAACCTCAACCCGCAGCTCCGCCTGCTCTCGCCCACGGGCGATGAGGTGGGCTTGGTCCGCAACTTCGTGTCGACCGAGCTCGTGGTGGCGGATGCCCCCGCCAGCGGCACCTACCGCGTGATCGTGAGCGACTGGGGCGCGGATAACACGGGCGACTACGTGCTCCAGGGAATCGGGATCGGAGGGCCGCCGCAGAACCAGCCGCCTGTTGCCACGATCACCTCGCCCACCTCGGGCGCGACCTTCACCGAGGGTGCGGAGATCGACTTCGCCGGCAGCGCCACGGACCCGGAGGACGGCACCCTCACGGGTGGTGCCTTGGTCTGGACCAGCAACCGTGACGGCCAGATCGGCACGGGCACGTCCTTCTCCCGGAGCGATCTCTCGGTCGGCACGCACACAATCACCCTCACGGCCACCGACAGTGAGGGCGCGACCGGAACGGCGAGCGTCACCATCGCCGTCGAGGCGGAGGAGCCGCCACCGCCACCAAACCAGCCGCCCGAGGTAGAGATCGACTCCCCGGAGGATGGCGCCACCTTCACCGAGGGCGACGAGATCACCTTCACCGGCTCGGCCACCGACCCGGAGGACGGAGCCCTGACGGGGGACGCTCTGGTGTGGACGAGCGACCAGGACGGCCAGATCGGCACCGGGACCTCCTTCACCCGCAGCGACCTGTCCGTGGGCACCCACGTCATCACGCTGACGGCAACGGACAGCGAAAGGCTGACCGGGACGGCGAGCGTGACAATCACCATCACAGAGCCTCCGGAGAACCAGCCGCCGACCGCCAGCATCAGCTCCCCGGCGGACGGTGCGGAATTCACGGCTGGCGAGGCGGTCACCTTCCAGGGCTCGGCAACGGATCCGGAGGATGGGCCGCTGACCGGTGGTGCGCTGGTCTGGACGAGCAGCCGCGACGGGCAGATCGGCACGGGCACCAGCTTCACCCGCAGTGACCTCTCGGTGGGCATGCACGTGATCACGCTCACCGCCACGGACAGCGAGGGGCTGACGGGCAGCGCGAGCGTCACGATCACCCTCGTGGCAGCGCCTCCGCCGCCGCCGCCTCCTCCACCGCCGCCGACCTGCACGCCGGTGGATGTCCTGGTTGGAAACCGGCTGCCCGCCAGAACGGTGGACCTGAGCATTCCGTGGCTCGGCGCCAGCGTGCTGGACATCGAGAGCTACCTGCCCCGGCCGGGTGCGCAGGCGGACGACGTGCGGATCGGAGCCTCCTGGGAGACCGGCACCCCGGCCATGCTCTTCGAGATCAGTGACTCGGATGGGGATGGACGCCGCGACATCATGCTGCGCTACGACCTCGCGCGGCTGATGGATGAGGGCAACCTCTCCGAGGAGACGAGCAGCCTCACCGTCTGGGGGCGCGATCGTGCCACCGGCACGATGTACTGCGGCACCGCCGCGGTCACGGTCGTGCCGTAGCCCGAGCGAGCCGGTACAGGACTTCTTCCGGTGAAGCAGAAATCTCCTCCCCGGCGGTCGATGCCGGGGAGGAGATTTCTTTGTCGTGACGGAGACGGTAGCGTGAGATTCCCGCTTCCTGCCCCGCCCGTTCTCGCCCTACGGGCTGGGATTTTCTGCGGCCGCGGCCAGCTCCGTCCGGTATCTCGCCGCTTGCTCCGGCTGCCCCAGCGCCTGGTAGACGGTGATGAGGTCCTCGCGGGCCTTCTGGAGCCAGTTCATCGACGGCTTCGCCTGTGCCGCGAGGATGCCGTGGCCCGCGAGCAGGTGGCTTTCCGCCTCGCGGTGGCGGCCCTGCCAGACAAGGGTCGGCATGCCGCAGGGTGCAGAGAGGGTGCCTCGCCGAAAGCTCTATGGCAGGCGGAGGGGGAGTGATGTATGTTGCGCAGGCGCGTGATCGAACGAGCGGCAGGCGAAGGAGGCACATGGCTCCGGGCAGGCGCTGGACGGTTCGCGACCGGAAGGGCGACGAGGTGTATCTCACTGACGAGCGGTGGGAGCACATCGTGGAAGGGCACCCGGAAATGCTTTCGCATGAGGCAGAGCTTCGGGAGACCGTCCGCTGGGGACGGCGGGCGCAGGAGCCACTCGCCCCGCAGAAGTTCCGCTACTCGAAGAGGTCTGCGGGGTTACCCGAAGGCAACACGCACCTCGTGGCGATTGTGCTGTTCCGCTACGGTGAGGATGAAGAGGGAATGCCGGTCCCGAACAACTACATCGTCACCGCGTATCAGAAGCAGGTAGAATAGACAAATGTCCGAGCCACGAATCCGCTACGACGACACGAGCGACACGCTCTACATCGCGTTCGCACCCGGAGCGCGCGCCACCGGACTGGAACTGAACGATCATATCCTGTTGCGCGTTGATCAGGCGAACCGCGTCGCGGTAGGGCTGACGCTTCTCAATTTTTCTCTGCTGGCCCAGCCTACGGAGATGGGTCCGCGCAGCTTCGCACTGACGGGGTTGGCCCATTTGCCTGGGGAGTCGCGGGAGCTGGCCCTCGCCCTCCTCCGTAGCACTCCGGTGCGCGATTTTCTCGCCCTCTCCGCCTACACGCCCACCGGAGACCCGGCCGAGGTCGTACCCATCGCCGCGCTGCGGCCGGAACGGATCACGCCCCGCGCGGCCTGATCGGATCTCGACGCTCGCAACGCCCGGCCGGCTCCGTCGCATCTGTTGCCGCTCTACGGTGATGGTGTTCCCTCCCTCGCCGCCGCCAACTCCCCCTGGAACTGTGCCGCCTTCTGCGACTCCCCGAGCGCCTGGTAGACCATCACCAGGTCCTCGCGGGCCTTCCTGAGCCAGTTCACCGACGGCTTGGCCTGTGCCGCAAGGGTGTTGTGGCCCGCGAGCAGGTGGCCCTCCGCCTCGCGATGGCGGCCCTGCCGGACCAGCACGCGCCCGAGCTTGATGCGTGCGATTGCGGTGTGGATGTGATCCGCCGACAAGGTTTCGGTAAAGCGCGCGATCGCTTCCCGAAAGATCGGCTCCGCACGGCCGTACTGCTCGCCGTCCATGTACACGCTCGCCAGGTTCGCGAGCGCGACGCCGATCAGGTAGTGCTTGTCGTCGTACGCCTTGCGGTAGATCTCGGCCATGCGGCGGAAGTACCTTTCGGCGGTGGCGAAGTCCCCCTGCTTCAGTGCCACGCTCCCCGGCTCGTTGAGCGTGTTGGCGACGCGGGGATGATCCGCTCCGTAGACACGCTCGCGCACGGCGAGCGCGGGGCGGAGGAGCTGCAGAGCCTCCTCGTATCGGTCCTGGTAGGTGAGCGCCTGCCCCAGCATCATCATGTTCGAGGCGGTCTCGTGATGATCGGGACCGTAGTGGCCGAGCATGATCTCCAGTGCCTGGCGGTAGAGCTGCTCGGCTTCCTCGTAGAAGCCGAGCTGCAACCGGGAGGCGCCCAGGTTGATCAGCGCGTCCGCCACGGACGGGTGGCGCGGCCCGTAGAGCCGACGGTCCATCACCAGCAGCAGCCGGTTGAGGGAGTCGGAGACGGCGTAGTTGCCGGCGTAGAAGTGCGTGTTGGCCAGCTGTCCCAGGCTTTCCGAGAGCTCGATGCTCGTCGGTCCGTGTGCCGCCCGAAGGCGGACGGCTTCTTCCAGCAGCTCGATCGCCGGCTGGTACTCGCCGCGTTGCTGCAGCACCTTGCCCAGCGCGGTCAACGCCTCCGCCACGGCGGGGTGCTGGGGGAGCAGCGAGCGGCGGGTCCGGTCCACCGCCTCCCGTACCAGACGCTCGGCCTCCTGCAGCTCCCCCTGATCCGCCCGCAGGAGTCCCAGCGCCACCAGATTGCGTGCAATCTCCGGGTGGTCCGGACCGAAGAGCGAACGCCGCTTGTCGAGCGCTGCCTGCAGCAGCGAATCCGCCTGTGCGAAGTCGCCGAGTTCCTGAAAGAGAGTACCCAGAGTATGATACAGCTCCGCCTGGACCTCCGGCTCGCTATCGAGCAGGCGCGCCTCCTGCACGCCCCGGTGGAGGAGCGTAACCGCGCGGAGACTGTCTGCCGGTCCCGCCGGTCCGCCACCGCCCTCGAACAGCTGCAGCATGAACCGCTGGATGCGCTCCGTGCGAGCGGCCTCGGCGAGCGCCGTATCCCGCGCCTCTCGCAACTGCAGCGTGTAGAAACCAACCAGCCCGATGATCAGCGCGACCACCAGGGCTGCGGCGGCAAGCGGCTGCCGGTTCCGGTGCAGGAACTTGCCCGTCCGGTAGCGCCAGCTGTCGGGCCGCGCCTCCAGCGGCTCGCCCTTCAGGTAGTGATCGAGGTCGCGCAGCAATGCCTCCACCGTGGGATAGCGTCGCTGCGGGTCCTTGTGCATCGTCGTCAGGCAGAGCACGTCTAGCTCGGCCCAGGCCGCGGCACCGACCGATGCGAGCCCTGCCGGCGCTGCCGACTTCCCCGCCGCTCGCCGCACCCGCGACGAGGGTTTCTCCGGCTCGGTCTCGAGGATGCGGGCCTCGATCTGCCCCGGCGTCAGCCCCGCCAGGTCGAAGGGGTGCTCGCCGGTCAGCAGCTCGTACAGGATCACGCCGAGCGCGTAGATGTCGGTGTAAGTGCCAACCGGCTCCCCCCGCAGCTGCTCGGGCGCCGCGTAGGCGGGCGTCATCAGCCGGAGCATCGTCTGCGTCTGGTCGGCCGGGGCGTCCAGGCTCTCGAGCTGCTTGGCGATCCCGAAGTCCAGCAGCTTGACCGCCGCCTCTCCGGCGCGCCGCCCCTCGGTCACCAGGATGTTGGAGGGCTTGAGGTCGCGGTGGACGACGGCCTGCCGGTGCGCGTGCTGCACGGCCTCGCAAACGACGCGGAAGAGCCGCAGCCGCTCCGCAATCGAGCAGCGGTGCGCCGCACAGTAGGCGGTCAGCGGCATCCCCTCGACGTACTCCATGACGAAGTAGGGGGTGCCGTCGGGCAGCGTGTCCGCGTCGTAGAGCCGGGCGATGGAGGGATGGTTGAGCTGCGCCAGCGTCTGCTCCTCGCGCGCGAAGCGCTCGCGCCGCGCCGGGGAGAGCGAGGCGTCGCGCAGCACCTTGATGGCGACGCGGTTGCCGAGATCCTCCCGCTCGGCGAGGTAGACCACGCCCATGCCGCCCTGCCCCAGCACCTGAAGGATGCGGTACGGCCCTATCGCCCGCAGCACGGGCACCGAGCCGTCGAGCACCTCGTGCGCCACGCGCCCGAGCTCCCGATCCAGCATTGAGCTGCCGCGGGCGTCCTCCTCGAGGAGGGCCAGCACCTCGGCCAGCAGGTGGGGATCCCCGGCGCACCGGGTC
>JACDHR010000551.1:0-731 GCA_013820915.1 Gemmatimonadota bacterium
CACTCCGCCTGAGCTGGCGACCGCGTACGCGGACGCCGCCGCGGCAGGAGACAGCATTGCCGCGGATTCGCTCCGCACCCGGCTGGCGCTCTCCCTTGGTGCCGACACGCTGCGCTCCCTCGAGGCCCGGATCCAGGGGCTCCGCACCGAGGTCGACTCCCTGCGCGAGGAACGCGAGCCCGAAGCGGGAGGGGGCATCGTCGCCTACCTGCGCGGTCTGCTGGACGACCCGGGGGTCGGCTTCGGCTGGTCGACCCTGTACTTCACCCTCTTTCTGGCGGTGTGGCGCGGGCAGACACCGGGCAAACGGCTGCTGGGCATCCGCGTGGTGCGGCTGAATGGCAAGCCGATCACCTGGTGGGCGTCCTTCGAGCGCTTCGGCGGCTACGCGGCCGGGCTGGCGACGGGGCTGCTCGGCTTCCTGCAGATCTTCTGGGATCGAAATCGGCAGGCGATCCACGACAAGATCATGGAGACGGTAGTCGTCCGCGAGCGCGTCGTTCCGGAGACGCACCCAGCCAGCGCGGCACCGGCCGCCGAGGCCGTTCCCGCATCGGCCCCGGCGCCCGACGCACTCTCCGGGAGCGGCGTCCCCGCCACCGAGCCGGCACCGGACGAGCAGACCGGTTCCTGATCCGCATGCGCCTCTTCGCCCGACTCCCGCTCCTTCTCCTCGGCCTTCTCTCGCCGCCCACGGGTTGCGACGCCTACTCCGAGGCTCGCCCGGAGAT
>JACDHR010000551.1:741-2615 GCA_013820915.1 Gemmatimonadota bacterium
ACCTTCGCCTTCCGCGAGCTGGGCGAGCGCTTCGAGACGGAGACGGGCACACGGGTGCTCTTCACCTTCGGCTCCTCCGGGCAGCTCGCGCAGCAGATCCTGCACGGTGCGCCGGTGGACCTCTTCGCCTCCGCGAATCTGCGCTTCGTGGACGAGCTGGAGACCGCTGACCGGCTGGTGCCAGGTACCCGCGCGGTATACGCCCGCGGTTATCTCACCCTCTGGACGCGGGCCGACGCGACCCGGGTGCCGGAGCGGATCGAGGATCTGGCGCGGCCGGAGTACCGGCGGATCGCTATCGCCAACCCGCAGCACGCCCCCTATGGGGTTGCGGCGCGCGAGGCGCTGCAGGCGGCGGGTCTCTGGGAGACGCTGCAGCCGCGGCTGGTCTACGGCGAGAACATCCGGCAGACGCTGCAGTTCGCGGAGAGCGGCAACGCCGAGGTGGCGATCGTGGCGCTGGCGCTCGCGCTCGCCACCGATGGACGGTGGGTGCAGGTGCCCGAGCAGCTCCACCAGCCGCTCGATCAGGCGCTGGCGGTGGTGCGCGGCTCCGCCAACGAGACCGACGCGCGCCGCTTCGCCGCGCTGGTGACGGGCGAGGAAGGGCGGGCGGTGCTGCGCCGCTACGGATTCGGGATTCCGGGGGAGGGGGAGTGAACCGGGACCTCGTGGAGACGGAAGCCCCCTGCGCCGGCCCGACGGCGCCCCCTCCCCCGGTCCCTCCAGGCCCTCACCCCCCGACCCCCTCTCCCAAGGAGGGAGAGGGGGAGCACTGCAGATCCTGCCGTAGCAGAAATGCTGAGGTTCGGCAGGATCGAGTCCCCCCTCTCCCCTCGTGGGAGAGGGGGTTAGGGGGTGAGGGCCCCGCGGAGCCACGTACATGACGGCCAGCCTTCACCCCGTCCTCCTCTCGCTTCAGGTCACGCTGGTAGCCACGCTGCTGATCGTCGCGGCGGGGCTGCCGCTGGCGGTGCTGCTGGCGCGGGCGCGCTTTCCCGGACAGTCGGTGGTCGAGACCGCGGTGAATCTGCCGCTGGTGCTGCCGCCCACCGTGGTCGGCTACTTCCTGCTGCTGGCGCTGGGCGCGGGAGGGCCGCTGGAGGCGTGGTTCGGTGTGCGGGTGGTCTTCACCTGGATCGCGGCGGCGGTCGCCTCGGCGGTGGTGGGGCTGCCGCTGATGGTGCAGTCCGCACGCGCGGCCGTGGCCGCGGTGGACCCCGCCCTCGAGCGGGCGGCGCGCACGCTCGGCTCCTCGGAGCTGGAGGTGCTCTGGCGGGTGACGCTGCCGCTGGCCCGGCGCGGCATCCTCGCGGGGGTGCTGCTGGGTGCCGCCCGCGCGCTGGGCGAGTTCGGCGCGACGCTGATGGTGGCGGGGAGCATCCCCGGACGCACGCAGACGCTCCCCATCGCCATCTACGATGCGGTGCAGAACCGGGAGTACGCACTGGCGAACCGGATGGTGATGGGGATGACGGTGCTCGCCTTCGCGCTGCTCCTCTGGGTGCGCTACCTGGAGCGGCCGCGGCGGCGCCCCACCGTCAGCATCGGCGACGCACCGCATGGCTGAGCCCCGCCTGCGGGTGGACTTCGAGCGGCGGCTGGAGAGCTTCCGTCTGCGGGTGCAGTTCGAGGTAGGCAGTGAGATCCTCGTCCTCTTCGGCCCGTCGGGCGCGGGAAAAACGCAGACGCTGCAGGCGATCGCCGGTCTGGTAACCCCCGACGAGGGGGAGATCGCACTCGCCGGCCAGACTCTCTTCCGCCGCGGCCGCCCGGGCGCACGGGTGAACGTCCCCGCCCGACGGCGCGGCGTGGGCTATCTCTTCCAGCACTACGCGCTCTTCCCCCACCTGACTGCCCTGGAAAACGTGGGT
>JACDHR010000552.1 GCA_013820915.1 Gemmatimonadota bacterium
CGACGCCCTCGCGGGCCAGACGGCGGCCGACCTTGGCGGCTTCGCTCATGATGGCCGGGCCGTAGCCGGGATTCGCGGGGAAGCGGCAGCCGAAATAGGTCTGGCCGGTCGGCCCGCCGAGCAGCTGGTCGTGCGTGGAGAGCAGCTCGACCTCGCCGAGCGGCGTGACGCGGAGCTGGGCGCTCGGGCTTACCATCTCCTCGCCCGTGATCAGCTCCTCGACGATGGCCCCTCCCTCCTCCAGCTTCGCGACATACTCCTCGTACCGCAGCGAGTCGAGCTCGAGGCGCATCTCACGCACCCGCTGCGCGAGGGCATCGCGCTCGGCATCGGTCGCGTCCTTCCAGGGCTTGGCGTGGCTGGCGCGGATGAGTTCCGGCATGTCCAGACCGGTGACGGCGCAGCGTCGCTCCCAGTGCTCCAACAGCGGCTCGCGGAAGAGGTCTTGCCCCACCCGTTGACGGACGATCGCTTCCATGGTCACGAAGATCGACGTGCCGTAGTCGCGATCGACGTGCCCACCGAGCTAGGCGGCTGCTGATAAGGCGCTGGCAATTCTCCGGAAGCTCTCCAGCCCCGCCTCGATGTTCTCGATGATCTCCTCGGCCAGCTCGTCCGGCTCGGGGAGGTTGTCGAGATCGGCGAGGCTCCGGTCCTTGAGCCAGAAGATGTCGAGGCTCGTTTTGTCTCGCGCGGCGATCTGCTCATAGGTGAAGCGGCGCCAGCGGCCTTCGGGGTTGCTCTGCTCGTCCCAGGTCTCCTGCCGCTCGTGCCGGTTCAGCGGCCGGTAGCAGGCAATGAAGTCCGCCAGGTCCTCGAAGCGCATCGGCTTCTTCTTCAGCGTGTGGTGCACGTTGGTACGGTAGTCGTAGAACCACACCTCCCGCGTCCACGGGTTCGGACTGGCCTCCCGGTTGTCGAAGAAGAGCACATTCGCCTTGACGCCGTTCGCGTAGAAGATGCCCGTGGGCAGGCGCAGGATGGTGTGCAAATTGGTGGTTTCGAGCAGCTTCTTGCGCACCGTTTCGCCGGCGCCGCCTTCGAAAAGCACGTTGTCCGGCACCACGACCGCGGCGCGGCCGGTGGTCTTCAGCATGGTGCGGATGTGCTGCACGAAATTGAGCTGCTTGTTCGAGGTGGTGGCCCAGAAATCCTGCCGGTTGTAGGTCAGATCGTCCTTTTCCTGCTCCCCCTCCTCGTTGGTGAAGCTCATCGAGCTCTTCTTGCCGAACGGCGGATTGGCGAGCACGTAATCGAATCGCTTCCCACTGTCGGCTACCAGCGCGTCGTTCGGTGAGATCATGCTCTCGCCGTCGATCTCGCCGATGCCATGCAGGACCAGGTTCATCAGGCAGAGCCGGCGCGTGTTCGCGACGATCTCGTTGCCGGAGAACGTTTCCCGCTTGAGGAACTCCTTCTGGCGTTTGTCGAGCGGGTAGTTCGTGGGGTTCGCAATGAAGTCGTACGCGGCGAGAAAGAACCCGCCGGTGCCGCAGGCCGGATCGGCGACCGTCCTGCTGGGTTCCGGCCGCACGCATTCGACCATCGCGCGGATCAGCGCGCGGGGGGTGAAGTACTGGCCGGCACCGGACTTGGTGTCCTCCGCATTCTTCTCCAGCAAACCTTCGTAGATGTCGCCTTTCACATCCACGCCCATGCTGGTCCAGCTGGTGTCGTCCACCATGTCGATCAGCCGGTACAGCTTGGCCGGGTCCTGGATCTTGTTCTGCGCCTTGGTGAAGATCTGGCCCAGCATCCCCTTCTGCTTACCCAGCTCCCGCAGCAGGGTGACGTAGTGCACCTCCAGCTCGGCGCCACGCTTCGTCTTCAGGCTCTCCCAGTCGTAGCCAGCGGGGATGCCGACGTCACGCTTGTGGGGCGGGCGCGAGTACTCGTCCGCCATCTTCAGGAAGATCAGGTAGGTGAGCTGCTCCAGGTAGTCGCCGTACCCCACGCCGTCGTCGCGCAGCGTGGTGCAGAAGCTCCAGACCCGGGAAACAATGGAGGCGGTGCTACTCATGGGCGGTCTCGCTGGTTACGTACTTCTGGTTCGGGCTCGTGGGCCGGTCGGGAACGGTGGGTACCAGCAGGCCGCGCTCGAGCAGCGGCCGCAGAACTTGCGTGCGGAAGTGGCCGCGGTGCTTGAGCCCGAGGAACTCCTGGATCTCGGCCCTGCTTCTCGGTACATGGCAGTAATCGAGGACGGCCCGTTCGATCTCAGCTTGGTCGGCAGCTTGGCCGGTAGCTTGGTCGATAGCTTGCTCGGTGACCGCGGCGGAGAGGGGAATGATTGTCTTGAACACGTCTCCCTCGATGAGCTGCGGCTCGGCGCCGTCGGCGTACACGCGGCAGTAGCGGTACAGGTTCTTGACGCCGGAGCCGAGTTCGTCGGCGCGGCCGATCTCCCGGAAGAAGCTCGCGATGATCGGGTTCTTTGGGAAGGGCGAGAAGGTGGCCGGGTTGATCAGCCCGTACCCGTGCGGGCGATTGGCGTTCTCGCACCAGACGCGATCGGCCTCGATGATCAGCTTGGCCGGAAAGGCGTTCAGGTACTCCCGGTGGATCAGCAGGTTGGCGATCACCTCGCGGAAGATGCGGTCGCGGAGGCTGGTAC
>JACDHR010000553.1 GCA_013820915.1 Gemmatimonadota bacterium
GGCGCCGATCAGAGCGGCGATCGCTGGAGGAGAAGGGCGAAATCGCATGCGCATGGCCTGGCGAGAAACGGTCGCCGCGAGGCGACGTGGAGAGAGCGGGGCTTGCCTCCGTCTACCGTGGGGGTATGTAAACTGTTCCCGAAATGCCCGGAACGCAAGCTCCACAGCGCGGATCGCTGCCGGGCGCCCGCACGGCCTCGTGGGCGGCTGTGGAGGCAGGATGCCGGGGGTTGACAGGAGTGCTGCATCCCATTAGTTTTTCGGTCCTCGAAACGAGGCTAATCCCGCGTAGCTCAGTTGGTTAGAGCATCTGACTGTTAATCAGAGGGTCGTAGGTTCGAGTCCTACCGCGGGAGCTTGGAAATCCAGGCCCCGGCAGCACTTACGCTGTCGGGGCCTGTTCTTGCTACGTGCCCTGGAGCCAGATGGGGGACCAGTTTCCTCATCCGAGCGCTCTCGGCGTCGCAGGAGCATCGCACGGCACGATCCGTCTCCCCCGATTGTCGGAGCAGCGCTGCATCCATTCCTGCAGCAGTCGCCCGGCAGCTCGGATCCGGAGCGTAGACCCGGCGGGCGAGCTTGGCCACTCCGAAGTATTGTCAGCGGAGACGCTGCAGATCTTCGGGCGGCGTACGGCGAGGGAACGCAGATCAAGTACCGCCCCTTCCACAGCTACACCATGAAGCAGACGCATGGCTTACCGCAGATTGCTCGCCATCACGTCCGCCACCAAGCGCGCCCGTGCGGCACGGTTTGGGACAAAGGCGAGGATGTGATCGTTCTGGTTCTGGATTGGCTCCCACGAAGTGTACAACACCATCCTCGAGCGGCTCTAACGCTGCTGCGACGGAATCTACCTGGCGAGCAGGCTTGTTGCTGCGCATTGCCATCTCGCGTCTGGGCTTCTCCGCCGGCACCTACCACCGTCCTCGAGATCGCCCGCATCATCGCGGATATGGAGGGCCGCGCGGAGATCAAGACGTCCCACATCTCTGAGGTCAATGTAGGGCTCGATCGACCGGCGGCTCGCGAGTCGTGACCGTGCGCGCCGCTGGAAGGGCAGCTGGGATGCGCCTTCACTCCCTCTTGAGCGGCTGATCATTGACCCTGGCTTCCGATCGGATTAAATTCGGGACGGAATCGGGAAGAATGCATGCTCCAAAAGGAGTCCATCGCGATGACTACAGCAACTCTGACATCGTCTCACGTGGCCCGGATGGCGGCACTTGCCGCCATTCGGGCGGCCTCGATGGGCCTGATTCCCCCGGGCGAGGTAGCCAACGTTGGGGATCCGGCATCGGTTGGGCGAACGCTGGACCATGTGCAGCGCGCCGGCATCGGCCGCGGCTTGAGGATGCCTTCCGATGAAGCGCGCGACGCGGAGGCGTTGGCCGCGCTGCTGGAGGAGCTCCTCGAAGCGATGGCTGCCTCGCCGGTTCCGGAGAGCGAGTGGCCGGCGGTCGAGCGGGTTCTGGGTTCGGAGCAACTCGCCGGCCTCCTGGGCATCTCGCTTTCCAGCCTGCGGCGCTATGCCTCGGGAACGCGGACCACGCCGGACGAGGTGGCGGTTCGCCTGCACTTCCTCGCCCTGGTCGTCGGGGATCTGGCGGGCAGCTACAACGATCTGGGCATCCGCCGCTGGTTCATGCGCAAACGCAGCCAGCTCGACGGCCACGCGCCCGCCGACCTCCTGCAGGGAAGCTGGGATCCGGAGGACGCCGGCCCGTCACGGGTGCGGACGCTGGCGGCAGCCCTGCTGGACATTCCTGCGACGTGATCGGCTTCCGGCATACGGACCGCCGCTTCGCCTTTCTCTGGAAGGGTCCGGAGCAACCGCCGGGTCGATGGCACGGAGTGGGAGAAGGCCCGGCGCACTACTTCGCTGACACCCCCGATGGCGCCTGGGCGGAGTTCCTGCGCCACGAGGAGATCACGTCCCCTGAGGATCTGGCAACGATCGAACGCACCCTGTGGGCGGTCGAGCTGCCTGATGATGGCTATGCGGAGCCGCACGTGCCGGAGGAGCTGTTGACGGGTGGTCTCCCTAGCTACGCCGTGTGCCAGGCGGAGGCGCGCCGCCTCATCGCCACGGGGGCGGTCGGTCTGCAGACCAGGGCGGCCGCGTTGAAGGCGGGCGGCGCGGCAGGCTGGCACGTTGAAGATGGCCTTCAGCGCGGCCCCCCACGGGACGGGATCGTGAGGGTCCTGTTCGGTCCGAGGCCCGACCTCGTCGGATGGCGAGCTGCTGAGGGTCGGCCTACGGAGGATCTCCTTCCCCACGTCCGGCACTTTACCGTGCCCTAGCGCCGTTGACGGTGGCGCTGTGTACGGGTCGGGAGAGGATTTCGGGTGGTGGCACAAGCGCGGTTGCCGAGGTGTAGCGTGGAGGCATGACTACGTACACGCTTTTCTGTCCGTCCTGCGGCGGCGATCAGGTAATCCGGCACGGCAAGGCTGCCAATGAAAGCAGAGCTACCAGAACGTAGTTCCTGAGGAGCAGCACGAGCCGGTGGGCAAAGGGAGCGGACAGACCAATCACGTGGAGCGCTCGAATGGCACGCTGCGCCAGAGGCTGGGGCGCTTCGTCAGAAAGACGCTCTCCTTCTCCA
>JACDHR010000554.1 GCA_013820915.1 Gemmatimonadota bacterium
CCCGAACAGCACCCAGAGCCGGCGCCGGAAGCGTGGGGCGAAGTCAACCCCCTTTTTTCCGGCCGCAGCATCTGCACGGCGAAGCCGACACCGAAGAGGAGCGAAAACAGGGAGTAGAACTTCCCCTCGGCGAACAGCGTGGTCAGGAAGCGCGCGGCGGGATCGACCCCATGCGTCGGTAGTGCGGATCGCTGCTCGGGCGTGAGCTCGTTGAGGCCCGTGAACCAGAACAGGTTAATGGTCAGGACCCCCAGCAGCGCGAGCCCGCGCAGCACGTCGAGCAGCTCGATGCGCTCGCCGGGCGGGACCGGGCCGGCATGGGCCGATGTCCTTCGCAGGTAGTGAGGGCTGAGTAATGATCATTGCGGTTCTCCCGGTGTGTGATGCCGATTGGGATGACAGGAACAAAGGTCCGAGCCGGGAGCGAGCAACCTCAGGTCGCCGGGCGCGTCATGGCCGCCGCACCTCGTGCTCCCGCACCGCGAACACGCTGCCGTCCGCACGCTCAATGTCGTACTGGATCAGCTTACCCGATGCGCCGCCCCAGCGGATACGGCCGTCGCCGCGCGGCGTGCTCACCATCTCACCCATGCGGAAGCGGAACACCGTATCCGCATCGGCGTCCTCCAGCGAGATCATCCCGTGCTTCCAGTGGGTGTCGAAGGGACCGATCCCGTGTACCTGCACCACCGCGGGCTCGGGCGAGTAGGCGAACATCATGGTTCCCGCCGTGGCGAAGGCGTAGCTCCCCGCGGGGAGCGCCTGGAGCCTGGTGCTGTCGAACACCTCGCCGATGCCATAGTACCAGGTGCCCTGCACCACCGTGATGTGCTCGTCCACCGAATGCGAATGCGGCGGCACGATGAAGCCGGGCGACTCGCGGATGCGGATCACGAACGGCCCGTCCGCGCACGCTGCGTCCGTGACCGGCCCGAGCGGCAGCGCGTCGATCTGCGCGCGCGGTCGCTCGATGAACGCTCCTTCCACCTCGTGCGCGACGATGGCGCGGCTCGTGGCCGTGCACTTCTGGCCGGCGTAGCGCATCGCGCCCGCGGCGGTGAGGCGGGCGGCATGGTCGAGGTCCGCGTCGGGCAGCACGATGACCGCGTTCTTGCCGCCCATCTCCGTCTGGAATCGGATGTTGCGAGCCGCGCACAGCCATAGTGCGCCCGTGCGGAAGAAGACCTGGCGTCCCCATTCCCTTTCCGCGTCTCGCCAGAATGCGAGAGCGCGCGCGGCCAGGCTGCCGTAGACCCGGTTGCCGCCGTAAACCGCGCGAATGACACGGGTCTCACCCCCTGACGACGCACGTGTGTTACCGGGGCCCCACGCATCGATCAGTGTTACGCGCAGACCCGAGCGCAGGAGTGAGAGCGCGGTCCAGCCGCCGAACGCTCCAGCGCCGACGACGGCGATGTGGTCGCGACGGCGGGATCGGATTGAAGCCCGCTCAGCCCATTTCCGGGATTGGGTGGCACCAGAGGCACCGCGGCCAGCGCGCCAAGGAAAGTCCGTCGTGTGATGTCGTCGTGCGCGCCCATGCGCCTCCTGTGTTCTTGACAAAGTACGCTCGAAGAATTACCAGCCAGTAACCACCATCCACGACTGTGGTTTCCTCTCACGATAAGGGGTCGCAATGTTACGTGCAGCAGGCAGGTGCTTTTGGATCGCGATGCTGGCCGTCCTGGCGGCGACAGGCGCGCAGGCGCAGACGCCGGCGGCGAGTATCAGCGGAGCTGTCCGGGATCTTGATGGAACGGCCGTCGCCGGCGCAACCGTGCGCGTTACGAACACAGCGACCGGTGTAACCCGTACGACCATCACGGTCGTCAACGGCACTTACAGCGTGAGTGGACTGACGGCGGGCGTCTACGCGGTATCCGCCTCGCTGTTTGGATTTCGCGGTGCCTCATCGCGATCGGAAACGCTTGTCGATGGCGACGTGATCGTAAACCTGGTGCTTGACCCGCTGCAAGTGGAAGCACTGACGGTTACAGCGATGCTGCGCGAGCAGGCGGTCGAGGACGTGCCGTTCTCGATCGCGGCACCCACGGCGGAAGTCATCCGGTCGCGCGGCGCGGACAACATCGAAGGAATCGCCGCGAACGTGGCTGGATTCAACGTCCAGAACCTGGGACCGGGTCAGAGCCAGGTTTCGATGCGCGGTGCCTCGTCAGGCCAGATTGCGCGCGACCAGCCCGGCGTGAAAGAGCAGGTCGGTGCTTATCTGGACGATGCACCGATCTCACTGTCACTGTTCACCCCGGATCTGGACCTCTTCGATATCTCGCGCGTCGAGGTGCTGCGCGGACCGCAGGGCACGCTCTTCGGGGCCGGATCGCTTGCCGGCACCGTCCGGTATATTAGCAACCAGCCCGAGCCGGGCGTGCATCGGCAGTTCGGTGAGGTCGGTGGTAATGTCATTGCTGGCGGCGGTGCGGGCGGCAACATCAAGCTGGGAGCAAACGTTCCGCTCGGCGGGCGAAACGCATTGAGGGTCGTCGGCTACCACAATCAAGTGGCCGGTTACATGGATGCAGTGCAGCCGGGTGGCAGCGTCAATGAGGACGTAAACACCGGACAGCGCACTGGAGTCCGTGCCGCA
>JACDHR010000161.1 GCA_013820915.1 Gemmatimonadota bacterium
GCTCTCCTCCGAGGAATCGGTTCTCCCGGCGGGACGCTACGCCGCCCGTTCGCTCTTTGGCGGACGGTCCCCGGCCGCGCTGCGGGTGGACGCCGGAGGGAGGATCTCCGGGTGGGTGCCGCTGCCGGCGCTCGAGCCGTTCGAGACGCACATCATCGAGCTGCCGACCACTCGGTAGATAGCCGGCGCTGCGTGAGACCATCTTCATGGAGCGCAACCAGGAGCTGGCGCATGATTCCAAGCGCTGGTTCGATCTCGTCCGCCGTGACTCGCTGGAGCCGGAGTGCTTCGTGAACTCCCCGCTGGCCCGTGGCCCGCAAACCGCGGTGGCCTGCAGCCGCACAGGAAGCGCTTCCCGATTCCGCAGCCCGAGATCAATCTCAACCCGAGTCTCACGCAGAACCCCTACTGAGTAGCTCATCGTGTAGGCGTAAGCCCGCCGCGGCAGGCACATCCCGGTGCAACCGCGTTTTCATTACGTGTTGGGCCCCGGCATTGGGACGCACCCTGGTGCCGGGGCTCGCTAATTATAGGGCACTAACCGTGCGCGATGGATTGGTCGCCGTGCCCGGAAGGGAAAGCATTCCGATTGCAACCGTGGCTGCACCTGAGCGCACCTCCGAAGACGTGATCTCAAAAGGCTTTGCCCCGGCCCATGAGTTCACGATCTTAAACATTTGACAGCGGTTCGGATTTGGTCTACAATGGGAGCCGTTCTCCATGCGATGCTTCAGGTAGGTCGGCTCAGGGTTGCTGCAAGCATCGGAACGGAGTTGCAGGTCGGAGATATGTATCGCGGACGTTCCGGTTTCACCCATTATTGAAACCCAGAGATGGTATCTCCTACGAAGAACCTCGTGCGTAGCGTACGGCCCGCACTTGCCCTCCTGGCGGGTGTGCTGGCGCTGCTGACGACAGATCCCGCGCAGGCACAGAACCCGGAAACGAGTCCCCGGGACCGACGCAGCCAGGATGCGGTGGTGGAGCCGGGGCCGCAGCGGGTGTCGAAATTCGGGACGCGGCTGAGCAACACCGAGGCGGGGGCGCTGCTGCAGGAGATGCGCGAGCTGACCGAGCAGGCGCTCGCCGCCAGCCGGGCGGCGGAGCAGGCCACGAGCGTCCAGGAGGTCAAGGCGGCCGCCGAGCGGGTGTTCCAGGCCGTGTGGGGGATTCCCTCCGGCATGGTGGACGGGGGCGCGACCGAGGTGCGCGAGCACGGCTGGAAGACCAGGTGGCAGGTGACCGGCGCGGAGTTCGATCCCAAGTGGATCGAGCGTCTCGGTACCGCCCCGCCGGAGATCACCGATCCGCGGCAGCTCGGGATCATGGGTCGCGGGCGCGCCGTTCGTGGACGGCTCGAGCAGATGAGCGCCGGCTCCTCGCACGTCTTCGCCTCCCAGACCAGGCCTGCGGACGGCGCCCTCGCCGCGCTGAACAACGTGATCGGCTGGACCTACATCACCACCGGCCTCAAGGTCACGGAAGTGCAGCCACGCATCAGCCTCACGCACGTCTGGGACGCACCGGCGGAGTTCTGGAACTCTTCCGCGGATACGGGCTGGCTGCCCGAGGCCCACGCACAGGCCATCAACATCCTCAAAACGAACTACGAGAGCGACGTCGCGGAGGCCCGCCGCCACGCGGCCGGCATGCGTGAGCTGCTCGAGAAGGTGCTCAACGGCGTGGACGCCGACCAGAACGGCACGATCGAAGCGAAGCCGATGGAGGGCGGACTGAATGTGGTGTTCAGCGCGGCGGCGCAGGCCGGTATGCAGGTGCGGCAGGCCGGTCTTGAGCCGCGCTGACTCAACCCGAAACGGACAAGATCAACATGAACGTTTGGACCAGATTCGGCATTCCCCTCTCTGCCGCCGTGCTGCTGGCGAGCGGGTGCGCGGGGGCGACTACGGGAGCGACGGGAATCGTGGGAGCGAACTTTGCCAGCGACGTCTCGATCCGGCCGGGTCGCGCGGTGGTGCTGTTCGACGGGAGCAGCCTGGAGGGCTGGCAGCACGTCGGCCCGGGGCGATTCGTGCTCCAGCCCGACGGCAGCATGGTGACCGAGGGCGGCATGGGCCTGCTCTACTACACCCGCAGGCCCTTCCGCGACTTCGTCCTCGAGCTCGACTACAAGGCAGAGTCGGAAGGGGCGAACTCCGGCATCTTCGTCCGCTTCCCCGAGCGGCCCGACGACCCGTGGGGCGCGGTGCGCGGCGGGTACGAGATCCAGATCGACAATCTCCAGGATCCGCTCCACATGACGGGCGCGATCTACAGCTTCGCCCCGGCTTCCCGCCTGGCCGCCCGGCCGGCGGGCGAGTGGAACCACTACCGCATCGAGGTCGTCGGTCAGCGCTACCAGGTGTACCTCACCGGCCAGAAGGTGAACGACTTCTTCGGCACCCGCGGCCGCGAGGGATACATCGGCCTGCAGAACCACGATCCGGAATCGCGCGTCCATTTCCGCAATGTGCGCGTGACGCCGCTGACGACCCGCGGGGCGCCGGAGAACCTGGCGGATTTCCTCGCCGTGCGCGAGCAGCGCGAGCCCATCCGCGTGCTGATGGTCACCGCCACGCACGGCTTCCGGCACGAGGAGTCTATTCCTGTCGCCAAGGCGGTGATGCAGGAGCTGGAGCGGACCACCGAGTTCACCTTCGAGATCACCGAGGACATCAACGCGTTCACCCCCGAGAACCTCGCGCAGTACGACCTGCTCTTCTTCGCGAACTCGACTCTGCGGGCCGAGGGATCCGACACCGAAGAGGGTGAGGCGACCTACACGATCATCGCCAACACCCCCGAGGGGCAGCGCAAGGGCGAGCTCGTCCTCTCCGGTACACCCGGGGGGGAGGTGACGGGCACGATCACCGTGGAGAACGACGAGGAGACGGAGCTCGAGGAGGTAACTCTGAATGGCTCCGATCTGGCGTTCGCCTTCACGGCCGGCCAGACGGGGCGCATCCAGGCACGCGCGAAGCTGGAGGGAGAATCGCTGCGGGGTACGGTGACGATGCGTGGGAACGAGGTCCCGCTAACCGGCACCCGCACCTCCGGCACGCTCGGCGGCGAGGATCGCAACTACACGCCAGTGAACGAGGCGCAGCAGCAGGCCATCCTGGACTACGTGCGCTCGGGGAAAGGCGTGGCGGTCGCGCACGCCGGGCTGGACGCCTTTTACGGATGGGACGAGTACCGGGAGATGGTCGGTGGCGGCTTGTTCGAGAGCTATCCCTGGACACAGCCAGTGCGGATCAACGTCGAAGATCACTCAAACCCCGCGGTACGCCACCTGGGTGACAACTTCTGGCACCGCGACGAGATCTACGTGCTCGACCAGAACCCGCGCTGGAACAGCCGGGTGCTGCTTTCGCTCGACATGCCCAGCGTGGGCGTTCTGGTCGGTCACCCGGACGCCACCCGCGATGATTACCCGATCTCCTGGATCCGGCCATACGGGGAGGGGCGCGTCTTCGCCACCAAGCTCGGCCACTTCGCAGACGTGTGGCGCAACCCTGCCTTCCTGCAGCACCTCCTGAGCGGGATGCGGCAGGCCGCCGGGCGGGCGGAGGCTGATTTTGGAGGGCAGCGCGTCAAGGAGACCCTCGCCACGGATGTCTGGGCGACGAACCTCGCCATCGACGCGCAGCACAACGTCTGGATCGTCGAGCTGACCGGCAAGGTGCACCGTTGGGACGCCGCGACCAAGCAGACCGAGCTGGTCGGGAAGATCCCCACCACCGACCCGGCGCAGATCGAGCACGGGCTCTACGACGTCGAGATCGACCCGAACTTCTACAACGGCGAGCCGTACGTCTACGCCTACTACGCGCAGCGCGAGACGTTCATCAACACGCTCTCACGCTTCGAGTTTCAGGACGGCAAGATCGATCTCTCCACCGAGCGGGTGCTGCTGCGGGTGCCCACCGAGCCGCAGTGCTGCCACCAGGCCGGAGACCTCGAGTGGGGCCCGGAAGGCACGCTCTTCGTCTCCACCGGCGACACCGGCCAGAGCGGCACGAAACCGGACCAGGAGATCTCGGAGGAGCGGATCCAGGAGTTCGTAGAGCGCAACGACCTGAAGGATTACCACTGGTCGCGCCTGGTGGATGTGGAGCGTACTTCGCAGAACCTCCAGGACCTGCGGGGCAAGATCCTGCGCATCAACAAGGATGGCTCGATCCCAAAGGACAACCCCTTCTACGGCAAGCCCGGCGTGCGCTGGGAGATCTACGCCTACGGGCTGCGCAACCCGTACCGGTTCAAGTATGACGCGCCCACCGGCCGGCTCTACATCGCCGTGGTCGGCCCGGACGAGCAGACCACCTACGACTGGTATAACGTCGCCGAGCGCGGTGGCGAGAACTTCGGCTGGCCGCGGTCCAACGGCCGGCTCTTCTACAACGAATGGACGCCGCAGCAGACCCCCGGTTACGTGCCGCCGATGTGGGAGTACACCTACGCGGCCGGCTCGCGCTCGGCGACCTTCGGGCCCATCTACCGCGCCGAGGGAGCGAACGCCTTCCCGGGGATGCAGGGCAAGGCATTCGTCTTCGATTGGTCGCGCAAGTGGATCAAGTACGGAGATGTGGTGAACGGCGTCTTCGAGAGCGACACCGCCGGGAGCGTCCGGAACGACGAGCGGCAGTTCCGGATGGGTGCCAAGCGGTTGATCAATCTCAGGACCTTTGACGTGCTCGAGGCGACCAGCCCGATCGGCATGGAGCTCGGGCGGGACGGGTGCCTGTATCTGGCCGAGTTCGACGGCTTCTGGCGCGCCGGGCCGCAGTCGAACCTGAGCCGCTACTGCTGGGTAGAAGGGCGTGCACCAGCTGCCACCCCCGCCGCGACGGAAGCGGTGGGGGCGCGCACCGGCGGCTCACCTTGAGGAGGCTGGCCGCGCCCATCGCCCTGGCACGGCCGGAGTTGTGCGAGAGCAATTGCCACCCCGGAGGATGACGTGAAGAATCTTGTGAATGAGCGCGCAACACGCGTGGGGCTCTGTTTCGGTCTGCTGGCGGTGGGGGTGCTCGGGTGGGGTACGTTCAAGGGTGCGGAAGGCGAGGGCAGCTTCCATGCCGCCCCACTCGCGCCGCGCGAGGCGTTCGCGGCGCAGGCGCCCGATGGGGCGAAGATCTACTCTACCCTCTGCGCCTCCTGCCACCAGGCCCAGGGCACCGGCGTACACGGGATGTTCCCGCCGCTCGCCGAGAGCGAGTGGGTCACCGGCGATGAGGCCCGCCTCATCCGCGTCATTCTCCACGGGTTGACCGGGGAGATCCAGGTCAAGGGGGAGACCTACAACGGCACCATGGCGCCTTTCGGCGGCGCGCTCAAAGACGCGGAGGTCGCCGCGGTGGCGACCTACATCCGCCGCAACTGGGGCAACAAGGCGCCGGCGATCACCACTGCGACCGTGGCCCGGGAGCGCAGAGCGACCGCATCGCGCAACAAGCCGTGGACGGCCAAGGAGCTGAACACGACCACCGACGCGCCGGCTACCAGGGCGCCAGCGCGGCCTTCCACTCGGCCATAACGCACGCGAGCCCCCCCCCGTTGGAGCTCAACGTGATCGTCGAGAACCACGGTGGGCGACGGTGTAGACGAGGGGGAGCAGAAACACGCCCCCGGCCAGCATCGCACCGATGCCGCCGTAGCGGAGGAGAGCGGGATCGGCGGCCTCGGGGCGGGCAGATGTCTACCTCATGCCCGTCGTGGCGGAGTGGCGCGCGGCGGATGCACGTCAGATGGTAGCGGCGGAAGAGTTGAAATAGCGCGAGAAGCGGAGTAGCGCCTCGCGCGCCGCCTCCGGTGCGGCATGGGAGTGCCGGGACAGCTCGAAGGCAGCGATTCCCGCAAAACCGACTCCCTCAAGGGCGCGCGTGATCTCCCCCCAATCGAGCTCCCCTTCCCCGATCTGCAGGTGCTCGTGCACCCCTCCCCGGCAGTCGTCCAGATGCACGTTGAGCAGCTCCTCCGCATGGAGGCGGATCGCCTCGGCCGGCGTGATCCGCTCGGTGCAAGGAACGTGGCCGACGTCCAGCGTGAGGCTGAGGTTCGGAGCGTCGATGGCGCCGCGTAGCGCCTCCCATTCTTCCAGGGTCTCGACGAACATTCCCGGCTCCGGCTCGAAGGCTACCCGCACGCCGAGCGGCGCGGCGCGCCCACAAAGCTGCTCCACTCCCTCGACCAGAAAATTCCACGCATCCTTGGTCGAGATCTCCTGCGGGCGGGCGCCGGACCAGATGGAAACCGTGCTTCCACCCAGCTCAGCCGTGAACTCGGCGCAGCGGACCAGAAACTCCAGTCGGCGCGCCCGGCCGGCGGCGTCGCCCTCCAGCAGATTGGGGCGGTGCTTGCGGCGGGCATCGAGCACATAGCGCGCGCCGGTCTCCACTACCATCGACAGATCCAGCCGCTCCAGGAGCTGCCGGTAGCTGCGAAGCTCGGCCGCCGTAGTCTCGAAGGGGGGAAGGTGGTGGACGTCCGGGGTCAGGGCGACGGCGCGGTAGCCAAGCTCGGCCAGGATGTGAAGCGCATCGTCCAGGCGATGATGGGCGAAGCCATTGGTGTTGTATCCCAGACGCAAGCCGCTACCGCTCATCGGCTGCCACGCGAGGGTTACCCGGACGCGGCTGCTGATGTGTGCACAGCACCCTCACAAGCTCCATGAGCAGCTCAAGAGGCTCTGCGCTGCGGAGCGGGAAGCCGCAGCGCAGGATCTTCCAGTGCAGGCTCGGCCTGCTGCCCGCCCGCCTCAACCCACCGCAGCAGTGCTTCATACTGCCGGTGGAGGTTCATCTCGGGGCTCCCCTCCGGGGTCTTGAAGAAAAGGCCGAGCGCACCGATGGGGCCCGCCTCTCCACGCTGCCACGCAAAATTTATCAGCCGGGCCAGATCGAGCACCAGCGGCGCGGCCAGCACCGCATCCGTGCCTTCCCAGGTAAACTGCATCCGCATGCGGTGCCCGCCCCAGCCGCGAAACTGGATGAAGTTCCAGGCGACCTTGTGGTCTGCAAGGGGCGGGAAGTAGTCGATCCGCACATCCCCCTCCGGGGAGTAGCCGAGGCACGCCTCCAGCACTCCCTGCTTCGAGGTGATCTTGCTCGCGCGGTTCTCCGGGTCCGCAAGCACCTGCCCGTCCGTATTGCCCAGGATGTTGGTGCCGTACCAGCCCTCGACAGTGAGGGCGCGAATGGCGAACATGGGAGCGAGCGCCGTCTTGACCAGCGTTTCTCCCGTTTTTCCATCCCGCCCTGCCAGTGGAACCCCAGTCTCCCGCGCCAGCTCGATCAGAGCGGGCAGCGAGGCACCCGCCGAGGGGGTGAAGTTGATGTACGGCAGCCTCGCTTGCACCGCGGCGTAGGCATAGAGGCTGGAGGCGGGGATGCGCGAATCGTCCGCGTCCAGCGCCTGCTCCAGCGCCGCCAGATCCCAGCTGGCAAGCGCCGGGTCCGTCAGCGGCTCCGTGGAGGCAAGGTTCACCACCACCGCGGGCGCTCCGGCAGCGAACCCCTGCAGATCGGAGGTGATGCGGTCGATCGCCTCACGAGCGCTCTCACTCAGATCCGGCTCGCCTTCGGCGAGTGCCTCGACCGCCCTCCCGCCGCCCCGCAGAGTTCCACGGGTGATGGAGATCCGCTCCAGCTCGGGCATCACGGCCTCCACCACCGCGGTGGGAAAGGCTCCCACGGCGGCGAGGGTGGCATGCGCCGTCCCCGCCAGGTGGCCGGGGGAGAGATCGCAGCCGCCGAACTCGAGCGTTTGAACTTCGGCGAGCGGCAGCGCACCGAACGGTGCAGTCTCCGTAAGCAGCCCCTCGAGCGGAAGCAGTCCACGTTGCGCGGCCAGCGTGCCCACCGTCGCGGTGGTGGCGGTGGTGCCCCGCAGGCCAATGATCCAGATCTTCAAACCCGTTCCTGTACCTGGGATGAGCGTCAATGCGACGCGGAATGCTCTGCAACGATTGCAAGCTGTCTCAAACCCGCGTTCCCCCGGATCGTCAGCTGATGGGGAACAGCTTGCGTCCCCAGCGGACGAGTGCAAGCAGCGGGAGCAGCACAAGCGCGTGACGGGGAGCCCGGGGCGCCGCCAGTGCGCCGTCGAGCGCCGGAATCGCCCGGATCATCGCCCCCACCGCCGGTCCCACCCGAGCCGGAACCGGATCGCGGAGCGCAGCTGTCACCGCGGGCCCGGCGAGTGCGACAGCGCCAGCCGTCCAGGGCACCGCCCGCCGCCCGCCCCGCAGGGCAGTGGCGAGCAGCGCGGCGCCCGCCACTCCGGCGCCGGCAGTAACCTCCGCTGCGGATCCTGCCTCCGTCTCGCCGCGGGCGAGCAGCGTGAGGCCGGCAACGTAGGTACCGAGCAGCAG
>JACDHR010000555.1 GCA_013820915.1 Gemmatimonadota bacterium
GAGAAGCATCCGGCTTACGGATACCGAAGGCTCCTGCCGGAGCCGCCGGAGCTACTTTCGGTCGAGGACGGGGTGGTCATCTCCTCCCGCGGAAAATGGAGCCAGAGACAACTCTCAGGACTCGGATCGTTTTGGAGCCGCTTCAAGGCAGAGAACCACTCGCTCGTGATCGAGTCCGAGACGCTTGCAGAGGTGATTGGAGCCGTGGACCGGCAGATGACATACTCCAATACATGCGGAAGGCACTCCCGGGTGGCGTACAAGACGCCGCTGGAGTATCTACACACCGAGAGAATGCTCTCATGCTCCCGTAGCCGAAATTGGCCCCGCACGGGGTTCAAATCCGGGGGCGCGAGACCATCACTGAAGTGGACGCCACGAAGCGGCGCCGCTGAGATGTGTCGTTGGGCGGCGAGGACGCGGATTTTGTTCTCGTGCACCTCGTACACCAACCGATGCTGCTCGTCGATGCGTCGGGACCAGCACCCCGACAGCTCGCGCTTTAGTGGCTCCGGCTTGCCCGTCCCGCGGAACGGAGACAGGAGACAGGAGCCCGATCTGACGCAGAGCCCGTGCGCTACTCACGGGAGAAGTCCATATACGCTCGTTAGACCAGGGACTCCGCAAGTCAGGCTGCGGCTTCACCTTGGATCTCGCGCAGAATGGCCGTGCGCTCCTCCTCCGAGCTGATATGCCGCGCCAGCACTCGTGCCGTGGTCTCCAGAATCCGCTCCGAGAACAGACGCGAGGTATCCTGCCTCAGCCCCTGCCCAATGTAAAGCTTCATCAGGACCTCGGCCGACATGTCGCGGGTCGCAGCCACCTCGCGCACGGCCCTTTGTCGCCGTTCAGCGCCTTGTGGGGCGGTGCGGAGGCGGAAAGCTATGCGGCTTCGAGCACAACCTCCGGATGCTTCGCCGCAATCTGCAGGAGGCGCATGGCCGGACCACTCGGCTCTCGGCGCCCCTGCTCCCAGTTGCGGAGTGTCTTGACGCTGATGCACAAGGCAGCGGCGAACTCCTCCTGCGTGAGATCAAGACCGGCCCTAATCGCCTTGGGATCGGGCTCGCCGACGAACGTTACCCGTGCCGGAGCGGCCTTCCCCCTCAGGTAGGCACCCGCTTCCTTTACGCTATCCACCAGCTCGTTAAAAAGGTCTTCCCTCATGGTTCACCTGCCTGTGCGAGTTCTGCTCTGACCAACCCAGCCAAAAGACGCTTCTGAGCCGGCGTGAGATCGTCCTGCTCATTCTTGGGATAGATGAGCAGCATGAGCATCACGCCCCGAGACTCCACGGGGGAATAGATCCCCCGAACGCCGCCACGCTTGCCCCGGCCCTCGGCGGCCCACCGAATCTTCCGCAGACCGCCCGTACCCGGGATGCGCACACCGGCATCGGGGTGCTCCAGCAACGCATTCTGCAGCGCCCGGTACGCTTCGTCGTCCAGGTTCTCGCTCCGGCGGTGGCTGAACGAGGTGAACTCGACGAAGATCATGAGGAACGATACTGTGCGCCAATGGCGCAGTCAAGCCTGCCGATGCTCCGAACCCTCTGGAGCCGCCCAACAGATGGCCGCTCAGGCGCTCAACCAGCAAGCGAAGCGCTGCTGGTTGAGCAAAGCTCGGACAGCGGCGGGCGCCTGCTCGAGATCCAGGAGTGTGAGCTAAGAAAGTACGAGGATGAGCGCACCGGAACGGAACTGGTCCTAGCCGCTGAGAAGGCTGCGAGAACTCCGGGTCCGTCCAGATCGACTTACTCATCGGGCAACTCCTCCGGTGTACACAAGATCGGGGGCTCGAACCCTGCCGCCCGGCAGAGCGCTTCGATGCGGCTGCGCATACGAGCATTCGCAATATGCGTGCAGTTCCAGGTGAGTGGCCTCCGTCGTGGGCACGAGCTGCGGAATCTCCCGTAGCACCTCCATGCGAAGCTGCGCGAATTCATGATGGCCACGTTGCGCCTCCAGCAGCACCAGCGGCGAGGTGAACAGCTCAAATGCACTTCGCCGCCCCCCTCGTGGGAGAGGGGGTGGCGAGCCTGCGAGCCGGGGGTGAGGCCCCGCCGCCGACCACCGTTACTTCCGCCATTCCGCCTCCCTGATATCTCGATCTCCGCAGCGACCTCCACACGTCGGGCGGTTGAAACCGCTGCTATGACGACACCACGTCGGGCGGTTGAAACCGCTGCTACGACAACACCAAGTCGGCCTTCGCCGACTCAAATCAGCACGCGCGGGCGGGCGGGCGCTACCGACCGGCAACCAACTCTACGCGGGCAGCCGCATCGAGCGACGTTTAACCACGCGGCCGTTGTGTGTTGACCCATATGAACATATTATTGGTTCAGTTGAGACATTCCTCCGGGAGGACACGTGCCGATCGACGCAGCAAAGGTAGCCGAGATCCTTGGCGGGCGCCGCGTATTGCAGCGTGACGTCGCCACTCTCGCCGACCTGGAGCGGGTGGTGATCGACGGGCTCCCGATCGGGTCGCTGGACGAGACCGCACGCTACGTTGCCGCGGACCGGAAAGCTGCTGCCGCGATCAAGGATCGCCTGGTACCGCGCGCCACGCGCTTGCGGCGCCAGCGGCTC
>JACDHR010000556.1 GCA_013820915.1 Gemmatimonadota bacterium
GATGCCGCGTCCGGTTTTTCCGGACGCGGCATCTTCGCTCGGGCCGTACTTGATCACGCGGGGGTCGGCTGGTCCTTCTTCTTACGCCCGCCCCGCCCACGGCTACGAGCACGCGGCTTCCTGTCCGCCGCATCCTCGTCCTCGGCGGGAGCGGTTTCCGTCGCAGCCGGGGAGCTCTCCTCGCCGGAGGCTTCCTCTGCAGAGGCGCTCGTGTCGGAACGCCGCGCGAAGTCCGCCACCCACTGCTCGAGCACGATAGCCGCACGCCGGTCGCCGAGCACCTCGCGCAGTCGGTTGGGCTCCTCCGCGAAAACGCGGAACATGTCTTCACCGAACGCGTCGATCATCGACTCCACCGTCTTCTTTCCGACCCCTTTGTAGGAATTGGTGAGATAGGCGGTGATCGCGTCTGGGTCACGCGGAAGCCCGAGAGCCTCCACCGAGAACGATGCGGCGGCAACCTCCGGTTCAGCCGCATCCGGCGCCGCCACATCCGGTGCCGCCGCATCCGGTACCGCCGCGGGAGATTCATCCTTGCGCTTCCGCCCTCTCCCTCCGCGACGACGCTTCCGGGAAGTGTCCTCGCCCGCGGCTTCCTCCGCGGCTTCGGGTGCTGTGGCTTCCGGCTCTGCAGCAGCCTCCGCGGGAGCCTCTACCACCTGACCTGGGAGCAGCTCGAGCGAGGCCTCGCCGATCTTGCGACTGCGGCCGCCGCGCCTGCTTCGACGCTTCGGTGCCTCGGCCGCAGTATCCTCCCGCGCCGGTTGATCCGCAGCGCCCGTGGATATCACCGCCGCTTCAGGTGCTGGCACGTCTTCCTCGGCGACAGCGGGGATGGCGGGCTCCGCTACGCTTTCGGGGGTTTCTATGACCTTCGAGGGCTGCACGACCTGACCGGGCAGGATCGGAGGCGGTCCTTCCGCGGATCTACCGCGTCCACCACGCCGGCCGCGCAGAGGTGCGGCCGGACGTTCTTTCGTGGCCGGCTCGCTCCCGACCGCTTCCACGCGGCTCGGCTCCGTGCGGCTCGGCTCCGCGAGGGCTGACTCGGCGCCGCTCGGCTGGGCTGCCGCTACCGTCGCCTCCCGCACCGGCTCCTCAACGGGTGCGGGCTGCGGGCTCAGCGCGGGCGGCGGCATCTTCCGCGCACCGAGGCTGACCTCGTACTGCCCACCGTCCACCCGATTGAGGTCGACGATCTCCGCTTCGTGGGCATGGCGGAGGAAGCGGCTGAATTTGCTGAACCCGAGCGGGGCTTCGTCGAATGAGGCATCCATTTCGAGCATCTTGCGCTTCACATCGCCGTCACGGACCGCGTCACCGTTCCGCGTCGCCAGTGCGCGGATCGCATGCTGGAGCAGCGCCTGCGCGTACTTCAACGCCGCCGGCGCCTCGGAAGCCGGCGTAGCGGCCGGCATGTCGGCCGACGTGTCGGCAACCCGCGGCTCCAGAGTCGGCTCCAGAGTCGGCTCCAGAGCCGGCTCCGGAGTCGGCGCGGGTGCCGTGACCGTGATCGGCTGGGGCGCCGGTAGGGACACCGGCGTGCGTGGCTCCGAGCCTGCCGACCCGCGACGGCGGCCGCGATCGCCTCTCCCCCGCCGAACGTCCCGATCGCGACTGCGCGACTCGGGCGCTGATGCAGCCGTATCCGTCGCCCCCTCGGCGGCGGTACCGGTGATCTCGTACTGCCCGTCCTCCATCTTCCGCAACCGCACCAGCCCCTTCTTCTCGGCCTCGGAGACGAACCGGGAGAACTTCGTATAGCCCAGCTTCTTCTCGTCGAAGCCCGGGTCGAGCCCCAGCATGACCTGCTTGAGGCGATCCGTCCGCATCACGTCACCCTCGATTACCATCTGCCGCGCCGCACGCTCCACCAGATCCCACGGATCCTCTCGAATCCCCTCGTCGGCGCCGGCTCGGGTAAGGCCGGAGATGGCGTGGTACGAGTAATACTCGTCGCAGTTCTGGATCAGCAGATCGCTCGAGGACTCGCGCATCCCCACGCCGATCACGTACTTGCCGTACTCCTTGAGCTTCAGGACGCAGCTGGAGAAATCGGAATCGCCAGTCAGCAGAATGAAGGTTCCGATCTCCGGTCGCGTGAACACGAGCTCCATCGCGTCGATCGCCATCCGCAGGTCCGTCGCGTTCTTCTTGGCGGAACCGTACGCGGGGGCGAAGATCAGGTCGATGGAGGACTCAGCGAGTGGAACGATATACTGCGGGTAGCGGCGCCAATCGGCGTATGCGCGCTGAACGGAGACTTTCCCCCGGATGATGTCCGAGTTCATCAGCGCCTTCAGCTCCTTGCCGAGGTCGCTGCGGATGGCCATCGTCACATTGTCGAAATCGATGAGGAGGGCCGCGTTCGGTGCGTTTGCGGGGGATGGGCCGCTCTGGTGCGAGCCTCGGCTATAGTTGTAGATCATATCAGTTGGTTTCCAGTCGATGTCTGCGACGAGACCCCTCGGCCTCTCTCCGCTCACGGGCAGCGGGAGATGGCGGGAGGGGCCTCGCCAGTTAGTTGATTGCGTTCGTTTCAAACTGTTTCACTGGCGGCGACTCGATTCTTCCGCGCTGATTATGCGCGCGAG
>JACDHR010000162.1 GCA_013820915.1 Gemmatimonadota bacterium
CCTATGCGGGGTGGGGGGGGGGGTGGTAAAAAAAAAAAACCCCCCCCCCCCCCCCCCCCCCCCCCCCCCCCCCCCCCCCCCGCGCTCCGCCGCACCCAGCCCCGCCCGCACGTAGTCGCGTGCCCGGGTGCCGGCGCGTTGCCGCACTGATGGATCCCGCAGCAGCTCCTGGAGCCGGCGCTCCAGCGCCGCGGCGCCCTCCACCCGGAATCCGCCGCCCACCTCGATCAGTTCCGCGGCCTCGCGCGCGTTCGCGTGCTGCGGGCCGAAGAGAACCGGCACCCCGAAGGCCGCCGGTTCGAGAACGGAGTGCAGCCCCGCGCTCCCGAATCCTCCACCCACGTACGCAACGTCCGCGAGCGCATAGAGCTCGCCCAGCACGCCGACACGGTCCACGACCACTACGTTGTATGGCGCGGCTCCGTTCGCCTCGATGCCGGACAACCGCGTGTGGACGAGCCCGAGCGTGTCGAGCCGCTCCTCCGTCTCGCGCAGGTGGGCCGGGGTGGGCTCGTGCGGCACGAGAACCATGCGAACCCCGATACCCGTGCGGTGCAGCGCGCGCAGTGCGGGGAGAAGCCGCTCCTCGTCCGCCGGCCAGGTGGATCCGGCGACGAGGGTAGAGCGGTCGGAATCGCGCAGCGGCCGGAGAAGCGGCGAGTCGCGGTCGGCGGCGGCCGCGCGCTTCCATACCTGGTCGAAGCGCGCGTCGCCCATGACGCTGCGGCGCGCGGGAGGGATGCCGAGCGCGCCGAACCGCTCGGCATCCGCGGCCGAGATCGCCGCCAGTCGGTCCAGCCGGCTGAACGCCGGGATCAGGAAGGGGCGCGCCAGCCCCGAGAGACGGCTGGAGCCCGGCGGCAGCGTCGCACTCAGCAGCGCCAGCCGCACACCTCGCCGCGCAGCCGCGCGCGCGAGGTTCGGCCAGACCTCGGTTTTCGTGAACGCGATCACCGCCGGCCGCAGCAGGTCGAGGCTTTGCTCCACCTCGCCCGGCAGGTCGAACGGCAGGTAGTCCGCGAAATCGGCCGGAACGCTGCGCGCGAAAGCTTCTGCGGATGGCGAGAAATAGGTGTACACCACCTGGATCTCCGGCCGTGCCTGGCGCAGCCGCTCCACCACTGCACGCGCCTGAAGCCCCTCACCCACGCTCGGCGCATGGAACCAGATCAGCGGACGGGCAGCGTCGCGCTCCGCTGCCGACCACCGTCCCATCCGCTCCAGCACCCCGGCCCGTCCGCGGATCCCCCGCGCCAGCTTCCCCTCGCCTCTGGCGAGCGCCGGGAGCAACCGGCGCAGCCCGCGCAGCGAGAGCGTGTATAGTCGTTCAGGAAGAGGCATGCGGGTAAGGTACGTGCGAAGCAAGAGAGAAGGAAGGAGACAGGAGACAGGATGATGGGACCGGCGAAGACGTTTCGGGATCTGGTGGTTTGGGGAAAGGCGCATGAGTTGGTTCTGGCCACCTACGGCGCCACGATGGTGTTCCCGAAGCATGAGCTGTATGGCCTCACGTCACAGCTCCGCCGTTCCGTAGTCTCCATTCCTGCGAACATCGCGGAGGGCTCGCTGGAGGAAACACGGTACTACTTCATCCTGGCGACCGACTTGGGTTACGTCGACTGTGCCGCTCTTCTGGCCCGGCTCAAAAAAGTCAGCCACGTGCTCGACGCCTACGCACGCAAGATCTGCAACGCTCCCTGACTTCCGGCTTCTGACTCCTGACTCCTGACTCCTGACTCCTTTCTTCTCCCTCCCGTTCGGTATACTTTCGGCACCATGAAAGATCGTATTCTCATTCGCGGTGCGCGGCAGCACAATCTGAAGAACCTGGATCTCGATCTCCCCCGGCGCGCGCTGATCGTGTTCACGGGCCCGTCTGGGTCGGGGAAGAGTTCGCTGGCATTCGACACCATCTATGCGGAGGGGCAGCGGCGCTACGTGGAGTCGCTCTCCACCTACGCCAAGCAGTTCCTGGAGCGGATGGAGAAGCCGGATGTGGACCGCGTGGAGGGGATCTCCCCCGCGGTTGCCATCGAGCAGCGCAACCCGACGAAGAGCAGCCGCTCCACCGTGGGTACCGCCACCGAGGTGTACGACTATCTACGGCTGCTCTGGGCGCGGGTGGGGCGCACGTACTGCCCGGGCGAGCCGGAGAATGCCTGCGGCCGCGAGGTGCGGCCGGATTCGGTTCAGAGTGCCACGGACGCGGTGCTCGCGCTGCCCGAGCGCGTGCGCGTACTCGTTTGCTTTCCGCTCCCGCTCTCGGCGCGGGTGCGGCACGAGCTGGTGGTGGAGAACCTCCGCGCGCTCGGGTTCCTGCGCGTGCTGAGCGACGGGCGTGAGCTGCACCTCGATGAGCTGGAGGAAGGGACCGACGTCACCCGCGCCGGGGATCTCCTCGTGGTGGTGGACCGCCTGCGCGTGGATACGGAAGACAGGGGGCGCCTCGCGGACTCGCTGCAGACCGCCTTCACGGAAGGGGAAGGTGAAGCGGTGGTCGTGCCGGTGGAAGGCACCCCGCTCCGTTTCTCCGAGCGCTTCCGCTGCCCCACGCATCCCCTAACCGAGTTTCCGGTACCGCGTCCGCAGCTCTTCTCCTTCAACAATCCCTACGGCTCCTGCCCGGAATGCACGGGGTTCGGTGCGGTGCTGCGGTACGATGAGACGCTCGTCGTACCGAACTCGGCACGTACGCTCGCCGAGGGCGCGGTGGACCCGTGGAGCAAGCCGCGCTACGAGGCGCGCCGCCGCAAGCTGGCGGAGTTCGCCCGCCGCGAGGGCGTTTCCTCCGGTGCCGCGTGGAGCGAGCTGCCGGAGCCCTTTCGCAACGCGGTGCTGCACGGCGGGCGCGGCTTCCAGGGAGTGCTCCCCTTCCTGGAGTCGCTGGAGGAGAAGCGCTACAAGCAGTATATCCGCGTCTTCCTGCGTCAGTACCAGAGCGCGCGGAGCTGCCCCGTGTGCGGAGGCGGGAAGCTCCGTCCGGAAGCGCTCCGGGTACGCGTGGCCGGCGCGCACATCGCCGATGCGGCGGCGCTCCCGCTGGTGCGGCTGCGGGAGTGGGTGGAAGAGATAAGGAACAGGGGAACTACGAGACTCTCCTCCGCCGGCCCCGGAGGCCCTCACCCCGGCGCGCGGCGCCGGGGTGAGGGCGTGGAGCGGCAGAACGGCGCCCTCACGCACTCCGATCTCGAGATCGCCGACTCGATCCTCGACGAGCTGCAGGCGAGGCTCGGTTTTTTGGACGACGTGGGGCTCGGCTACCTGACGCTGGATCGCCAGACGCGCTCGCTCTCGGGCGGCGAGGCGCAGCGCATTACCCTCGCCAACGCGCTCGGCAGCAAGCTGATGGACACGCTCTACGTGCTGGACGAGCCGACCATCGGGCTGCACCCGGCCGATAACGACCGGCTGCTTCGCCTGCTGCTGCGGCTGCGCGAGGCCGGCAACACGGTGATCGTGGTGGAGCACGACCCCGCGGCGATCCGGCTCGCGGACCACCTCGTGGAGCTCGGGCCGGCGAGCGGCGAGCACGGGGGAGCGGTGGTCTTCCAGGGGAGCCCGGCGGAGATTCTCGAGGCCGATACGCTGACGGGCCGGTACCTTTCCGGGCGATCCGAGATCCCGGTGCCCGAGCGGCGGCGGCTCAACGGCGGGCCGCGGCTGCGGCTGGAGGGCGCGCGCGAGCATAACCTGCACGCGGTGGACGTGGAGATCCCGCTCGGTACCCTCACCGTGGTGACAGGGGTTTCGGGGTCCGGCAAATCCACACTCGTGCACGATGTTCTCTTCCGCGCGATCGAGCGCGAACTCTCGGGTGGAGAGACGAGCGCGAAGCGGCACCTGGGCGAGACGGTGGGCTCCTTCGAGCGGCTGAGCGGCGTCGAGCGGCTGGGTGGGCTGGTGCTGGTGGACCAGTCGCCGATCGGCCGCACCCCGCGCTCCAACCCGGTCACCTATATCAAGGCGTACGACGAGGTTCGCCGCGTCTTCTCGTCGCTCCCGGAGTCGAAGAAGCGGGGGTACGGGCCCGGCCACTTCTCCTTCAACGTGGCGGGCGGCCGCTGCGAGGCGTGCAAGGGCGACGGGCAGATGCAGGTGGAGATGGTCTTTATGGCGGACGTGTTCGTGCCCTGCGAGATCTGCGGGGGCGCACGCTTCAAGCCGGAGATCCTCGAGGTCGCCTATCGTGGTAAGAATATCCGCGACGTACTGGAACTCACGGCAGACGAGGCGATCCGCTTCTTCCTGCACGAGGACCGTCTGGGCGCCTCGCTCTGGCACCTGCAGCAGGTGGGGCTCGGCTACCTCCGGCTCGGCCAGCCGGCGCCCACGCTCTCCGGCGGCGAGGCGCAGCGCATCAAGATCGCGCGGGAGCTGGCGCTCGGCGCCCACCGTGGGAAGGCGGCCAAGAGCCGCAAGGGCGGGCACGGCCGCGGCACGCTCTACATCCTCGACGAGCCGACCACCGGCCTCCACCTGGACGATATCGCCAAGCTGCTTCGGGTGATCGGCGACCTGATCGACGCCGGGAACACCGTGCTCCTCATCGAACACAACCTGGATGTCATCAAGACCGCGGACTGGGTCATAGATCTCGGGCCCGGAGCGGGCCCTGAGGGCGGGAACGTGGTGGCGATGGGCACGCCGGAGGAGGTGGCCGCGGTGCCGGCCAGCGTTACGGGGCAGTACCTCGCGCCTCTGCTGAAGGGCGCGCCGGCTCACGCGCTCTGAGGGCTACCTGCCGGAGATGCCCTCGCTCGGGAGAGATGGTACCGCACAGGCGGTGTTCTCCTCCTCGGATAGCTCGCGTACGAACGACTCCACGTCGTCCAGCACGGGCGCGATGCGAAGCCAGGGAGCGACGAGCGCGACAACGATCGAGACGTGCCCCACGCCAGGGTAGACCACACTCCGCGCACAGCCACCGCGTTCCCGGATGCGCGCCGCGAGCCGAACGGAGTTCCGCGGGTGCACCGTCTCATCTCCGGCACCGTGCAAGAGGAGGAGCGGTGGCCCTGTCCCGTCGATGTGGCTTGCCGGATAGGTGCGCGGCCAGCCTTCCCGAGGTCCCATCAGCGCCTGCACGTCCGGATCGGTCCACGCCGTATCGACCGGCCCCGCCATGCCGACGAACCCGCGCACCGCGCCGGCGGGAACTCCCGCATCTCGCAGGTACTGTTCGTCGAACGCGAGGAGCGCCGCCGTATGGGCTCCCGCGGAGTGGCCGACGACGAAAAGCCGCGAGTCATCTCCCCCATACGCGTGGATGTTGCCGTGTGTCCAGCGTACCGCGGCCGCGCCGTCCTCTATCCACGCCGGGAACCGCACCTCCGGATAGAGCCGGTAGTCCGCCACCACCACGACGAACCCCCGCCGCGTCAGCGTACTGCCCAGCAGACGGTACTCGCGCCTGGAGCCGTACTGCCACCGGCCTCCGTAGAGAAACACGATCGTCGGAGCGGGGCGACGGAGATGGCGGGGACGGTATACATCCAGGCGCTGGCGGGGCTCGTCCCCGTACGCGACGTCGCGGGTGAGGACGAGATGATCGTCGGGAATGAACGCCTCCGCCACGCGCAGCGGAGAGCAGGCGGCGGTCAGAGCGAGAACGAACATCAACACCCAACGGCACCAATCCATTTTTGCCTCGTGTGCGGCGAGAGAGTCCCCGTTCGTCCAACGACGGTGCGTGCGCCCGGACAATGGCACGGCCCCCGGAGGCATGTCAACCCGGCTTGCCTAACGACGCGAGTGAAACCATATTGCGTGTCCGCCCGTAGTCTCCGGGAAGCGGGGATCTACCGACGGGCGACAGGCATACGGCGAGATCCGCCGGTTCCGCCTTCACGGAGATCCCGGCGTTTCCATCCATCCACCGAACGTACTCGATGAATCATGCACTGGTGCTGGATCGCGTCGCGAAGCACTACGCCGGTCATACCGCGGTGGACGATCTGAGCCTGGTGGTTCCGCGGGGCCTCATCTACGGCATCCTGGGCCCGAACGGCGCGGGCAAGTCGACCACGATCCGGATGGTCATGAACATCATCGCGCGCGATAGCGGGCACGTCTCGCTCCTCGGTGTGGACCCGGAGCGGGACCGCACCGTGCTGCGCCGTGTCGGCTATCTGCCGGAGGAGCGTGGCCTGTACAAGAAGATGAGGGTGATCGACGTGATCGTCTTCTTCGCCCGGCTGAAAGGGGTCCCCCGAGCCGAGGCGCGGCGCGGCGCGGACGAGTGGCTGGAGCGGATGGGGCTTGCCGAGTGGCGGGCGAGTAAGGTCGATACGCTGTCCAAGGGGATGCAGCAGAAGGTGCAGTTCATCGCCACGGTACTGCACAGTCCGGAGCTGCTGATCCTGGACGAGCCGTTCTCCGGGCTCGACCCCGTGAACCAGGAAGTTCTGCAGGACACCGTGCTTGAGGCGCGCGCCGAGGGGCGCACGGTGATTTTCAGCACGCACAACATGCCGCAGGCCGAACAGCTCTGCGATCAGGTCTGCATCATCGCGGAAGGCCGCAAGGTGCTGGACGGCGACATCCGGCGGATCCGGCGCGAGGCCGCGGGGCGCACCTACCGGATCGAGTGGGAGGAGCCCTCGCCGGCGACGGACCGGCTGATGGGCGACTCGCGGTGGTTCACCCGCGTAGAGCGGCGGGGAGACGGATGGGAGGCGGATCTCGCGCCCGCGGCCGATCCGCGGGATCTGCTCACCGCGCTGAACACGGTGGACGTGCCGCTGATCGGCTTCGTTCGCGTGGAGCCCTCGCTCCACGACATCTTCGTCGAGCGCGTGGGCCGCGCATCCGTCGCCCACCGTCGCCCCGAGCGCGAGGTGACCCATGTCTGAGATGCTCCTCGTCCTGGAGCGGGAGTTCGTGACCCGCGTACGCTCGCGCAGCTTTCTGCTGAGCACACTGCTGGTGCCGCTCTTCATGGTCCTGGTCTTCGCCGTCCCGATCCTCATGCAGGTGACAGGCAGCGGGGGCGAGCAGCGCATCGTGGTCGTGGACGAAGGGCCGCCCGCGGTGGGCGAGCAAGTCGTGAGATCGCTCAGCGCGGTGCCCACGAGGGAGCGGGACACCCGCTTCGCGGTGGAGCACCTGCGCGTGCCGCTGGCCTCGGTGCGCGACTCCTTGAACGCCGCGATCCGGGTGGAGAGCGTAGACGGTTATCTCTGGATCCCGCCCGGCGTGGTGGAGCAGAGTGGAGCGGCCTACCGCGCGCGCAACGTGACCGATTTCGAGATCCAGGAGCGCCTGAGCGCGGCCGTCTCCGAGGCGGTGCAGGCGGTGCGGCTCGCAGAGGCGGGGCTACAGATCTCCGAGGTCGCATCGCTGCTCCGGCCGGTGCAGGTCGAGGCGTCGCGGATCACCCGCGACGGGGAGGAGGGCGCCAGCGCGGCCGCGACGATGATCGTGAGCATCGCGGTCGGCTTTCTCCTCTACTTCCTGACGCTGTTCTACGGCGCGCAGGTCATGCAGAGCGTGCAGGAGGAGAAAACGAACCGAATTTCGGAGGTGCTGGTTTCCTCGATCCGCGCGTCGCACCTGATGCTCGGCAAGGTGCTGGGCGTGGGGTCCGCGGCGTTGCTGCAGGTGCTGATCTGGGCGGCCATCGCCGTAGTGATGGTCTCTCAGCGCGAACGGCTGCTCGACATGCTGGGCCTGCCCGCGTCGAACCTGCCGCTGCCCAGCCTCGGGATCGACCCGATGTTGGGAGCAGCCCTTGGGCTCTTCGCGTTCTTTGGCTTCTTCCTCTACGCCGCACTCTTCGCGGCTGCCGGGGCGGCGGCCGCAAGCAGCGAGGACGCGCAGCGCTTCACTTTCCCGCTGATCGTGCCGCTCCTGCTGCCGATCCTGATGCAGCAGCAGATCATCCGCGATCCGCAGGGTACCCTGGCGACCGTGCTGGGGTGGATACCGCTCACCTCGCCGATCGTGATGCCCATGCGGATCGGGGCAGGCGGGATCTCCACGCTCGAGGTCGTCGGCTCACTGGTGACGCTCGCACTCGGCGTGGGTGTGCTGGGTTGGTTAGCCGGGAAGATCTACCGGGTCGGGATCCTCGCCACGGGAAAGCGCCCCACTCTGCGAGATCTCGCGCGGTGGCTGCGAACGGCGTAAATTGTACCAGGGTTGTACGGGATGTTTGCCCAGAGAGGCGGGTGCTCGCATCTTGTCGGCCGTACCCGCTCCGCGGCGGCTGCTGGTCGCCGCCGCCGCTCTTTACTCGATTAACCGGAGGGACTATGCGAAACTTTTGTCGGACCGCGGGCGCCGTGGCTGCGCTGCTTCTCGCGATACCTGCCGCGGCTCAACAGACGCCGTCTGGGGATACCACGTTCGAGATGTATGAACTCGCCAACG